>CAZNIP010000032.1:0-29962 GCA_964573115.1 uncultured Desulfohalobiaceae bacterium | reverse complement strand
CTTGGCCTTTCTCTGGATTCTGCCTGTTCCTTCTTCAAATCAATGCCCATGAGTTTTCCTTTTTTTCTATGCATTGGCACAACAAATGATTGTAAAGTTTTTCAATATATTTACAATTTATATAATATACATGATTTCTAAAAGAGTCAAATTTGAAGCCTACGTGCCAAGGCCGACAGAATTCCCAATACACTGGAATATTGATCGCTTTGAGAGCTAGTCCAGCCGAGACTGGCCATTTTTAATGGATAGCTGGCGAGGGTGGGTAAAGAGAAACCCCGGGGCTTATCAAATGACCTGACCCCGGGCAAGAATCTTGTTTGCCATTCCTGGCAAAAAAGATTCTGCAATATTAAAGGGTCATAGCCATAGTCTAGTGGATAACGCTTGAAATGTGCCGCAAGTTTACGAGTCGGCACCATTGATTTGTTATGAATGTGGGTCGATCTTTCTCCATATTTTTTATTGAAAGAAAAACATTATTGTTTTCAAGCCGCCGCTATTTTGTTTCCTCTGAAAGATACTTGGCAAGACGCTTTCCAAGGGCAATAATGGTTGTTGTTGGTGGCATTCCCCAAGCCTCAGGAATTACCGAGCAATCACAGACATATAGGTTTTCAATTCTTGTCATAAGATTAGAATCCAAAAGATCACCAACCTTGACCGTACCACCTGGATGGGCAGCAAGATACTGAGTCTTGAAAATACTTTTAGCACCCGCTTTTTTTAATATCTCTTTTGCCCGTTCATATCCCCTCTGCAGCTTCTGTTTTTCAGTCTTGTCTAATATTTTTCTTACTCCTCCGCTGTCGGTAAGTTTCCCACCAAGTTCATCCTTTGCTTTTACCATTATTTGAAAAGTGTTTCGCCGTGAAAACGCTTTATCAAACCTGAATACACCAGCTGCAAACATCGCGGATGTTGCAAAAGGGTGTGCCATATCAGTCATCATGTAACCCTCGTCTTCAATATGCACACCTGCGGTCATAGGAATTTCACTGGCCGGAACATCAATGTCTTTTACTGTACCCCGAACACCGATGAGTGGATCAAAGAAAAAATCATATCCGGCTCTTTTAATGCCGCTTGCTCGAAGTATGACAGGAGTGCCTATACCACCTGCGGAAATAATAACCTTTGGTGCAAAAGCTTTGTATTTCTTTAGACCTTTCGTAAATTCTACGCCAACCGATTTTTTTCCTTCAAATAGAACCTTATTCACTTTTGCACCGCTTATGAGTTTTCCCCCATTCGTCACAGCTTCCTCAATATACATTCTTGCGCTCCACTTCACCTGATGGGGATCGCCATAATGGCTAAATGCATATTCTGGTTTCCATCTATTCTGATACATGAATTTGTCTAATTTTTTCCATCTGTATCCAAGGTTTTGAGCGCTCTCCATGAGGCGGTTTGACATAGGGCCAACCATCTCATCTTTAAGTGGAGCAACCGGAAGCTCTTCTCTTAACTCCTTTACCTCATCAATAATATCAATCCCGTAAGATCTTAGCATATCGAAAGGAACAGGATATGCCGTCGCATAATAATGGACTGTGCTTCCGCCGGTTGTAATACCTCTAACGAGGCCCAACATTTGGCGTGTAAAAAGCATGCTTCTGCCAGGAAACAAAATTGTCCTGGCGCCTTGCCAGAAGCTTCCGGTCAACGGATCGTTATCTCCCCTTTCGAGAATGAGAACTTTCTTTTCTCTCTTTGATAATTCTTTAGCAACCGTAGCCCCGCCGGGACCACTGCCAACAATGATATATTCATTTTCTTTTATATCCATAAGTTAAGTCCCTTCATAACAATTGATTATAGAGATTTTTTCTTGATATCATTTATGGAGCCTGAGGCCAATAACTGGGAATGCTTTTCCAGTGCGCTGATTGGATGTGTTGATTTGAGGAAAAAGAGAGATGCAAATTCTGAATACTCATTTCATTGTTAATGGTACAGAAAATCTTAACTATCCTAAGCCAATGTTATCCGAATCTGTTTTTCGGTCAAGTCAAGCCTACGTGCCAAATCTCGGCAGATATCCTCAGAGGCCAAGCCGATGAAGATGTCTACAGCTATTCTGGCAGGAGGTCAGCTTTGGGGAAGATGGTAGGCTGGGAGATCTGGCGATGTGATTGAAATGGGCTTTGATTTTCTGCTATGTTCTGTGATCACTTAGATCACCATTTCTGATTAGTCTTGATGAAGGCTCCATATACCTCCCCTTCCTCACCTCCAGCTTCCCATGAGCAATGAGATTATAAACCAATGGCCGCCTAGGGTCATTAATCTGAAATCTCAGGAGCCGGGCATGGCCCGAACGCCCCAGAGGGCACAGTCCATTGGATGCTTGCCAAGAGAATAGAGTCCACCGAGAGGGCGGAAAAACAAGGCATTCTATCAAGGGTGAGAGAGTAGTGGGAGAGATTTCTCTACAACGAAAAAAGGGTCCTCAGCCGAAGCTGAGAACCCTTGATGTTTCTGGTGCCCCCGGCGCGATTCGAACACGCGACACCGGGATTAGGAATCCCGCGCTCTATCCTCCTGAGCTACGGGGGCAGGAGAGATTTGTCTAGTCCTGGAGCAGTGATTTGTCAAGCCTGAGTCAGGGCTCGACAGTGGAGCCCAGGATCTTGAGGAAGGCCTTCATCCACTCCGGATGGGCCGGCCAGGCCGGGGCGGTGACCAGGTTGCCGTCCACCACGGCATTGGTCACGGTCTCGTTGACCTCGGCCCAGGTGGCTCCAGCCTGCTCAAGATCGGGCCTGACCGCTGGATAGGCCGTGCAGGTCCTGCCCTGGACCACCCCGGCGGCAGCCAGGACCTGCTGGCCGTGGCAGATGGAGGCGATGGGCTTGTTCTCCCTGGCAAAGTGCTGGACGATCTCCAGGACTTTCGGGTTGAGCCGGATATACTCCGGGGCCCGGCCGCCTGGAATGACCAGGGCGTCGTAATCTTCTGGCCTGACCTGGTCAAAGGTTCCGGTCAGGGCGAAATTGTGCCCCCGTTTTTCGCTGTAGGTCTGATCCCCCTCAAAGTCGTGCACAGCCGTGGCCACGGTCTCGCCGGCCTTCTTGTCCGGGCACACAGCCGTGACAGCGTGGCCGACCATGGTCAGGATCTGGAACGGGACCATGACCTCGTAGTCCTCCACATAGTCGCCGACAAGCATGAGGATGGTCTTGGCAGCCATGTCTCAACCTCCTTGTTGAACGATTCAAGCCCAAAAGCTCCCTGGGAAGCTTGTCCGCTTCCGGTTCACGAGTCTGGCCCCACCATAAACAGAGGTCTCAGGGGTGTAAAGGCGATTTGCTCAATCTCGGGGGTGGCGGTCGCACTGGAGCCAGGCTTTCATTCGGATCAGGGGAGGCCAAGGCCCTGAGACCTGTCTGGGAGAGTCCAGCACATGGAGCAAGGAGTTTGACATTTGTAGACGACCGGTCTATTAGGCAACCTGTCTTCAACAGGAGAATCGCTATGGCTCGAGACGGCAGGCACCAGACCAAGAGCTCCATCTTGAAGGTCGGGGCGGAGATCGTCCACAACAAGGGGTTCAACAACACCGGAATCCAGGAAATCCTCAAGGGCGCGGGCGTGCCCAAGGGGTCCTTCTACTTCTATTTTCAGAACAAGGAGGATTTCGGTCTGCAGCTCATCGATTTCTATGCCGAGGTGCTCTTTGCCAGGCTTGAACGCTCCTCGGCCCGAAGAGAGCTTTCACCCTTGAACAGACTGCGCGGTTTTTTTGCCGAGTTTTTGGACCTCTTTGAATGCAATGAGTGCAGGGGCGGGTGCCCCATCGGGAACATGGCCCAGGAAATGGGCGATCTGAACGAGGACTTCCGAATCAGGCTGGAGCAGGTCTTTGGCCGGATGCAGGCCATGTTGGTCGAACTCCTGAATGAGGCCAGGGCAGCAGGTGAGGTCGACCCGGACCTGGAAGCACACGATGTGGCCGGCTTCATCCTCAACAGCTGGCAGGGGGCCATCCTGCAGATGAAAGTGGTCAAATCAACTGAACCGCTGAAGAACTTTGAGCGCGTGGTCTTCGGCAATCTGCTCCCCGTCGTTCTGAACACGAATGAACAAGGAGATCGAGATGAGTGACGTCTACACCAAGCTGGCTGCACACCTGGATTCCCTGCCTGCTGGATATCCGCCCACCGAGAGCGGGGTTGAGCTCAAGATCCTGAAGAAGCTCTTCACCCCTCAGGAGGCCGAAATAGCGGCCTCCCTGGAGCTGATGCCGGAGAAGCCAGAGTCCATCGCCGGGAAATTGAGCATGGACCCGGCGGAGATGGCCACCGTCCTGGAGGACATGGCCGGCAAAGGGCTCATCTTCAGGTACAAGCGCAAGGGAGAAGCCTATTACATGGCCGCCCAGTTCGTGGTCGGGATCTGGGAGTACCACGTCAACGACCTGGACGAGGAGCTCATCCGGTACTTCAACGAGTACGTCCCGGACCTGATGAAAACGGCCTGGGAGCGGACCCCCACCAAGCAGCTCAGGGTCATCCCTGTCTCCGAGGAGATCGAGGCCGAGACCGCGATCATGCCCTACGACCAGGCCGAAGAGATCATCCGCTCCCAGTCCAGAATCTCGGTCCAGCCCTGCATCTGCCGCAAGGAGCACCAGATGGTCGGGCAAGGGTGCGACTACCCCCTGGAGGTCTGTCTGGGCTTCGGGGCCGGGGCTGATTTCTACATCGACAACGGTCTGGGCCGGGCCGTGGACACAGACGAGGCTTTGAACATCCTGGCCCAGGGCCAGGAGGCCGGGCTGGTCATCCAGCCGGGCAACGCCCAGAAACCAGCCTTCATGTGCATGTGCTGCGGGTGCTGCTGCCAGATCCTCTCCAACCTGAAGCGGTTGGACAAGCCCGCGGAGATGGTCCACACCAGCTACCGGGCCGAGGTGGACCCTGATGGGTGCACGGCCTGCGGGGTGTGCGCCGAGCGCTGTCACATGGAGGCCGTCTCGGTGGGCGACGTGGCCGAGGTCGACCAGGACCGCTGCATCGGGTGCGGGGTGTGCCTGCCCGGTTGCGAGTTCGGGGCCATTCGACTGATCAAGAAGCAGGACTACGTGCCTCCGAAGAACACGGTGGAGACCTACATGAACATGGCCATGGAGAGGATGTCCGATGCATGAGCTCCCGGTCATGGAGCAGGTTCTGAAGCTGGTCCTCAAGCATGCGGCCAGCAACGGGGTCAATCAGGTCCTGGGGGTCCAGATGGAGGTCGGGGCCTTGAGCGACCTGGAGGAGGAGTGGATGCAGCGCTACTTCGACCACCTGTCCACAGGTTCAGTGGCTGAAGGGGCCAGGCTGAAGGTCGAGCGGCTTCCGGCCCGGATGGAGTGCGCCGGGTGCGGGGCCGTGTTCTCCCCGGATCTGCAGTCCAGGGACAGGCTGAGCTGCCCGGAATGTGAATCGCCGAACTGCAGACTCGTTTCAGGGCGGGAGTACAGGGTGGTCAATCTGGAGGCAGTGTGATGGAGGAGATTCGGCTCATTGAGGTCAAAGAAGGCATCCTGTCCGAGAACGACGCCAGGGCCGGGGAGCTGCGGCAGAGGCTCAAAGCCAGCCGGACCTATGTCCTGAACCTGATGGCCTCACCCGGGGCGGGAAAGACCAGCCTCATTCTGCGGACCATCGAGGCCTTGAAGGATCGTTTCCGGATCGGGATCCTGGAGGCGGACATCGACTCTGTAGTCGATGCCGAGACCGTGGCGAAAACCGGGACCGAGGTGATCCAGCTCAGGACCGGCGGGTTCTGCCACCTGGATGCGACCATGGTCGCCCGGGGTTTGGAAGAGCTCGATCTGGAAGGTCTGGACCTGGTCATTGTCGAAAATGTGGGCAACCTGGTCTGTCCGGCCGAGTTCGACACTGGAGCCGTGGCCAGCGCCATGATCCTCAGCGTGCCCGAGGGCGACGACAAGCCCCTGAAGTACCCGCTCATGTTCACCAGGTGCAGCGCCCTGGCGGTGAACAAGATCGACGCCCTGGAGCTCTTTGACTTCAACCTCGACCTGCTCAGGGAGAGGGCTGGACAGCTCAACCCGGACCTCGCGGTTCTTCCCCTGTCCTGCCGGACCGGGGAGGGGATCAAAGTCTGGACGGATTGGCTGGACCGTCAGGTGCAGGCCTTTGTGAAGGATTAAGTCGAAGGGACTGTTTGATTGCGAGACATTGTTTGAGACATGCCTGGACGCCAGGATGAAAAAGGGAGAAAGAGCTTTTGACAGGATTTACAGGATGAACAGGATGAGCGGGAAGGAGAGAGCTTTTTCAGCCGCTCAGGATGAGCGGCTGAAAGGCTTTCCCCGCCAGTGGCGGATGAGGTCATTGGCAGGCATCCGGCCTGCCAGTGAAACATCTTCATCCAGTCAATCCTGGTGATCCTGTCGAAGAATCTTGTCCCCTTCCAGGTGAAGAAGGCCATAGAAAAACGAACATTGACATGTCAGCCTTGCCACGCACAAAGATGACATCAAAGGGGGACGCAATGCGAGATCCGCTGTTCACGCCGGTGCGGATGAACACCATGGAGGTCAGGAACAGGATCGCCATGCCGGCCATGCATCTTGGCATGGCCGACCAGTTCCAGGTCACGGACCAGATTGTGGAGTTCTACCGGGAGCGGGCCCGGGGCGGGGCCGGGCTGATCTGCGTGGGCTACGCCACTGTGGATGACCGTTCCGGGTCGAGCTTGAACATCGGGGCGCACGACGACGCCTTCATCCCCGGCCTGAGCCGGCTGGCCGCGGTCATCAACGAGCACGGGGCCCGGTCCTGCGTGCAGCTCAACCATGCCGGGAGGTACAATTTTTCCTTTTTCATGGACGGCAAGACCCCGGTGGCCCCGTCCGCCATTCCGTCCAAGATGACCAGGGAGATGCCCAGGGCCCTGGAGCGGGAGGAGATCGAGGGCATCGTGCACAGCTTCGGCCAGGCTGCCAGCCGGGTCAAGGAGGCAGGATTTGATGCTGTGGAGATCCTCTGCGGCACCGGCTACCTGATCAGCGAGTTCCTCTCCCCCCTGACCAATCAGCGCGAGGACGAGTACGGGGGTTCTCTGGACAACCGGCTGCGTTTCGGGCTGGAGGTTCTGGGGGCGGTCCGGGGGCAGGTCGGGCCCGAGTATCCGGTGCTCATCCGCCTGAACGGCAACGACCTCATGCCGGGCGGACTGGGCAGCGGCGAAATGCGCAGCGTGGCCCATGCCCTGGCGGAACAGGGCGGTGTGGACGGAATCTGCGTCAACGTCGGCTGGCACGAGGCCCGGGTACCCCAGATCACCGCCGGTGTCCCCAGGGCGGCCTTTGCCTATCTGGCCGGAAAGATCAGGGAGGCTGTCGAGGTCCCGATCATCGCCAGCCACCGGATCAACGACCCCTTCAAGGCCAGAGAGCTCATCAGCAACGGTGTCTGCGACCTGGTGGCCATGGGCCGGAGCCTGATCGCCGATCCTGACCTGCCGGACAAGGCCAGACACGGCCGGGAGAGAGAGATCGTGCACTGCATCGCCTGCGCCCAGGGCTGCTTTGACAATTTGTTTCAGCTCAAGCATGTGGAGTGCCTCTGCAACCCCAGGGCCGGACACGAGCTCGAGCGCAACCCGGAAAAGGCGGCCGAGCCGAAAAGGGTTCTCGTGATCGGGGGCGGGCCGGCCGGGATGATGGCTGCCTTGACCGCCAGAGGCAGGGGCCATGAGGTCACTCTGTGGGACAAGGGCGGCAGCCTGGGAGGGCAGCTCGCTCTGGCCTCGGTGCCGCCGGGCAGGGAGGAGTTTGCCCGCCTGGCCGAAGATCTGGCTGAACAGGTCCGTCTGAGCGGTGTTCGGACCGTGCTGGGCCAGGAAGCAGATCAGCAGGCCATCCAGCTCGAGAATCCGGACCAGGTGATCCTGGCCACCGGGGCGCAGCCCATTGAGCCCGATATTCCGGGCAGGGACAAGGCTCATGTGGTTCAGGCCTGGGACGTGCTGCTCAAAAAGGCCTGGCCCGGCCACAGGGTCGTGGTTGTCGGCGGCGGTGCGGTCGGGGTGGAGACGGCACTTTTTCTGGCCGAACAGGGCGCCCTGTCCCCAGAGGAGCTCAAGTTCCTCCTCGTCAATCGGGTCGAGGAGTGTCAGGCCCTGGAGAGCTTGGCCGGCCATGGAAGCAAGGAGGTCGTGCTCATCGAGATGCTGGACAAGATCGGCCGCGACCTGGGCAAGTCCACCAAGTGGACCATGATGCAGGAGATGACGCGGCTGGGGGTTCAGAGCCGAACAGGGACAAAGGCCCTGGAGATCATGGATGACGGGGTCAGGGTCCAGACGGTGGACGGCGAGGGGATCATTCCGGCCGATACCGTGGTTCTGGCAGTGGGCTCCAGGCCCCACAACCCCCTCGAGGAAACGGTCAGGGGGCTGGGGATCCCCTGCAGAAGCGTGGGCGACGCATCAGGGATCGGCCTGGCCTTCGGTGCCGTGCATCAGGGGTTTGCCCTGGGGTGCGAGCTGTGAGAGGGTTGTTGGGCAGGGGTCCCGAAAGAAGCGTCAGGACAATGCAAACATGACCTCGCATGAAGCTAATGAAGAAAGAACCCCTCAGCCCCCCGGGCAGCTCCCCTGAGTACAGGGGAGCAGCAAGAGGAGCATGCTCGAAAGATGATGCCATGATCTCACCGGTACATGAAAGCCGGTGGCAGGGCTGATACCGGTCTTCGGCGATTGCTTCTCTGTCAACCTGCAACGTACAATTTCCAACCTACAACCTACAGCTTACAACCGACAACGTACAACGTACAACATATAACTTATAACTTACAACTTATAACTTACAACTATTTCATCCATGCCAATCCAAGCCAAGAAGACATTTGCCAGAATCGAGTATGACCTCTGCGACCCGGCCAGATGCGACCCTGAGAGGGGGAAGTGCCCCGCGGCGGCAGCCTGCACGCACAAGGTGATCAAGCAGATCGACGGACCCTTTGAGCAGCCCATGGTCTTTCACGACCTGTGCATGGGCTGCTGGGACTGCCTCGAGGCCTGCCCCCTGGGGGCCGTGGTCATGAATGAGGTCACCTAGTCAATCCATCCAAAAGCCCGGATGAGTGAGCATGTCCCTTGACTCCGCAGCTGTGGTCACAACGGATTCGACGTGTGCCTGATCCTTCTGGCCGTCAAGGCCCATCCTCGGTACCCGTTCATTCTGGCCTCGAACCGGGATGAGTTCAGGGACCGCTGCACCCGGCCGGCCCGCTTCTGGGAGGATTGCCCTCATGTTCTGGCTGGCCGGGACTGTGCCGGGAAGGGGACATGGCTCGGGGTGACCGACCAGGGCAGGCTCGCCGGGCTGACGAACGTCCGGGACCCACTGGCCTTCCAGGCCGACCGGCCCTCCAGGGGTGGCCTCGTCAGCGGTTTCCTGGCCAGCGACCTGACGCCGCTCTCTTTTGTGGACGCTCTGCGGACTGAGGCGTACAACCCTTTCAACCTGTTCCTGGGATCGTTTGAGGAGCTCTTCTTTTTTTCCTCCAGGCAGCAGGAGCTGGTGGGAGTAGAGTCTGGAATCCATGGTCTGAGCAACGATTCCCTGAACACCGACTGGCCCAAGGTGGTCCGGGGCAAGGCCCTGATGGCCAGGCTCCTGGAGAGAGAGGAGATCGAGCCTGGCGCCCTCATGGACATGCTCCAGGATCGAAGCCAGCCTGGGGATCAGGATCTCCCGGACACCGGGGTCGGTCTGGAGCTGGAGCGTTTCCTGGCCCCGATCTTCATCTGCGGTCAGGCTTACGGCACCAGGAGCTCCACCGTCATCCTGGTCGACGACCAGGGACTGGTCAGGTTCCGGGAACGGACCCACGATGGTCCGGAGACAAAAAAAGGGGCCCCCGATTCAGGGACCCCTGTGCGAGAGTTCTCGTTTTCGCTCTGATCAGTCCTGGACCGCATCCTCCACTGGGGTGAAGACCCTTCGTGCGGTGTACTCCTCTTTCTTGCCCTTGTTCCACATCTTGACCGGCCGATAGTAGCCCACGACCCGGGTGTAAACCTCTGCTTCCTGGCCGCAGTGGGGGCAGGTGAACTGCTCGCCGTTGAGGTAGCCGTGCTCCTTGCAGATCGAGAAGGTCGGGGTGATGGAGATGTAGGGCAGCTTGGTCCTGGACATGGCCCGGACGATGAACTCCTTGAGGGCCCGGACATCGGCCGAGGCCTCCCCCAGGAAGGTGTGGAAGACTGTCCCTCCGGTGTACATGGGCTGCAGCAGGTCCTGGTGCTCCAGGGCGGCGAAGACATCGTTGGTGGCGTTCACCGGCAGGGCCGTGGAGTTGGTGTAGTAGGGGACCTCGTCGCCCGAGGTCTTGATGTCCTGGTAGAGCTTCTTGTCGATCTTGGCCAGCCTGTAGCTCGTGCCTTCAGCCGGGGTGGCCTCCAGGTTGTAGAGGTTTCCGGTCTGTTCCTGGAAGGCGGAGGTCAGCTCCCGGAGGTGATCCAGCACCCGGCGCATGAACCGCACTCCGGCCTGGGTGTCGATGCCCCTGCCCAGGAGGTTCAGGCAGGATTCGTGCCCGCCGATGATCCCGATGGTGCTGAAATGGCCGTTGAGGCCGTTCTTGAGGTAGCGCCTGGAAAAGGGGTACATGCCCCTCTCCATGTTGTCGTTGACCCATTTGCGCTTGAACTCCAGGGAGTCCCGGGCCAGGTTGGCGTATTCACTGATCAGGTCCAGGAAATCCTCCTCGTCCTGGGCCAGATACCCCAGCTTGGGCAGGTTCAGGGTGACCACGCCGATGGACCCGGTCAGGTCCCCGGCCCCGAACAGCCCCCCGGTCCGTTTCTTGAGCTCCCGAATGTCCATCTGCAGCCGGCAGCACATGGACCGGACGTCTTCGGGCTTGAGGTCGGAGTTGATGAAGTTCTGAAAGTAGGGCACCCCGTATTTTGCAGTCAGCTTGAGCAGGAGCTGGCCGACCTCAGAGTCCCAGGGGAAGTCCTCGGTCACGTTGTAGGTCGGGATGGGAAAGCTGAAGATCCGGCCGTGGTAGTCGCCTTCGAGCATGACCTCCAGAAAGGCCTTGTTGATCATTTCCATTTCCGGAGCGAAGTCGCCGTAGGTTGAGTCCTGGAGCTGGCCGCCCAGGATCACCGCTTCAGAGGCGATGTGCTTGGGAGGGACGAGGTCCAGGGTCAGGTTGGTGAAGGGGCTCTGGCCGCCCCAGCGGGAGGTGGTGTTCAGGTTGAAGACGAACTTCTGGATGGCCTGCTTGACCCTCCTGTAGTCCAGCCCGTCGGCCCGGACAAAGGGGGCCAGATAGGTGTCCACGTTGTTGAAGGCCTGGGCCCCGGCCCATTCGTTCTGCAGCGTGCCCAGAAAGTTGACCATCTGTCCCAGGACGGAATCCATGTGCTTGGCCGGTCCGGAGGAACAGCGCCCCTCCAGGTTGAAGCCTTCCAGCAGGAGGTCGCGGAGGCTCCACCCGGCACAGTAGCCGGCCAGACCGAAAGAGAGGTCGTGGATGTGAAAGTAGCCGTGATCGTGGGCCTGGCGGACCTCCTCCGGGTATTTCTCCAAAGCGTACCTGGCCTGGACCGACCCGGAGAGGTGGAGCATGAGCCCCTGGAATGAGTGGCTCATGTTGGCGTTCTCCGCCACCCGCCAGTCTTCCTTGTTCACGTAGTCGTCAATCGTGGTCCCGATGTTCAGGAAGGCGTCCTGCTGGCTGCGAAGCTGCCTGCGCTGCTCCCTGTAGAGGATGTACTTCTTGGCCACAGGATAGAGCCGGCTCTCCATGAGCACCTGCTCGACCGTGTCCTGGACCTGCTCCTGCTCCGGGATCTTGATCCCGGCCAGTTTCTGCTCCACCTTGTTGCCCAGCCTCTTGGCCAGGAGCGGATCCTTGATGCCGTTGGCCTTCAAGGCTTTCAGGATGGCTTCGGCAATGCGGTCAACCGCCCAGGTCTCCAGGCGACCGTCCCTTTTGCGAATGTGTTCCGGCCTGGAGGCATTTCTGCGGCTGCCGGAGATGCGTTCCTCAAAGTCCTCCATGAACATCTGATCCTCCTTGGTTTGCACTGGTCGCTGGGGAAAGGGAAGTCTCCCCCTTTGGGGGGATGTAGTTTTGCAGAGTGAGCTCATGGCCTTCAGGCACGGTGGAGGCCGTCACTTCGAGATCCTCGGCTGACAGCAGCGGAACCTTGGTGCACCGGAAGAGAAAGGCCCCGGGGTGGGCCCTGGCCAGATCAAAGATCCTGCCCAGGTTCCGGGCGGCCTCTTCAGCAGTGCAGCAATGCCCGGTCAGGGCCGGGTACTTGGCCCACGGTCCCTTGACGTCCACTGCCACCTGCCGAACCAGCCCCTGGTCGAGGAGGTCTTCGATCACGTCTGGAAAGGAGCCGTTGGAGTCGATCTTGACCTCCAGGCCCAGGTCGCGGAGGAAGGCGAGAACGGTCTCCAGACCGGGAACCTGGGCAGGTTCGCCGCCGCTGAGGACCACCCCGTCAAGCCATTGTCCCCTGGCGGCCAGGAAAGTCTTCAGCTTCTCCCTGGAGATGACCGGCAGGCGTTCCGGATGCCAGGCCAGCTCGCTGTTGTGGCAGGTCGGGCACCGGAAATTGCAGGTTCCGAAGAAGAGGACTGCGCTGACCCGGCCCGGCCAGTCGCAAAAGCTGGAGGGCTCGATGCCTCTGAGGTAGGACCACGGATTGGCGCTGTCGAGCTTCATGGACACCGAACGAGGGTTTATGGATCTCACACATGCAGATTCGGAACGTGAGACCCGGCTTGAAGGGCAGAAAGGGACACGATGCTGACGTCGTTGCCCGGTCGGAAGGAAATGTATCAGCTGTTCTGTCAGGGGGCAATACGGGAATCGCAATCGAGGTTGCTCAAATGATCAATACCCTCAAGAAGCTGGAGATTTTTTTGCGGTGGGTCCTGGAGCGCAGAGTTCGTTGCCCAGGAGCGGAACAGGGTCGATAAGGCGGCCGAGAAGGCTGATTCCGAAGTGGAGGTGCGGACCTGTAGCCCGTCCGGTGGACCCGGTCAGGCCGATGGTCTGCCCCCTGGAAACGGTCTGGCCTGTGGAGACCTTGATCGAGGACAGGTGGAAGTACATGCTGATCACCCCCTGGCCGTGATCGATGTAGATGGAGTTTCCGGCAAAGAAATGGTTTCCGGTCAAGATCACGGTTCCGGAGTTGACCGCCTGGACAGGGGCCTTGGCCCCGGTTCGATAATCAAGCCCCCGGTGCGGCGATCTGGGCTGGCCATTGATGAGCCTCTGCAGGCCGTACTCGCTGGAGAGCTCCCCTTGTGCCGGGCGGACAAAGGGGCAGACCCACAGCCTGTCAGGCGTGAAGGTCCTCAGGCAGTCCTGAACCTGCGCTTTCTCCTGTCTATGCCTTAAGAGGGCCTGTTGGCTGAGGTTGACCTGATGCTTGGGCAGGGTCAGCCTCTGGATCGGGTAATCAGCCTTGTCCAGCGTGAGGACATGGGTTGCGGACGCGGTCTGTTGGTCCTTGATTCCGGTGACGCTCAACTCCCTGGGGCCCGGCCGGTCGAGCTTGACGTCGCTGCCCAGGAGCAGGGACGTGGAAAAGCCGCTGCTGCGGCCAGTCCGGGGCAGCACGATGGTCCGGCCCTGCCAGGTGAGCTCGAGGGTCTCGAAGTCCAGCTCTGAAGTGATGGCGACCTCGAAGGGCTGACCCACGGGGACGTGTTTCGGAGCCTCGAGGCTGAGAACCGGTTCCACGGCCCTGGCCGGCCCCTGGACAGGACTGCAGAGCAGGAGGCAGCAGGTAAGCGGAATCAGGATCGGAATGCCCCTGAGCAGGCGTCTGAGGGCCATCGGGCCATCATGTCCAGCGGTTTTTGGCGATCGGAACGGGTTCATGGGGTGCATCGGCTTTCCGGGATTGAAGTTTCTTATGGACGAAGGCCCTGCCTGCAGGCGGCTCTGACGCAGGTGCTCAACGTCCAGCAGGCGCATGTTTCCAACAAGTTGTACGTCATAACGCTTCGATTTTTCTGACTCCTGAATGCCGGCTCCTGAATCCTGAATTCTTGCCGCGGCTTTCGAGTTTTTGCAGCCGCAACAGCTCTGAGGAAGTCTGAAAGGGGGGCTGTGTTTTGTCAAGCCCGGGAAGCGGCGCGGTCGTTCCCGTCAGCGCAGACGACCAGGTTGCGGCCGCTTTCCTTGGCCTCATACAGGGCTTTGTCCGCCCTGTTGACGATGGTGTAGGAGCTGGAGGGATGAGAGGGATCGAAGGAGGCCACCCCGAGGCTGACCGTGACCGAGAAATGGTGGCCTTCAAAAGTGAAGTCTCGGGAGGCCACCTCTGCCCTCAGCCTCTCAGCCAGCTTCAGGGCCTGCTTGCTGTCGGTGTGCGGCAGGATGACCGTGAACTCTTCGCCCCCATAGCGGGCTGAAAAGTCCGAAGCCCTCAGGGAGGAGGTCAGGAGCTTGCCCATGGCCTGCAAAACCATGTCCCCGGCTTGATGGCCGTAGCTGTCATTGATGACCTTGAAATGATCCACATCGAGCATGAGCAGACTGAATGGCTGTTCGTGCCGCTGATGACGGTTGATCTCCTCGGCCAGACGAGTGTCAAAGTGTTGACGATTGTTGATCTGGGTCAGCCCGTCGTGATCGGCCTTCTTCTTGATCTGAGCGAAGTGGAGGGCGTTGTGAAAGATCAGGGCCAGATGCTGAGCGGCCAGTTTGAGGGTGAAATGCGTGTCCTGACCGATGCCCTCATCTGCGGCTTTCAGGGACAGGCAACCGAAGATCCTGTTGTGGACCTGCAGGGGAAAGGTGAACACGACCTGATCGAGCCCGGCAGCGATCAGCTCGTCGCCAGCCGGGAAGGTGTTCAGGTGGTAGGCCTCCACGGGCCGGTTCAAGAGGGAGTTGGCCTGATGCAGGAGGTGGGAGATGCACTGGTGCTGGGCCTCATCTGCCAGACATCGGGGCAGGTAGAGATCGGCATGGGTCTGGTCGGCTTCATCCTGATGCCAGAACAGGGCACAGGTGACATCGAGCTTGACAAAGGAATCGATGACCGCGTGGGAGATTTCGAAGATGCGTTCCATGTCCAGGGTGGTGTTGGCCTGGTGGAGCAGGGTGTTCAGAAAGAGGAGCTGCTCGTTCTTTCTGGCCAGCAGCTCCCGGTCAAGCTCGAGCTCGGCCGACATGTTCTTCAGCCTGGAATTCAAGCTGTGGACCTGCGACGGCTCCAGAGCATCACTTCTGTCGGGATGTCCTGTGCTCTTCAAAGCACCGTCAGGTCCTGAACGGGCACCATTTTCCTCGTGGTCAAAGAGTTGAACCGGAGTCCTCTTTGAAGGATTTTTTCTTGTGAAGCCGCTTGGCATGGGCGTATTCCCTGTTTTGAATGGTCCTGAAAAGAGCCTTTCAAACAGGTGCTTGCAAATTTCCGGCCAATTTGTGTTTGCCACCCTGAGCCTTGTGGTCAGGTTGCTCTTGGTCGAAAAAAAGTCCCGGGCACAGAGGATCACTTCCCGGGCGGCGTCTTGGGACGGTCCGGGGCAAGTTCCGGGCAGATGAGGTCAGTGGTGGTAGGGATGGTTGTGGTTCAGGGTGGCCGCCCGGTAGAGCTGCTCCAGAAGGATGATCCTGGCCAGCTCATGGGGCAGGGTCAGGGGGCCGAAGCTCAGGACTGTCTGGCTCGTGTCCAGAAGGTCCTGGCTGAGGCCGAACGGTCCGCCGATGATGAAGCAGGGGCTGCGGTTTCGGTCCTGGGTCCAGACCCTCAGGTGGCGGGCCAGCCTGACCGAGGACATGGCCGTGCCCGACGTGTCCAGACAGATGGCCAGATCCCGGGGGGCGAGCCTGGCCTGGATGGCCTGACTCTCCCGCTCCACCCGCTTGATTTCCGGAAGATGGGACGGGCTGTCCTTGAGGGTGACCTCCTCAAGGTGGTGATACCTGGAGAGCCTTTTCCAGTAATGCTCCTGGGCCGCAGTCCAGTATGTCCTCTTCAGTTTGCCGATCCAGATGAATTTGATGCCGGAGGCCATAGGACTCTGGAAAAAGGGGGTCGATGGGGTTTTGGAACAGGTTCGGGTAAAACGCAGGGGTATCGAATGGCCAGACCGCCCTTCAGGGCTTCACAGGGGTCATCTTGACTTAGGAGTCAGAAATTTGCAAACATCAGAGCGTGCAGAAGCAGCGTTGACCAGCTCATCTCTCAGGAACAGCAGCTCAGGAACATGACTCCTCCTCTTTTTCGACTCTTGGCCGCATGCGCCCTGGCCCTGTTGCTCTGCAGCTCTGCCGGAGCCCAGGAGCTCATTCTCAAAAACCTTGTCCTGGACAATGTCGCCGGGGACATTCAGCTCAGGTTCGGGGTGGAGCTCGAGGACCTCGAAGGAGTGGAAGAGCTGCTGCAGGAGGGGATCACCATTCGAATGCTCAGCCAGTCCAGCCTGATCAGAAAGAGGAAACTGATCTGGGACAAGACGCTGGAGCAGAAAGACATTGAGTTCGAAATCAAGAAGAATCCTCTGACCGGAACCTACAGCCTGATCGACTCCAGGGCCCAGAGGGTGATGAAGAATGAAGATCTGACCACGCTGATCCAGGCCAACTGGTCCACCCTGACCATGTCCCTGGGGAGCTGGAACAGCCTGCCCCAGGGGGTTGCCTACGCCATGAACCTCAGGGTGGTCCTCAAAAGAGCCAATGTCCCCGTGTGGTTGAAGAAAGCGCTCTTCTTCTGGTCCTGGGACGTCGTGGATCAGAAGAACTACCGCATGGACTTTGTCTATTGACCCTATGACCTCTCCAACCATCCAAGCCCATTTCTCTCAGGCCGGAATCAGCCGGAAGCGTCGCAGTGAGTTGGCCCTGGCCCTTTCGGCTTTTCTGCTCATCGCCCTGTTCAGCTGGATCGAGCTCAAGTTCTTCGGGGTCAACTCGTATTTTTTCCTGGCCATCTTCAACCTGAACTGCATTCTGCTGCTGATCATTCTCTTTCTGGTTCTGCGCAACGGGGTCAAGCTCTTCCTGGAACGGCGGCGGAAAGTCCCTGGTTCGGGTCTGAGGGCCAAGCTGGTCATCGCCTTCATTTCCCTGTCCCTGATTCCGACCATCCTCATGTTCCTGATGGCGGTCAAATTCGTCCAGGCCTCAGTGGACTACTGGTTCAAGAGCAAGGTCGACAGCTCCATGGAGCAGGCCCTGGACGTGGGGACCACCTTCTATGCCATGAAGCAGGAGGAGCTCGAGTCCCAGGGGCGGTTTCTCATTGAGCAGGTTCGCGAAAAAGAGTTTCTCTGGGGCGCGGTGGGCATGGACACGTATCTGGCCCAGAAAGCCAAGGAGTATGGTCTGAGCCTTGTGGGTGTCGTGGCCCCGAATCTCAAGGAGCAGAACTGGCACTCAACCGAAGAGTGGCAGGAGAGCTGGACGCAGATCAAAGACACGGTGGACTGGGTGGGGATGAAGGACCAGCCCAGGTACTGGTCCTCGATGCTCACCAGCCCTGAGAAGGACCTGGTGGTGGGCATTGTCCCGGTTGACGAAGCCAAAACCGGGTTTCTGGTCCTGGGCAGCACTGTGGGCCACGGCCTGTTGACCAAGCTGGACCAGATCGTTCAGGGAGTCAAGGAGTACAAGCAGCTCGAGGCCCTGAAGGGGCCGCTCAAAGTGGCCTTCTACGTGCTTCTGGGCGTCATGACCCTGCTCATCGTGTTCGGGGCCATGTGGTTCGGCTTCCGGCTGGCCAAGGAGATTTCAGCCCCGATCCAGGCCCTCTCCCTGGGTACGCAGCGCATCGCCCACGGTGATCTCGGGGTCCGCCTGGAAGATCAGGCGGTGGACGAGCTGGGGCTCCTGGTCCAGTCGTTCAACGTGATGGCAGAGGACCTGGAAAAGAGTCAGCAGCGCCTGAACAAGGCCAACGAAGACCTCGGGATGCAGAATCTGGAGCTCGAACAGCGGCGGAAATACATGGAAGCGGTCCTGAACACGGTCACCTCCGGGGTCATCTCCCTGGATTCCAGAGACAGGATCAGCACGGTCAACAAGGCTGCCCAAGACATCCTGGGCACGGACGGGGAGCAGCTCGTGGGCCAGAACCCTGTTGATCTCCTGCAGGGCGAACATGCGGACATGCTTGCCGATGCCCTGAAGCGTCTCAAGTCCGCCCCCAACACCCAGTGGCAGCGGCAGATCGACGTCCAGCTCGGATCCGGTCAGCGCAAGCTCCTGGTCAATGCCGTGGGGCTGAGAGCGACTCACGGCGAAGACATCGGCATGGTCCTGGTCTTTGAGGACGTGACCGAGCTGGACCGAATGCAGCGCATGACGGCCTGGCGGGAGGTGGCCAAAAGGATCGCCCACGAGATCAAGAATCCACTGACGCCCATCAAGCTGTCGGCCCAGCGTCTGGAGCGTAAGTACGGGGCCCAGGCTGGAGACGAAACCTTTGTGGAATGCACCAGGGTCATCGTTCGCCAGGTGGAGCACCTGCAGCAGATGGTCAAAGAATTTTCAAGCTTTGCCAAGCTTCCGGAGATTGTTCTGGAAGACAACGAGCTGCCCCATCTGCTGGAAGAGGTCATGGCCCTGTTCAGGAACAGTCACACCCAGATCAGCTGGGAGCTGGACCTGGACGGCGAGCTGCCGGTGATCAGATGCGACCGGGGAGCCATAAAGCGGGTCTTCATCAATCTGCTGACCAATGCCAGCGAGGTCCTGGACAATCAACCCGACCCCAAAGTTGTCGTTGCGGCCCGGCACTTGGCGGATTCAAGCCTGGTGCGCATTCAGGTCTCTGACAACGGTCCGGGGTTTGAGGCTGAGGAGCCGAGCAGGCTCTTCGAGCCCTACTTTTCGAAAAAGAAAGGCAACACCGGGCTGGGCCTGACCATTGTCAAATCCATTGTCAGCGATCACCAGGGACAGCTTCAGGTCGTTCCCAACGAACCCAGAGGGACCACCTTTGTTGTGGATCTGCCGGTTTGAACAACAACCTTTTCCTGCAGACCAAGGCATCACCCATGGGCCGTTCAACCCGGCCTGCATAAGGAGGTTGGCATGAGCAGAGGCAAGGCCATGCCCCCATACATTGTTGTTGTCGATGACGAAGAGGACATCCGCATCTCCCTGAAAGGCATCCTGGAAGACGAAGGGTTTGCCGTGCACTGCTTTGAGAGAGGAGAAGAGGCCCTGGATCACTTTCAGCGTCATGAGCCGGACATCCTCTTTCTGGACATCTGGCTGCCCGAGAAGGACGGCATCCAGATCCTGGAAACGGTTCGCCTGGACTTCAGCGAGCTGCCGGTGATCATGATCTCGGGCCACGGGAACATCGAGACGGCAGTTGAAACCATCAAGAAAGGGGCCTTTGATTTCATCGAAAAGCCCCTTTCCCTGGAAAAGGTGGTGGTCACAGTCAACAAAGCTCATGAGTTCAGGCAGCTGCAGCAGGAAAACAGGGAGCTGCGGTCCAGGATCAAAACGGACTACATTCAGGATTTGTCAGGCAACAGCGAACCCATTGCCATTCTGCGCTCCCAGATCGACAGGGTCGCTCCGACAGAAGCCTGGGTGCTCATCACCGGGGAAAACGGGACCGGAAAGGAGATCGTGGCCCGGAGCATTCACAAGAAGAGCGGACGGGTCAAAAAGCCGATGATTGCCGTCAATTGCGCGGCCATCCCAGACGAGCTCATCGAAAGCGAGCTCTTCGGGCATGAAAAGGGTTCCTTCACCGGGGCGGACCGGGACCATGTGGGCAAGTTCGAGCTGGCTCACAAAGGGACGCTCTTTCTGGATGAAATCGCGGACATGAGCCTCAAGACCCAGGCCAAGATCCTGCGCATTCTGCAGGAGCAGGCTTTTGAACGGGTGGGAGGGAAGAAGACCATCAGTGTCGACGTCCGGGTGATCGTGGCCACGAACAAGGACCTGCGAAAGGAGATCGCTGCAGGGAGATTCAGGGAGGACCTCTACTACAGGTTGAATGTCTTCCCCCTTCATGTCCCCCCTCTTCGGGAGCGCAGCGGGGACATCCCGATTCTGCTGGACGAATTCGTGACCAGTCTCTGTCAGGAGAACGGGTTCCGGGCGGTCCACTTTACTTCTGAAGCGCTGGATGTGATGAGCCGGTACAGATGGCCGGGCAATGTCCGGGAGTTGAAGAATTTTGCCGAACGCATGCTGATCATGAACGGCGGGCAGGAGGTCAGGTCCCATCATCTCCCTCCCGAGTTCTTCTCCACGGCCGAAGAGGTGAACACCTCCATGACTCCAGCCACTGACAACCTGGACGACAGGATGGACTTCAAAGAAGCCAGGGCGGAGTTCGAGCGGGCTTTTCTCGGAGCCAAGTTCGTGGAATGCGAAGGCAATGTCTCCCGCCTGGCCGAGACCATCGGTCTGGAACGGAGCTACCTGCACCGGAAGCTGAAATCCTACGGCATTCACTGAGCCGGGGGGTGGCCTCATGGAGTGGACCTGACCATGACCGGACCAGGACCGCAGGGAGTTCACTGGAGCACGACCGTGACCAGGGAACTGACCGGGGACAGGCTGGATCACGTCCTCAAGCTGGCCTGCCCGGGGAAGAGCCTGCGCCAGGTCCGGCGGCTCTGGGATCAGGGCCGGGTCCTGGTGAACGATCTCCCCTGCCCAAAGGGGCACCGTGTCCAGGCGGGGGACAGAATCTCGGTCAAGGCCCTCGAGGGGCTCAGAGAGTCCTCAGACCTGCAGGTTGAGGTGGTTGCGGAGCAGGGGCCGTGGGCGGCCCTGAACAAGCCCTCCCGGGTCCATACCGAGGGGCGGGAGGGGTCTTCCGGCCCGAGCCTGGAAGACAGCCTGGGGGCCCTCTTCCCCGGGAGGTCTGCCCAGCTTTTGAACCGCCTCGACTACCTGACCACCGGCCTGGTGCTGGTGGCCTTTGACCGGGGTGCTGCGAACCGGTACCATCATTTCCAGGACAGCGGCCAGATAAAGAAGACGTATCTGGCCCGTGTCCATGGCCTTGTGCATCAGACCATGACCATTCGTTTCAAGATCAGAAGCGCGAAGAGGAAGAAGGTCCAAATCCTCAAAGAGGAGACCGAGGACCGGCTGCGGTGGACCGAAGTTTTTCCATTGAACGTCGACAATCCGTCAGTTCAGTCCCTGGTCAGGGTGCGCATCCTCAAGGGCATACGCCATCAGATCAGGGCCCATCTGGCGGCTGTCGGGCACCCGATTGTCGGAGATCCTGTCTATGGCCAGGACAGGGTACAGTTGTTGCATCTCCATCATCATGAAGTGGTGTTTCCCGGCTTCCGAGCTCTTGTCCCTCCGCAGGAATGGACGGGTTGAGAAAGGTTGGGAAGCTTGAATTTCGCCCGGTCTCTGTCGGCGCTTGTGGGCAGCCTCAGTTCAAACCCAAATGAGTCAGTTTTGCCAGCGGCAAAACTGACAAGAGACAAGAGCTATGCAGATTCTCCTCAAGTGTTACGCCACACTGTCGGAGTACCAGCCCGAAAACCACGAGAGCTATCCTGTACAGGAAGGAAAAACGGTCCTCGATCTCATTGGAGAGCTCAGCATCGATCCTGAAGAGGTCAAAGTGTGTTTTCTCAATGGTCGAGCTGTTCCGTTTTCGACTCCTCTCCATGACAATGACAGGGTGGCACTCTTTCCTGCAGTCGGAGGCGGATGAGGTCAAATCTGGCCATTTTTATCTTGACACGGCAAACCTTTTATGTCACGAGCAATTGTGTGAAATATACAATCTACTACTCCTCTCCCCGCAAGCAACGCCTGTTGCGGCGATCCCGCCGGAAGCTCGTTCTGCTTCCTCTCCTGCTCTTTATTCCAGTCTGCATCTTGACGTATGTGGCCATGACACAGAAGACGGCGGATGGTGATCTGCAGTCAACCTCAGCAGAGAGCATGGACATCCCTGCGCAGGACTCAAAGGTTGAGTCTGAGATGCAGATGCTCCAGCCGTCAGGGGCCCCGACCCAGCTGGCCGAGACCGGGACTGAACCTTCATCAGCCCCGACCATGCAGGTTGAGGAGGATGTCGTCCGGAGCGGCGACACGGTCACAGCCCTCCTGGCCGATCACATGGGGCCGAAGGATATTTTCGCCCTGAGCCGGGAGTGTCAGCCGGTCTATTCTCTGAGGCGGATCAAACAGGGCCAGCCATATCGACTCGTTTTTCAGGACCACCAGTTGCGCCGTTTCGAGTATGAGATCGACAGGTCCGACAAGCTCGTTGTGGAGATCAGGCCCGACGAGTTCCAGGCCTGTCGGGAAAAGATCGAGTACGACACCAGGGAAGAGGTGACCCAGGGGGCCATCGAAACCAGCCTTTTCGAGGCCGTGTCCGCCATTGGCGAGAGCCCGGCCCTGGCCGTGGCCCTGGCTGAGATCTTTGCCTGGGACGTGGACTTTATCCGCGATATCCGCAAGGGAGACAACTTTCGGATCATCGTGGAGAAGCAGTTTCGAAAAGGCGAGTTTCAGGGGTACGGTCCGATTCTGGCTGCCCAGTTTGTCAATCAGGGCCGCGTGCTGCAGGCCTTCCGCTTTGAAAAGAGCAACGGCCGGATTGAATACTACACGGCCCAGGGTCAAGCCGTGCGCAAGACCTTTTTGAAAGCCCCTCTGAACTTCACCCGGATATCTTCCGGGTACACCTGGAGACGAAAGCACCCGATTCTGAAGAAGGTCCGGCCTCATTTGGGCATCGACTATGCCGCTCCCAGAGGGACGCCGATCAAAACCGTGGCCGACGGAACGGTCCTGCTGGTGGCCAAGGCCAGGGGGGCGGGGAACTACATCAAAATCCGGCACACCAACGGATATGTGACGGTCTACAACCATATGTGCCGCTACGCCAAAGGCGTCCGGAGAGGGACCAGGGTCACCCAGGGGCAGACCATTGGATATGTCGGCAGCACAGGGCTCTCGACAGGACCCCATCTCGATTTCCGGGTCAAGAAGAACGGATCGTACATCAACCCGCTGAAGATCGATTCCCGGCCCGTGGAGCCTGTCCCCCAATCCGAGATGGCCCGCTTCCGGCACGCGATCAAGCCCAGGCTGGCCGTTCTGGAAGGCAAGAGGCCGCTTTTCGCTTCAGCAGGTTCCAAGGCCCGGCCCAGCGTCTTCTGATGTCCGAGTGGCCCCAGGATTTACCCGAGCCCCTGAGCTGTCCACAGATTGGGGCACCACAGAGCTTTCAGGGTGATCCAGTCCAAGCCTCAGTCTGGAGGTGCTCCCGGACTCCTTTCCTTTCGCTTCCTACCCGCCGCACAGTCCATTCCATGAGCCATGGCCTCAGATGAGCACGTCTTGACCCTCAGCAACACAGAGGCCACACTGAGAGGTTGAAAAAGCATGCCATCGAACAAGGCGGTTTTCTGCACACTCTGACCGCCGTTGGCGGGGGAGTGATGTGGCCGCTCGTTGGCGTCGGGAGGCCGAACCATGATTGAGAGCTACTCTTTCGGCAGGATGACCGCACATGGCCATGTCTACACTGACGATGTCCTGATGTGCAGAGAGATGCTGATTTCCCCCTGGTGGCGTCAGCGAGGTCATGTCGTGACGCTCCAGGACCTCGCTCCGGTCCTCGATCACAAGCCGGAGATCCTTATCCTCGGTCAGGGCAAGCCGGGCCAGATGAAGGCAGCGCCGGATCTGCAGGGTCAACTTCAGCAGCTGGGGATCGATCTCGTTCAGGTCCCGACCGAGGAGGCAGTTCGACGTTTCAATCGCCATCTGGAGCAGGAGGACCATGTCTGCGGCGGCTTTCACCTGACGTGTTGAAGAAATCGGCACGGCTGGGCTGGCTGTTGCGAGAAGCGTTTCATCTCCAGGGAGTCCGACACGTTTTCCTGAGGTGATCTGACCAGGGGGGTATCGTGACAGAGGTCATTTTTGTGGTCGGGGGATGTCGAAGCGGCAAGAGCCGATACGCCCTGCAGTTGGCTGAGGACGCCCCGGAGATGAGGAAGGTCTATGTGGCGACCTGCATCCCCCGGGACGGGGAGATGGAGGATCGGGTGGCCAGGCACAGGGAGGAGCGCGGCCCCCACTGGCTGACCATGGAGGCCCCGCTGGACCTGGAGTCAACCCTGCGGGTGCAGCGTCAGGAAGGTCAGGTCGTGCTCGTGGACTGCCTGACCATGTGGGTGTCCAACCTGCTCATGGAGGACGCATCCCCGGAGCAACTCCGGGCCCGATTCCAGGATCTGGCCGATTTTCTGGGCTCAGGTTCGGGCAAGGTCATTCTGGTTTCCAACGAGGTCGGATGCGGTGTGGTTCCTGACCATGTTCTGGGCCGGACCTTCAGGGACGCCGTGGGGGAATTGAATCAGGCCGTGGCTGGAGCATCCCGGACCGTGTTCTGGACAGTGGCCGGAATACCCGTGCGGGTCAAATGAGACCCGGTGTTGAGAGCAGAGAACAGATCACAGATCACAGAGCACAGAAAACAGAATGATCCTTTTACCCAAGGAATGGCTGACAGCTTTCAAGGCTGCGGTGCAGTTTCTGACCACCCTGCCGGTGGGAGGGGATGTCCGCTTCCAGCCCCGGGCCATGTCGGCCTTCTTCCCCCTGGTCGGGCTGCTGCTGGGGCTGCTCCTGGCCGGGTTCGACGCCATCGGAACCCGGCTGTGGTCTCAAGAGGTGGTCTCCGGGCTGGACGTGGTCGTGCTCCTGGTCCTGACCGGAGCACTGCACGTGGACGGCCTCGGGGATTCGGCCGACGGGCTCTTCAGCCACCGCAGCCGGGAAAGGGCTCTGGAGATCATGAAGGACAGCCGGATCGGGGTCATGGGGCTGGTGACCATTGTGGCTGTTCTGGGCATGAAGTGGGGAGGGATCAGCGAACTGCACGGGCAGCGCTGGCTGGTGCTCTGCCTTGTGCCGGCCTACTCCAGGGCTGGAATGCTCATCGGGATGAGGGTTCTGCCTTACGGACGCCCGGAGGGTGGTACCGGCCGGGACTTTTGCCACAGGCAGGTCTCGCTGAAGACGTACTGGGCCCTTCCCCTGCTTGGGGTTCTCTCCCTCTTCCTTGGCTGGCGGGCCCTGGTCATCAATGGCCTCTTCGTCCTGACCACAGCAGGCCTGTTGTGGTTCTATTCCCGCAAGATCGGCTGCATCACCGGGGACACCCTGGGGGCCATGAACGAAGTCCTGGAAGCTGTGCTCTTTCTGGGAGCGGCAGGATGATCGAGAAGAGCTTTCCCTCCTGGACAGGGACCGGCACCTTGGGCTTCAGCGCGATTTCTTGCGGTGCTGGCGGATGTAGAGGAGAATGCCCAGGACACAGATGGGGCCCAGAACGAGCAGAATCTGATTCAGCTTTTCGGCCACCAGGTCCTGGTTGTGGCCGAACCAGTATCCCATGAGGGCCAGGATCACAACCCAGATGCCTGCCCCGAGCGAGGTGAACAGGCAAAAGAGGTCCAGACGCATCCTGGCCAGTCCGGCAGGGAGGGAGATGACCTGTCTGATGCCGGGGATGAGCCTGGCAACCAGGGTGCTGATGTGCCCGTGGCGGTCGAAAAATCGATCTGCCCTGTCCAGGGTTTTGGGGCTGATCAGCAGGTATGAGCCGAATTTTTCGAACAACGGACGACCGAAGCGCAGGGCGAGCCAGTAATTGAAGAGAGCCCCGAGGAGGCTGCCCAGTGTTCCGAGACCGATCACGGCCCAGATGTTCATGGTCTGTTGCGAGGCCAGGTAGCCGGCCGGGGGGATGACCACTTCGCTGGGAAAGGGGAAAAATGTGGATTCCAGGAACATGAGGACGCAGATGCCCGGATAGCCAAGCTGGCCAATGGTCTGGACCAGCCACTCAACAACAGTGTGAAGCATGTCGGGTGTTCCCTTCAGAGCTGCTCTGCGGCCGCGCTGACAGGTTGCGGTTGAAGAGAGGGCAGCCGATCATGGCTGCATGGGTTCGCAGGCTGAGAAACCTCCAAGCCCCGCCTGTATAGACGTTTCGATCTGATTTGTAAATTGTTTTCACCTTCCCCCTCCAAATGGGGTGAAACACTGAATGAGAGGCCGGATATGCGCTGCTTTGTCGGCCTTCCCCTGCCGAAGGCGTATCAGGATGGCTTGCAGTCCGTGTCAGAGGCCTGGCGTCCAAGGCTGCGCTCCAAAACCACCTGGACCCGTCCGGGGAACTGGCATCTGACCCTGACCTTTCTCGGCGAGCTGGCCGAGGACGTTGTCAGCCGGGTCGAGGAGGCCCTGTACAGGGTCGACCATCCAACATTTCTCTTTCAGGCTGGAAGTGCGGGTTTTTTCCCTCCAGGGACGCAGCGGGCCCCCAGGGTGGTCTGGGCAGGCCTGGAAAAAGGCGCGGAGGAAACCAGGACCCTGGCCGGCCAGGTGCAGCGAGCTGTGTCAGAGGTGGGTTTTGCGACTGAAGAACGGCCTTTCAGGCCGCACCTGACCCTGGCCCGGGTCAGGGAGGCCAGGAAAGGGGATGATTGGACGGCACTGCTCAGGGACCTGGAAGAGCGTCGCTGGCCTGAGATGTGGATGAGGTCGTTTGTCCTCTGGCAGTCGGTCTTGAGCCCATCAGGGCCGACGTACACCGTGATCAGGGAGTTTGCCCTGGGCAGAGATGAATCCTGAACGAGGCAGCCCTGGCTGAACCGGGTTGATGCCCGCCACCACGAGGAGGTCTTCAGAGCGCGTGATAATCGCCCCGGTTGAACTTGATCCGTTCAGTGACCGTCATGACCTGCAGCTCATTGAGCAGGGAGCCGACCCCAGGGGCAGATTCAGGGTCCTGTCCGATTTCAGCCTGCAGATGTTGCAGGTCCTGATGGATGGACTCCAAGAGAGAGAAGCTGGCGCGCAAATCCGGGGCCTTCAGGGACTGGGAATATTTTTCCCACTGGTCGAGAACGGTTTCCAGACGATTCATGATCTCCTGCGCGTGACCGCTTTCGGGCCTGATCTTGTTGATGGTCGAGGTCTGAAGCTCAGCCTGCAGGGCGGTGAGCTTTGAGGTGTCCTTGAGCGGGGCGACGGGCTGGCCGCCGCTCTCTCCCGGCTGGACAGCCTTGTCGAGGACGTGCTGAAAAGACTTGTCTGACGGGCCATTCCCGGTTTTGCCCTTCTGACCCTGCTCAAGAAGCTGTTTGAGATGATCTGGATGAATTTTCATGTGTGGCACTCCTTGGTGGTTTGCAGCATCAAATCTGCAAGATCGCTGCCAGGTTCACCCCCCAGAAACGGAGTTGAGGACAGGACAGCCCGTCAATGACTGCTCCAGAAAAGCGCGTGTCCAGAGCCGCTGCGATCATCCGCCAGGGGGGGACCGTGATCTACCCCACAGAGACGCTGTATGCTCTTGGGGCCAGCGGCCTCGATCACAGAGCTGCTGCAAGGGTGGCGGAGCTGAAGGGCCGCCAGGCAGACAAGCCGCTGCCCCTGATCATATCCGGCATGGATCAGCTTGGGCTGGTGACCGCCTGGGGCCATGAGACCTTTGTCAGGCTGACCGAGCTTTTCTGGCCCGGCCCGCTGTCCATTCTGGTCCCGGCTGGTGAAGGCCTTTCCCCCCTGGTTGCCGATCGGGACGGCTGGACAAGCGTACGCCAGTCCTCGAACCGCGTCGCCCGGGACCTGGCCAGGGCGTCCGGGACCCCCATTGTCGCCACGAGCGCCAATCTGGCCGGAGAAACCCCCGTGGCCCGTCTGGAGGACATCGACCCAGGGCTGTCCGCGACCGTGGACCTGGTTGTGGACGTCAAACCGTATCCCCGGGGGGGGTTGCCGTCTACAGTGGTCAGAATTCTCGGCAGGGATCGGGTCCAGCTGGCTCGGGAAGGGGCGCTCAAGGCCGGTCAGATCCAGGCCAGGGGATTCGAAATCTGTTCGGGTTGAACATCTCGACCAGCAGGGACTGTCAGCTTTGCTGAGCTGGGAGTTCAAAAAATTATACTGCTCCATTCCAGGCCAGGGCCGTGCACAGGGTTATGGTACAAAAAATTAAACAGAGACCGCCGGCAGACTTCTGATTTGATGCTATAATATGTTGAATATAATGCTAAAATTGTTTTGAGGATTGTTGGCCTGAATCATGCACTAAAAGAATTACCTTCCTCCTTTTGCCAGAGCCGGCCTTTTCGAGCAGAACCCTGCTTGGAAAGGCCGGTTTTGATTTGGCCCCCCAAGGCTTTATCCCCCCATCACTCCTGCGAGGCTTCATCGCGACTCTGACTGCCCGGTCTGATTCAGGACTTCGGACACGGCCTGCTGGACTGCGGCCATGCCGATGCCGGTCATGCAGGCCGGATCCTGACAACTGACCTGTCCGGTCCGGCTGCAGGGCGAGCAGGACAGGTTGAGCGAGACAACGCGGGCTCCCACAGGGGCCCATTGCGCTGCAGAGCTGGGGCCGAAGAGAGACACGACCGGCAGGCCCAGGTATCCGGCCAGATGCAGTGGGCCTGTATCGTTGCCCACGGCCAAGCGTGCCCGGCAGAGCCTGGTCTGGAGATCCTGGAGATCCCACAGACAACAGTGTTCAAAATCTTGTACCCTGACATGACGTTCCATCTCTGCCGGGCCGAGAACAAAACAGGGCTTCAAGCCCTGCCGGTCAAGCCACTCTGCCAGGTTGAGGAACCTGTCCAGCGGCCAGCAGCGAAGGGGGTGACCTGCTCCAGGAAAGAGGAGGACAGTGGTCTGGTCGCTGGCCGGTTCCGGCTCGAGGCGAAACAGCTCTCGAAAACGGACAAGCCAGTCCTCGACAATGGGAACCCCAGCCCTTTCCATCCCCTGTGCGTAAATCTCCCTGGGTGGGCAGTCATGTCCCGGCAGGATTCCGGGCAGGAAGAGCAGCTGGGGGAATGGTCGCTCAGCAGGCGATTTCTGCAGCCCGAACCAGATCACTGCAGTCGTGCGCAGGGTTTCAGGCCAGGATCGGACACTGGGGATCGACTCCACGGCCTGGCGCAGTTTCGGTGGGCAGGGTTGCAGGCCCAGGGGGGTTGCCCACAGCTGCCTGTCAGTCCGTCCAGCCCAGACAAGCTTTGAGGCCGGGAGGTGTTCGGCCAGGGAGCAGAGCACAGGCCAGGTCTGGAGGAAATCCCCAAGGGCGCCCCTGTGGACAATGCAGACATGGTCGGCGCCTTTCATCCTCGAGCTGAAGTCTTCCCGGAACAGGGTCTCGGGTGACAACGGGGGCCTCCTTTCAGCTGTCCGTCGGTGCCGGAACTATGCCAGTGCTTCCGGAAAAATCAAGGACCAAGGTGTTGTCGGGACCCGGGAGGCTTTCGGGCCTCCCTCAGGGGAGAGGTCCCGCCATTGCCTGCCGGGCGCGATTGCTTTAGCATTCGACATGGCAGTTCGGCAGGCCATGAGCTCAAGCTGTCCGGGTCGGTCACAGCGGTCACCCCAAAGCTCCAAGGAGGACACATGGTCCAGATCACCAAGCCATGTCCGAGATGCGGGGAAGAGATCCCCACGTACCGGAACCCTGTGCCCACCGTGGATGTGATCATCGAGGTCGGGGCCGGGGGTGTCGTGCTCATTCAGAGGAACAACCCACCCTATGGCTGGGCCCTGCCCGGCGGCTTTGTCGACTACGGTGAGAGCTATGACCAGGCCGCGATTCGGGAAGCCAAAGAGGAAACCGGACTGGAGGTCAGGTTGAAGGCTTTGCTCGGGGTCTATTCAAGCCCGGACAGGGATCCCAGACAACATACGGCCAGCACGGTTTTCGTGGCTCAGGCGGCCCGGATGGAGAACCTGCAGGGTGGTGACGATGCCGGCCGGGCAGAGGTCTTTCCAGAAGGCCGGTGGCCTGAGCTGGCCTTTGATCACCTGCAGATTCTGAACGACTATCGACAGTGGAAAGAACAGCAGGATCAACTCGGCGAGGTCAGTCCGGGACGGGCGGTGTGTCTCAGAAGACAGATGACAGAAGACAGATGACAGAAGACAGA
>CAZNIP010000031.1:5239-30593 GCA_964573115.1 uncultured Desulfohalobiaceae bacterium | reverse complement strand
TCCTCGAGCCGCCCGTTGAAGCAGGTGTTCTGCACCAGCCGCCCCCGATACCCGTATCCCTGCCTGGCAAAAACGGCATTCATCCCCGCAGAACCCGCCCTGGCGATCGAGAAGGCCGTCTTCAAGCCCAGACAGCGCATCTCGGCCTCCATGAACCGGAGCAGGGCCGTGGCCAGCCCCTGGCCCCGAAAGGCGGGCAGGACAATGAAATCGGTCATTTCAACATGCCCTGATGCCCTGCTCATCTCACTGGAGGCCAGGGCTGCGATCCGCCCCTGGACTTCAACGCCAAAGAAGCGGCCATGGCTTTGCAGAAATTCCGCCAGGAAGTCTGGATCGTGGACCGGAAAGGGGTAGGCTGAAAACTGGTCCCGGAAGAGCTCGGCCATGTCCCGGACCCGGTCCTGACCCATCTTTCTGACCTGCACCCCGGCCGTTCCCTCTCTTGAGCGATCCAGGCCTGACGGCCCGGTTTGCACCTGACCGGGCACTGGACAGCCCCGGTCAGGGCAGCCCCGCCCCTCTTCCAGGAACCTGGCCAGAAACAGGCCGACAACTCTGCCATCGTAGAGTTCCGGAACACAAGCCTCCTGGACAAAGCCCTGGCTCAGAAAGTCGAGCCTCAATGGGAAGGGGACCTTGGCGCAGACCTTGGTCAGGCCATGGGCCCTGGCCAGTCGTTCCAGGTCGCTCGCGATTCCAGGCACATCTCTGGAATCGAGCTTCATGAGGTAGACGCGCTCATTGAGGGCGCCGAACTGAATCAGGGATCGGCCAATGGTGGTGATGGTGTCTGGCTCTGGGTGCACTGGAAGACCTCGGGGTCAACATCTCCTCTTTGTCCCATTGACGACCACAGCTCAGCGCAGTTTCTGGCTGCGCAGACCGGATCACCCTTCTTTCACAGTCCTCATGAACCGTCAAGGCTGAACAGGAGCTGGACGCGTCGTCTCCTTGCTTTGGACCACTGCCTGCTTGCCCAACAATCAGACTCCCCCTGAACGCGTCCATGTGACATGACGCCTTCAACCCTCAAATCACTTTACAAAATGGTTGATTCAAGCGTAGGGTTCATCAAGAATCCTGAATACAACCTTCAGCTGACCCCGCCACCATCTGCAACAAAGAGGACATCAATGCAGAACAACGGCTGGAAGCCCTGGGCACTCCTCTCCCCTGCCCTCACTGCTGTCTTTTTCTTCCTGGTTGTGCCGACCTGCTTTGTGATCGTCTACAGCTTCTGGCTTCGAGCCCCTACAGGACAGGACATTCCGGCATTTCAGTTTGGCAACTACGCCAAGTTCTTTGCCGACTTCTTCTATCCATCCCTGCTCATCCGCACCATACGCGTGGCCCTGGAGGCCGTTGTCCTGACGCTGGTCATGGGCTACATCCCGGCCTACTTCTTTGCCCACACCAAGAGCCGGCACAAGAACATCCTCATCCTGCTCATCCTCCTGCCCTTCTGGGTCAGCTTCATCATCCGGGCCATGAGCTGGATCAACATCCTTGGGGACACCGGACTGATCAACTTCGTGCTCATGAAGATCCACCTCATCTCCGAGCCCCTGCCCATGCTCTACAATGAAGGCTCGGTCCTCATGGGGCTGGTCCAGTTTCTGCTGCCGTTCATGATCCTGAACATCTACGTCAGCCTGGAGGGGATCGACAAGAACCTCGTGCCTGCGGCCAAAAGCCTGGGATGCACCGAATGGCAGGCCTTCAAAGAGGTCACCTTCCCCCTGTCGCTCCCCGGAGTGAGCGCCGGCAGCCTGCTGGTCTTTGTCCTGGCGGCCGGGACCTACCTGCCGCCCATGATCCTGGGCGGACCCCAGAACAGGATGCTGGCCAACCTCGTCTTCAAGCGGGTCATCGGGACCCTGGACTGGCCCTTTGGTTCGGCCATCAGCGTCATCCTGCTCATCCTCATCGGGCTCATTGTCTACGCCTACAACCGGTACCTGGGCATCAGCCAAATTTTCAAAAGCCTTTCGTGAGTCGCCTATGATACGATTTTCAGGTTGGTCCCTCATCAGACTGTACACCATACTGGTCTACATCTGGATGTTCGCCCCCATCGTCGTGGTCATCGTCCTGTCCTTCAACCCCCAGCAGTTCGGGACCTTTCCCATGCAGGGGTTCACCCTGAAGTGGTACGGGGACCTCTTTCACAACGAGACCATCATCCAGGCCTTCAGGGTCTCCATCGTCCTGGGCTCTCTGACCGCGGTCCTGACCACGGCCATCGGCATCCCGGCGGCCATGGCCTTCATCCGCTACGATTTCCCGGGCAAGAACACCCTGAACACCCTGCTCCTGGCCCCGATCATGATCCCGGAAGTGGTCCTGGGGGTCTCCCTGCTCCTGTTCCTGCGCTGGCTGCAGCAGCCCAAGAGCTTCCTGCTCCTGCTCATCGGACACTGCGTGCTGACCCTGCCCTACGTCCTCCTGGTGGTCCAGGCCAGGCTGGTGGGCATCAAGAAGTCGTACGAGGAGGCCTCCCAGACCCTGGGGGCCAACCCGTTCCAGACCTTCAAGGAGGTCACTTTCCCCCTGCTGACCCCGGCCATCGTGGCCGGGATGCTCTTTTCCTTTTCCATCTCCTTTGACGACGTCACCGCCACCCTGTTCTGGGCCACGGCCCAGAACCAGACCGTGCCGGTCAAGATCTTCGCCATGCTGCGCAACAACATCAGCCCGGAGATCAATGCCCTGGGGGCGGTCATGATCGTCCTGACCGTCTCCATCCCCCTGGCGGCCGGATACCTGGCCAGAAAGTTCGCAGCCGGGAAACAGGTCTCAAAATAGCCAGTCTGCATCATCTAACCCGAAGGAGGTCGACCATGAGTCAGGATTGGGAAAAACGGTTTGATCAGGCCTATGAACAGTATTGTAACGGCAACCTCAGCAGGCGTGACTTTCTGAAAACAGCTGCCGTGGCAGGTGCGGCCCTGGGACTCATGGGCGGCCCCTTCGGCATGCTCAAGCCGGCCATGGCCGCCGACTCCATCCGCTTTGACAGCTGGGGCGGCACAACCTCTGATGCTTTCCGAAAACACGCCTTTGATCCTTTTGAGCAGGCCACAGGCATCGACGTGGTCGAGGGCCAGTTCGGGGACATGGACACCTACCTGACCAGGGTCAAGGCCTCCTATCCCCCGGGCGGGCAGTTCAACCTGGCCCACTTGAGCGCGGTCTTCGACTATGCCCGCTATGTCGGGCTCGGGTTCGACTCGGTCATCGACGAGTCCAAGATCCCGAACCTGAAGAACGTCATGACCGCCATGATCAAGCCCCTGCGGGCCATCACAGACGGCAAGCTTTCAGCCGTGCCCTACGACCTCGGCCAGACCGGCATCGCCTACAACTCGGACCAGATCTCCAAAGCCGAGGCTGAAAAGCTCGGTGCGGATCTGCTCTGGCATAAGGATCTCCAGGACAAGCTGGGGAGCTGGACCGACTGGCGGACCAATATCTGGTATGCGGCCCTGAAGACCGGCCAGAACCCGAACAGCATCGAGGACATGGACGCGGTCTGGGACGCCCTGCGGGCCCAGCAGAAGATGATGAAGAAGTACTGGGCCTCCGGGGCGGAGCTGATGAGCCTGCTGGCCAACGAAGAGATCTACGCCACCGTGGCCTGGTCCGGCCGGGTGGCCAACCTCCAGGAACAGGGCCATCCCATCGGGTACCTGGCCCCCCACAACACCTACTCCTGGATGGAGTACATCTTCGTGCTCAAAGGCACGGACATGGACACCGCCTGCAAGCTCCTCAACGTCATGCTCGAGCCCAAGGCGGCCATTGCCGTGGCCGAAGCCCAGAAGTATCCGCCCAGCCTGGATCCTTCCAAGGTGGACATGCCCGAAACGGTCCGGAAGCTGCCGGCCTTCGACCCCACCGGCAAGCTCGACGGCTACCTGTTTGCCGATCCGGCCTACTGGAACAGCAAGCAGCTCGAATGGGCCGAAAAGTGGGACCGGGTCATGGCCGGAGCCTGAAAACAATGCTGTTCTCCGCCCATGGGCGGAGAACAGCATTGTTTTAAAGGTTGGAGGCCAACGCTGCAAACAACAACCCTCCTGTTTGAAATGCATACATGAATCGGCTGTCATCCGCAGATGGCAGCCGATTCCTCAAGGAGACCTGAGCCTGTGAGTGAGAACAAACGCCCCCCAATGGTTCAGTTGCGAAACGTGGTCAAGCGTTTCGACAATGTCCTGGCCGTGGAGACCATCGACCTGGACATCGAGGAAGGCTCCCTGGTGACCTTGCTCGGGCCCTCAGGCTGCGGCAAGACAACCATTCTGCGCATGATCGCCGGGCTGGAGTCCTGTACCGAAGGGGACATCTACATCAAGGGCAAGCGGATCAACGACATCCCGGTGCACAAGCGCAACCTGGGCATGATCTTTCAGGATTATGCCCTGTTCCCCCACAAGACCATCTATGACAATGTGGCCTTCGGCCTCAAGTACCGCAACGTGCCCAAAAAGGAATGCCGGGACAGGGTCTTGCGGGCCCTGGAGACCGTCCGCCTTCCCGGGGTGGAGAACAGGAAGCCGGCCCAGCTCTCCGGGGGGCAGCAGCAGCGCATCGCCCTGGCCAGGGCCATCGTCATCGAGCCGGATGTCCTGCTCATGGACGAGCCCCTGTCCGCCCTGGACGAAAACCTGCGGGAGGAAATGCGCCAGGAGGTGGACAACCTCCAGCGGCAGCTGGGCATCACCACCATCTTCGTCACCCACGACCAGCGGGAAGCCCTGAGCATGTCGGACAAGATCATCGTGCTCAAGGACGGCCTCAAACAGCAGGAAGGCTCACCGGAAGAGGTCTACGACTCGCCGGTCAACCATTTCGTGGCCGACTTCCTGGGGCATTGCAATTTTTTCAATGGCGTGATCAAAGGCCGTACCCAGGGCATGGTCGAGGTCCAGGTCGACGACGGATCGATCCTGCACTCGGAAGAGGACAAGGGCTGGGATGTGGGATCAGACATTGTCCTTCTGGTCAGGGCCCAGAAGGTCGAGCTCACATCCGCCCCTTCACAACCCGGCCAACAGGCCCTGAACACGTTTGAAGGCAGTATCGTCAACCGCATGTACATGGGCGGGGAGGCCTGGTACTTCGTCAAGTCTGATGCAGGAACAGTGGTTCACGCCATCAACATCAGCCGGGAAGCCCCGTTTCGGGTTGACGACCGGGTTCAGATCCACGTACCGCCAAGGCAGTGCAAGCTTCTGCACAAGGAAGGCTGAACCTGCATGACCCCTGACTCCATCCTTGCAGGGTTTCAAACAAAATACCCCTCGCCCATCCAGACTGTGGACTCCCACACCGCAGGTGAACCGACCCGGCTCATCATTGGCGGACTGCCGGACGTTCCCGGTCAGACCATGGCCGAAAAAAGAGGCTTCTTCATGGACCGCCTGGACCACCTCCGGGGACTGCTGACCAGGGAACCCAGAGGCCATAGGGATCTTCTGGCGGCCCTGCTGACCCCGCCGGTCACCCCCGGAGCGGATTTCGGCCTGCTCTACATGGACGGCAAACGCTACCCCTTCCTCTGCGGCCACGCGACCATCGGGGCCGTGACCACCCTTGTGGAGACCGGGGTCATCCCGGCCCGGGAGCCCGAAACCCTGGTCACTGTTGACACCCCTTCAGGACCGATGCAGGCCAGGGCCACGATCCGCAACAGCAGGGTCCAGTCAGTGGCCATCAGGACTGTGCCCTCCTTTGTCTACAAGACCGACGAACAGCTGAACATCCCGGGAGTCGGTCCCATTTCCGTGGACACGGTCTGTGTTGGCGGTTTCTTCGTCATGGTGGACATGGCTCAGCTCCCGGTCGACCTTTTGTCGCAGCCGACTCAGGAGGTGATCGGTCTGGGGATGGAGATCATCGACCAGGCCAACGCCCAGCTCTCGGTCCGCCATCCCGAGCGACCGGAGGTCACCACCGTGGACGTGGTCGAGTTCACCTCCTCCAGGGACGGCGACCCCCTCAAGGGCCGCAGCTTCGTGGTCTACGGCGAAGCCCACCTGGACAGGTCGCCCTGCGGCACAGGCACGGCGGCCAAGTTGACCCTGATGCACCACAAGGGGCAGATCGCCGCAAACCAGGTTTTCGAGAATCAAAGCCCCACCTCGACCCTGTTCCAGGGGCGGATCGTGAACACGGTCCCGGTGGCCGACCTCCAGGGCGTGGAGGTTGAAATCCAGGGCAGCGCGCACATGACCGGAGCCCACGCTTTTGTCCTTGACGATGACGACCCTTTTCAGGAGGGATTTCTGCTGTGACCGGCCTGCTCGAGACACCACCGGAGCTCATCCTGCTCAACGGAACGGTCCGCACCCAGGACCCGGCCCTTCCTCTGGCCAGCGCAGTGGCTGCGGGCAACGGACGGATCCTGGCCGTGGGCGACAAGGCATCCATTGAGAAGCTGGCCGGCCCGGCCACCCGGGTTGTCGACGCCCGGGGCAGACTCGTTGTGCCCGGGATGATGGACGCCCACTTCCACTATCAGGACTGGGCCCTGGGCCTGGTCGGCCTGTCCCTGGCCGACGCCCCCTCGCTGCAGGCTGTCCTGGACAGGGTCGGGGAGGCCCGGAGACCTCCTTCAGGGTGGATCCTGGGACAGGGCTGGAACGAGGGCGACTGGCCGGAAAACAGGATGCCCACCAGACAGGATCTGGACCGGGTGGCGTCTGATGTCCCCGTGGCCCTGGCCAGATGCGACCTGCACCTGTACACGGTCAACTCCAGGGCCCTGGAACTGGCCGGGATCAGCAGCCAGACCCCGGACCCCCCCGAAGGGATCATTGCCCGGGACGATGCGGGGCAGCCCAACGGCATCCTCCGGGAACAGGCCATCGGCCTGGTCAAGGCCGTGATCCCCAGCCCAGGCGAGGAAGAGCTCATGCAGGCCATGCGCAGCGGCATCTCGGTCCTGCATTCCCTGGGACTGACCGCTGTTCACGACATCAAGCTCCAGAACGTCATGGACGATGCCGCCAAGACCTTCAGGGCCTGGCAGAGGCTCCGGGACCGGGACGAGCTGGACCTGCGCTGCTGGGTCAGCCTGCCCGGTGAGGGCATCGACCAGGCCATCGCTCTGGGGCTGCGGTCCGGCTTCGGGGACGACCGGCTGCGCATCGGCCATCTGAAGTACTTTGCCGACGGCGGCATGGGGGCCAGAACGGCCTGGCTCGTCGACCCATACGAGGACGGGGGTTCCGGACTGCCCCTGATCCCGGTGGACGAGCTGCGCCAGTCCGTGCACAAGGCCGACCGGGCCGGACTCGCGGTCATGATCCATGCCATTGGCGACCGGGCCAACAGGGAGGTCATCTCCATCCTGGAAGAGGTCCTCCAGGCCAGGTCCGGCCGGGAGGACCTTGCCTCCCCACCCCGAATCAACCACCGCCTGGAGCATGTCCAGATGATTCAGCCCCGGGACCTGGAACGGTTGAAAGAGCTGCCTGTGGACGTCTGCGTCCAGCCGGCCAACCAGGTCATCGACATCACCATGCTCGACGCCTGCCTGGGGGGCCGAACCGGCTGGGCCTACGCCTACCGGTCCATGCTCGATGCCGGGCTCCGGGTCCTGTTCAGCTCCGACAGTCCGGTCTGCAACCCGAGCCCCCTGATGGGCATCCACGCACTGGTCACCAGGCAGCGCAGGGACGGGACCCCTCCTGGCGGCTGGCATCCCGAGCAGCGGGTCACCGTGGAGGAGGCCATTGCCGGCTACACCATCGTCCCGGCCAGGGCCTACGGCCTGGACGAGGACCTGGGCAGCATCACCCCTGGCAAACGTGCGGACATGGTCATGCTGGATCAGGACATCACAACCATCGACCCGTCCGCCATCCCCGACACCCGGGTGGACATGACCGTGTTCGACGGGCGGGTGGTCTTCGAACGGCAGGCGAATCCGGGGCCGTGAGGGACCGGTCGCCTTGAGAGGCAGAGCACTTCAATCGCAAACCACAATGTCAGCCCGGCCAGGGCCCGCGCTGGCAACAGGAGCCGAGGGCATGAGAGCTGAAGATTTCATCAACCTTGAAGAGACTTACGGGGCCCACAACTACAAGCCCCTGGATGTTGTCCTCTCCAGAGGCCAGGGGGTCTGGGTCTGGGACGTGGAGGGCAACAAATACATGGACTGCCTGGCTGCCTACTCCGCTGTGAACCAGGGACACTGCCACCCGCGAATCTACAGGGCCATGGTCGAGCAGGCCCAGAAACTGACCCTGACCTCCCGGGCCTTCCGCAACGACCAGCTCGGCCTGTTTTACAAAGAAATCTGCGAGCTGACCAACTCCCACAAGGTTCTGCCCATGAACAGCGGGGCCGAGGCCGTGGAGTCGGTCATCAAGACGGTCCGCAAGTGGGGCTATGAGGTCAAGGGCGTCCCGGACAATCAGGCCGAGATCATCGTCTGCGACAACAACTTTCACGGGAGGACCATCTCCATTGTCGGCTTCAGCTCCGACAGCAAGGCCAGGAAAGGCTTCGGGCCCTTCCCCCCCGGGTTCACCTCTGTCCCCTTTGGAGACGCCCGGGCCCTGGACAGGGCCATCAACGACCACACCGTGGCCTTCCTCCTGGAACCCATCCAGGGTGAGGCCGGGGTGCTCATCCCGCCTGCCGGGTACCTCAAGGAGGCCAAGGACATCTGCGAGCGCAACAATGTGGTCCTCATCCTGGACGAGATCCAGACCGGCCTTGGCAGGACCGGCAAGCTCCTGGCCGAGGAGCACGATGGCATCGAGGCCGACCTGACCCTGATCGGCAAGGCTCTGTCAGGGGGCTTCTACCCTGTTTCCGCCGTGCTCTCCAACTCGGAGGTCATGGGCACCCTCCGACCCGGCGAGCACGGGTCCACCTTCGGGGGCAACCCCCTGGCCTGCGCCGTGGCCCGGGAGGCCCTCAAGGTCCTGACCGAGGAGGGGTTGATCGAGAACTCGATGACCATGGGCCAGCGCTTCATGGATGGGCTCAGGTCCCTGGACAGCCCCATGCTCAAGGAGGTCAGGGGCAAGGGGCTCATGATCGGTCTGGAGCTCCTGCCTGAAGCAGGCGGAGCCCGGCCCTACTGCCTGCGCCTGAAGGAGAGGGGGCTGCTCTGCAAGGACACCCACGAGCACACCATCCGCTTTGCCCCGCCCCTGGTCATCACCAGGGACGAGGTGGACTGGGCCCTGGACCAGATCAGGACCGTTTTCAGCTGAGAACAGCTCTCACCCTGTGCGTGGCGGAGACCCGCTTGAATGACGGACGCGGCCTCCGCCTCGCTCATCTCTGAAGCAGCGCATGACCAAAGGAGTTGACGGCCATGTCCTTGACCAACAGCGAGTTGCAGAAGCAGAGGCCCCAGTTCATCCCTCAGGGGCACGCGAGCAAGACCCAGGCCTATGTCCATTCCGCCCGGGGGGCCAGGGTCTGGGATGTGGAAGGACGGGAGTTCATCGATTTCGCAGGGGGGATCGGGGTCATGAATGTGGGCCATTCCCATCCCAGGGTGGTCGAGGCCCTGCAGGAGCAGGCCGCCCTGTTCACCCACACCTGCTTCATGGTCCAGCCTTACGCCTCGGTGATCCAGCTTGCAGACAGGCTGTGCCGGGCGACGCCAGGGACTTTTGCCAAGGCGGCCCTGTTCGTGAACAGCGGGGCCGAGGCTGTGGAGAACGCGGTCAAGATCGCCCGCTACGCGACCGGGCGCCCGGCCGTCATCGCCTTTGAAAACGGGTATCACGGACGGACCCTGCTGACCATGAGCCTGACCAGCAAGGTCAAGCCCTACAAGTTCGGGTTCGGACCCTTTGCCCCGGAAGTCTACCGCATGCCCTACGCCTACTGCTACCGCTGCCCCTACGCCTTGAGCTATCCGGACTGCGGGGTGGTCTGTGCGGACAAGCTCAAGGAGGTCTTCATCAACCAGGTGGACCCGGAGCACACAGCGGCCCTGATCGTCGAGCCCATTGCCGGGGAAGGGGGCTTCATCACCCCGCCCAGGGAGTTCTTCACCCGGCTCAAAACCATCTGCGAAGAGCATGGCATTGTGTTCATCGCCGACGAGATCCAGTCCGGCATGGGCAGGACCGGGACCATGTTCGCCATGGAGCAGCTGGGCGTGGAGCCTGACCTGGTCACCGTGGCCAAGAGCCTGGCTGCCGGCATGCCCCTGAGCGCGGTGGTCGGCAGGCAGGAGCTCATGAACTCGGTCCATGCCGGAGGGCTGGGCGGCACCTACGGCGGCAACCCCCTGGCCTGCAGGGCGGCCATGGCCGTGCTTGACATCTTTGAGCAGGAGAACCTCCTGGACTCGAGCCAGGCCCTGGGGGCAAAGGTCAGGTCCAGGTTCGAGGCCTGGGCCGGACAATTCTCCTGCATCGGCGAGGTTCGCGGCCGGGGCCCCATGCTCGCCCTGGAGCTGGTCAAGGACCGGACCACCAGAGAGCCCCATCCTGAGGCGGCCAAAACCCTGGAAAAGTTCGCCTTTGAAAACGGCCTCATCCTCCTGGCCTGCGGAGCCTACGGCAACGTCATCCGGGTGCTCATGCCCCTGATCATCAGCGATGACGAGCTGGAACAGGGACTGGCCGTGATGGAGCGGGGGCTGGAGCACGTGCAGAGCATGGGGTGAAAAACAAGGTCGATGGTGGAGGGGTGAAGGTGGATGAAAGAACACTGTTCGACACTTCACGTGACGACACCCGAACACCTGTTTTGCGGCTGCATCGATGAAGGCGAAGCGCTCTGCCCGTGAGCGATGATGTTTCGTTGAATCCCAACTGGTCAGTGTTGCCACGGGCAAAACTGAAAAGGATCCGGCATGCACGGTTTTTACGGACGCCTCTTGACCGTTGATCTCAGCACGCAGACATCCTCGATCTCCCCCATCGACGAGGAGCTCCTCACCAGGACCCTGGGGGGCAAAGGGCTGGCCACCGCCCTGCTCCTGGCTCACAACCCTCAAGGGGTCGACCCTCTGGGGCCGGACAATCACCTCATTTTTGCCACCGGGCCTGTGACCGCCAGCAGGGTCTGGGGCGGTTGCCGCTACGGGGTCTTCACCAAATCCCCGCAGACAGGGTGCTACGCCGAGTCCTACTCCGGGGGGAAAGTTCCGGAAGCCATCGACTCGGCCGGATTCGACGCCATCATGCTCCATGGCCGGGCCGTCACTCCGGTCGCCCTGGCCATTCATCCCCAGGGCTGCACCTTCCATGACGCCCGGGACATGTGGGGCCTTGAAACCTATGCGGCCGAGGATCAGGCCCTGGCCAGGTTCAGCCCCCAAGAGCCAGGCTTTCGCCGCCCCGGAGCCGTGGTCATCGGGCCTGCCGGGGAAAACCAGGTCTGCTGCGCGGTGATCGAAAACGACTACTGGCGGTCGGCCGGGCGGACAGGGACCGGGGCGGTCATGGGGTCCAAGAACTGCAAGGCCATCGTCTTTCAGGGGGATCGCAAACGCCAGCCCTACGACCGGGAAGGCCTGGCCGCTTTCACCAAGGCCTTTGTCCAGGACCACCTGGACCACCCCGGTGTCAAAGCCTACAAGAACTACGGCACGACCATGATGGTGGCCATGATGAACAACGCCGGGGCCTTCCCGGCCAGGTACTGGTCCCAGGGCACCTGCGACCACTGGGAGAACCTCAGCGGGGAACGCTACCGCAGCGAGCACGAGGTCAAGGCCCATGCCTGCCTGAAGTGCTTCATGGCCTGCGGCCGGATGGCCACGCTGTCCTCGGGCCGGCACAAGGGCCTGACCATCGAGGGTCCGGAGTACGAGACGATCTATGCCTTCGGCGGCCTGTGCCTGGTCGAGACCATGGACGAGGTGGCCCACCTGAACGATCTCTGCGACAGGCTGGGGCTGGACACCATCACTGCCGGCAACCTCTGCGCCTTCGCCATCGAGGCCTCCAGGCAGGGCCGGATCGCCGAGTCCATCGACTACGGCGATGCCCGGGCCATTGCCGGCCTGATCTCCGAGATCAGCTCCAGGCAGGGGACCGGCGCCGTCCTGGCCCGGGGCATACGGCACGCAGCCAGGACCTGGGACATGGAGGATCAGGCCGTGCACGTCAAGGGTCTCGAGCCGGCCGGATACGATCCCCGCAAGCTCAAAGGCATGGGGCTGTCATACGCCACCTCGGACCGCGGGGCCTGCCATCTGAGGACCACCTTCTACAAGCCTGAGCTGGCCGGGATGATCCCCCCGGACCAGGTCCAGGGCAAGGCCGAGATGGTCATGGACTTCGAGGACCGGCTGACCATCTTCGACACCCTGATCCTGTGCCGCTTCTACCGGGATCTCTATCCCTGGGACGCCCTGCAGGAGCTCATTTCTCTGGTCACCGGGCTGATGGCCTCAAAGGAAGACCTGCAGCGCATCGCCTCCAGGGTGACGGACATGGCCCGGAGGTTCAACCTGAGGGAAGGGCTCACAGCGGACGACGACACCCTGCCGGAGGCCATTCTCAAGCACCCTCTGCCCAGCGGCGAGTCCCTGACCAGGGAAGAGCTGGAGACCATGATCCAGGAGTACTACCGCCTCCGGGGCTGGGACCGGGAAGGAAGGCCGAAGAGTCAGAGGACAGAGGACAGAAAACAGTAGACAGACTGAGGTTGCGGTATGAAGGAGCAACACCTTTTCGATCGGCTCAAATCAGAGATGCCAGTCTTGCCAACGGCAAAGCTCGTATGAAACTTCATGAGGAAGAACCCCTCAGCCCTGCGGGCAGCTCCCCTTGGAAAAGGGGAGCAGTTAGGGGAGCAGCCAGGGGAGCAGTAAGAGGAGCCATCCCGAAATTTTCTGCCCCGATCAAACTGGCAGATTTAACCCCAGAGCTATCAATCATTTAAATCAACTTTTATTGATTAAGATCAAAAAGATATGTGTCAGCCCTGCCAGAGGCAGGGCTGACAAGGAGCCCTGAATGAACAACCCCCTGCCAGAACTCGATACCGACATCCTCTTCTACCAGAGCCGCAAGACGTTGCCCTTTATCCACAAATCAAAGGGCATCTTCATCTGGGACCACGAAGGCCGGGAGTACATCGACGGGTCGTCGGGGGCCATGATCTGCAACATCGGCCATGGCCAGCCACGGATCCTGGAGGCCATCACCAGACAGGCCGACCAGACCTTCTTCGCCTACCGGACCCAGTTCGAGAACGAGCCGGCCATCAGGCTGGCCACTGCCCTGACCGACCACGCCCGTCCGGAGCTCGACCGGGTCTTCTACGTCTCGGGCGGCTCCGAGGCAGTGGAATCGGCCATGAAGCTCTGCCGCCAGCACCTGGTCAGCACCGGACAGGGGTCCAGGCATCTCTTCATCAGCCGCAAGCCCAGCTATCACGGCTCGACCATGGGGGCCCTGTCCATGACCTCCTACGCCCCACTGGAGATCCCCTTCAGGCCGATGTTCAAGGCTTACCCCAAAATACCGGCCCCCACCTGCTACCGCTGCGCCTATGACCTGACCTGGCCGGACTGCGACCTGGCCTGCGCCAGGGCCCTGGAAACCACCATCGTCGAGCAGGGGCCCGACTCCGTGGCCGGGTTTGTGGTCGAGCCCGTTGGGGGGGCCAGCACCGGGGCCCTGGTGCCCCCTGACGGCTACTTTGACCTCATCCAGGAGACATGCCGCAAGCATGGGGTCATGCTCATCCTGGACGAGGTCATGACCGGGTACGGCCGGACCGGCAAGCTCTACGGGCATGAACACTGGGACGTTCAGCCGGACTTCATCGCCCTGTCCAAGGGCATGGGGGCAGGATACTTCCCCCTGGGCGCGGTCCTGACCCGCAGGGACATCGTGGACCCGGTCCTCCAGAGCGGCGGCTTCGCCCATGGTTTCACCTCGGCCGGCAATCCCATGGCCTGCGCCGTCGGCCTGGAAGTGCTGAACATCACCCTGGAGCAGGATCTGCCGGGGAATGCGGCCGCCAGAGGGGAGGAGCTCCTGCAGGGGCTGCACGACCTGGCCGGACAGCATCCGATCATCGGGGAAGTCCGGGGCAAGGGGCTGCTCACGGCCATCGAGCTGGTCAGGGACCGGGGCTCCAAAGCCCCCTTTCCTCCGGGCCGGGGGGTCAACACCCTGCTGACCGACCTGGCCTTTGACCAGGGGCTGATCGTCTACCCCAGACGCCCGATCAACGGGCTCCGCGGGGATCACGTCCTCGTCGCCCCGCCCCTGATCGTCACCAGCCAGGAGATCGACATGATCCTGGACCGCCTGGACAAGGCTCTGGGGGCCACTGAATCCAGGCTCGGCCCGGCTTGAGGCCACTTCATCCTCCAACGCTCAACCCCAGGCCAGTCGGTGCGGCCGTCAGTCGCCCTGACTGCCCATGAAAGGCAGCGAGATGATCGACAAGCGAACCCCTGCTCAAGCGGCCCTGACCGACATCCCGGACGGGGCGGCCGTCATGGTCGGCGGCTTCGGAGTCCCCGGGACCCCGTTCATCCTGGTGGATCAGCTCCTGGCCCGGGGATGCAGGGACCTGACCCTGATCAAGAACGAGGCCAACGAAGACAACATGGGGGTCTCCAAGCTCATCGAGGCCGGGCGGGTCTCCAGGCTGATCACCAGCCATCTCGGCCTGAACCGGACTGTTCTGCAGATGATGAACCAGGGGCAGATCGAGGTCGAGTTCTATCCCCAGGGCATCCTGGCCGAAAAGATCAGGGCGGGTGGGGCCGGGCTGCACGGATTCGTGACCGACATCGGGATCGGCACCATTCTGGCCGACAACAAGACCATCCTCGAGCTCCACGGGCAGAAGCTCATCTACGAGCCGGCCCTGCGGGCCGACCTGGCCCTGATCCATGCCGCTGTGGCCGACAGCCACGGCAATCTGGTCTACACCAAGAGCGCCCGGAACTTCAATCCAGCCATGGCCACAGCCGCCGATCTCGTGGTGGCTGAAGCCGAGCAGGTCGTTGCCCCGGGCGACCTCGACCCGGACCAGGTTCACACCCCCGGGGTCTTCGTGGACCGGGTGGTCGAGATCTCGGAGCTGACATCAGAATACGGAGTGCTGACCCACCATGTCCTTCAAGCATAAGATCTGCAGGCGGGCGGCCCGGGAAATCCGGGACGGCCAGGTCATCAACCTGGGGATCGGCATCCCCACCCTCATCCCCGGGTATCTGGACCCGGGCATGACTGTGTTCGTCCACTCCGAGAACGGCATCCTGGGCATGGGCAGGCCCTGTTCCATGGACGAGGCCGACCGCAACCTCATCGACGCCGGAGGCACCTATGTTCACACCCAGTCCGGGGCCTCGTTCTTTGACAGCGCCCTGTCCTTTGCCCTGGTCCGCTCAGGGCGGCTGGACCTGGCGGTCCTGGGGGCCCTGGAAGTCTCTGAAACCGGGGATGTGGCCAACTGGATCATCCCCGGCCAGCACACCCCGGGGATCGGCGGGGCCATGGAGCTGGCCCAGAAAGCCAGGAAGCTGATGATCACCACCACCCACACCACCAGAGACGGGTCTCCCAAGATCAAGCCCGAGTGCACCCTGCCGGTCACGGCCACCTCCTGCGTGGACACGGTCATCACCGAGCTGGCGGTGATGGACGTGACTGAAGAGGGACTCAGGCTCAGGGAGATGGCCAGTGAAATCAGCCTGGAAGATCTCCAGGCCAGGACCGGGGCCAGACTCATCCTCCCGGACGGCCCGATTGCGCGTTTCTGAAGTGCGGCTGGGCTTGACATGAGCCCAAATCTCCATTCTCGTATGATGAACGTCGAAACAGGGAAGAACCCCTCAGGCCTGCGGCCAGAGGCTGTGTTGAACATGGAGCCGTCATGACCCCAGAAGAGCAGCGAATCATCGAATCGGTAGAGGCCTGTCGGGAGGAGATCGTCGACTTCGCCTCCAGGCTTGTGGCCCAGCCAAGCGTTCTTGGTCAGGAGCGGTCCGCAGTCCAGGTCATGGACCAGGAGCTGGCCAGACTGGGCTGGAGCCCCAAACGGGTGACCATCGATCCCGAACTCCTGTCCGGCCATCCAGGCTTTGCCCCCGTGCCCTGGTCCTACGAGGGCAAGGAGAATGTCGTCGCGGTCCGGCCCGCCGACCAGACCGGGGGCCGGAGCCTGCTCTTCAACGGCCATCTGGACGTGGTCAGTGCCGAGCCGGTGGAGTTCTGGGACCTGGACCCTTTTGAGCCCAGAGTCGACAACGGCTGGCTCTGCGGCCGGGGTGCCGGGGACATGAAATCCGGAGTGGCTGCCATGACCTATGCCCTTCACGCCGTGGAAAGGGCCGGATTCGGCCTCAGGGCCCCGGTCACGGTCGAGGGGGTCATCGAGGAGGAATGCACCGGCAACGGCGCTCTGGCCTGCCTTCAGGCCGGGCATGACGCCGAGGCCGTGCTCATCCCCGAGCCCTTCGGCCCCACCGTGCTCACCAACCAGGTCGGGGTGCTGTGGTTCAAGGTGACCGTCAAGGGCATGCCCACCCATGTCCAATCCGCCCCTGCCGGGACCAATGCCGTTGAAAAGAGCTTTGCCCTGATCTCAGCCCTGCGGGACCTCGAGGCCAGGATGAACGACGACGCCTTCCCCCAGGACTACGCCGGGATGAGCCACCCCCTGAACCTGAACATCGGGATCTTTCAGGGCGGGGACTGGCCATCGACCGTTCCGGCCCAGGCCAGCTTCCACGGCCGCCTGTCCTACTTCCCCGGAATCGAGTTTGCTCAGGCCAGCCAGTGGGTTCAGGCCACCATTGACTCCATCGCCTCCCACGACCCCTGGCTCCTGAACAACCCGCCCAGGGTCGAGTTCTACGGGTTCCGCTCCGACGGCCACAGCGCCGACCCGCACCTCCCGGCCTTTGATCTGCTTCGGGCCTGCCACCGGGACCTTCACGGCCGGGACCCCAAAGACTACATCTCCACCTGCACGACCGACCTGAGGTCCTTTGTCCATTTCGGGAAGGGCCAGGCCACATGCTATGGCCCGGTCGCCGAGCACATCCACGGCACCAACGAGCGGGTGAGCATCGAGAGCGTCATGGACACGGCCAGGGCCTATGCCCTGTTCGCGGCCAGATGGTGCGGAATTTCCTCGTGAGGGCTTTGACGCGTTCTCACCGTCTCTTCTTGGCGTTCTGCCAGAGCGGACCTGCGATCTCGGTGGCAAAAATCTGTGAAGAGGACTGGATCCCGGACTCACTCCGGGATGACGGATTCAGAAGAGATCCACGAGTGTCAGGTCACGGTGGCATTGTCTCAACGCTTCCTCCGGCTCCCCTCATTGCCGCCTGTCTTCAGGCGGGAGGGAGGGGCAGGGGCGGGTTCTTTTCCTGCGACACTGGAGACATGACACGTCGAGAACAAACTGTCACAACAGTTTCCATCTTTGACCCTCAACCTTTTTCCCCACGGAGCCAATTCCATGCGTGACGTTGTCATTGCCGGCTACCTCCGCAGCCCCCAGTCCAGGTCCCGGCCCAAAGACCCGGAGCGGGACTGGCTGCATGCCCTGCGGGCGGATGACCTCCTGGCCGCAGTGGTCAAGGAACTCCTGAAGCGGTCAGAAATCAAACCCGACCAGATCGACGACTTTCTGGTGGGCTGCGCCTTCGGGGTCACTGAAAACTGGAGCTATGGCGGCCGAACCCCGGTCTTTCTGGCTGACCTGAACGAATCGGTTCCGGCCAAGTTCATCGACATGCAGTGCGGCTCAGGCATGGCCGCCGTGCACACCGGATTTCTGGAAATCGCGGCCGGGTTTGCCGATATCGTCCTGGCCACCGGCATGGAGCACATGACCCGGGTCCCCATGGGACCGACCCTGTTCCAGGAGGGCACGATCTCGGTCAACCCCAGGCTGTACACTGACGAGTTTGCCCGCTGGGACCTGCAGACCTCCCTGAACATGGGGCTGACCGCTGAAAAGCTGGCCCAGCAGAGCGGCATCAGCCGCGAGGCCATGGATCGCTGGGGTGTGCGCTCCCATCAGCTGGCTGTCAAAGCCAGGCACTCGGGCTTTTTTGATGACGAGATCCTGCCCATGGACGTCGGGCAGCCGGATGGGAGCAGCACCAGGATCGAGCATGACCAGGCTGTCCGGGACGACGTCACCCTGGAGTCCATGGCCGGACTGAAGACCCCTTTCGACCCCAACGGGGTCATCACCCCGGGCAATGCCTCGCCCCTGAACGCAGGGGCGGCGGCCCTGCTGCTCATGTCGGCCGAGACAGCCATGGCCAGGGGGATTCAGCCCCTGGCCCTGATCCGTTCTCTGGGATTTGCCGGCGTGGACCCCACAGTCATGGGTCGAGGCCCGGTCCCGGCTGTGACCAGGGCCCTGGACAAGTCCAACCTCGAACCCGACGACATCGACTGCTGGGAGATCAACGAGGCCTTCAGCGTGGTGGCCCTGCACTGCATCAAAGAGCTGTCCATTGACGAGGACCTGGTCAACGTCATGGGCGGCGGGCTGGCCCTGGGTCATCCCCTGGGGGCCACAGGGGTTCGCCTGGTGGGAACACTGAGCCGAATCCTCAGAAAGCGGAAGGACAGGTACGGCTGCGCCACCGCCTGCGTTGGCGGGGGACAGGGTGTGGCCACGGTTCTGGAGAACTTTGAGTCATGACCCTCGAGCTGAAGCAGCGCTGCCAGGACGCCCTTGAAGAGCTGGTGGCCCACCGGCGGGCCTTGCACCGCATCCCGGAAGCCGGCCTCCAGGAGGTCAAGACAGCGGCCTACATCAGCCAGGAGCTTCGGAAGCTGGACCTGGAGATCCAGACCGGGGTTGCCGGGACCGGGGTGACCGGGCTGCTCCGGAGCGGTCGCAGCGGCCCCACGGTCATGCTCAGGGCGGACATGGACGGGCTGCCCATCACTGAAGAGACCGGGCTTGACTTCGCCTCGAATCACCCCGGCATGATGCACGCCTGCGGGCATGACGGCCATATGGCCATGGTTCTTGGCGCAGCCAGGATCCTGGCCGGCATCAAGCCCGACCTCAAGGGCAACGTCAAATTTGTCTTTCAGCCGGCTGAGGAGGGCCCTGGCGGGGCCAGACCCATGATCGAGGCCGGGGTCCTCGACGACCCCGCAGTGGATGCCGCCCTGGGCCTGCATCTCTGGCCCGACCTGCCCAAAGGCCGGCTCGGGGTCAGGGAAGGCCCGCTCATGGCGGCCATGGACCGCTTTGAGCTCATCATTCACGGCACAACCGGGCATGGGGCCATGCCCCACCTCTGCGTGGACAGTCTGGACACCGGGGTCCAGGTGGTCAACGGCCTTCAACGGCTGGTCAGCCGATTGACCGACCCCCTCAAGCCGGTGGTCCTGACCGTGGGCACCTTTCACGCCGGCTCGACCTTCAACGTCATTCCCGGGCGAGCCGAGCTGAGCGGGACCACCAGGACCTTTGACCGTGCCATCTGGACCAGCTGGGAAGACCGGATCGACAGGGTCGTCAGCGGGATCTGCCAGTCCATGGGGGCCGGGTATGAGCTCGATTTCATCCAGGGTTTTCCGCCCCTGTCCAACGACCCTGAGGTGACCGACATCGTTCGACAGGCCGCTGCAGAGACCGTTGGCCCTTCGCAGGTGGTCACCCCAGCGCTGACCATGGGCGGGGAGGACATGGCCTTTTTCCTGGAAAAGGTCAAAGGGTGCTACGTCTTTCTGGGCGTTGGCCAGGAGGGCGGGGCCCCGGTGCACAATGAGCTCTTCAATTTTGACGAGAGCGTCCTGCCCCTGGGCACGGAAGTCTTCTGCCGGGCAGCGACAGACCTCCTGCTTGGCTCCGGATAAGAGGCTTGACGCCCTTGTCACCATCATACGAGACTTCGTGGTGGCCTCTCTCAACTCAAGGTGATGTTGATGACCGATGAGAAACCAACCTACGAAGCGCTGGAAGACAGGATCAGGCAGCTCGAGGATGAGCTGAGACAGCGTGAGGTCCTGGAGAGGGAGCTCGAAGCCGGACGGAACATCTTGACCGAAGCCGAACGCCTGGCCAACTTCGGCGGCTGGATGTGGGACATCGAACAGGATGTCTGGTCCATGACCGCAAACTGGCTGCAGATCCACGGCTGCTCGAAGCCTGTCCTCTCCACATCGGAACTTCTCAAGATCGCCCATCCCGACGACCTCCCTGCCATCAGCGCCGCCTTTGAACAGGCCGTCAGTCTTGGCCGGCCTTATGCCATCGAGCATCGCATCCTCCGTCTGGTCGCACCTGGAGTTGGGAAAACCTTTCAGCATGGAATTCCGGATGCGCTCCCAGGAGGGCTCCTGGAGATGGATCCTGGCCAGGGGCAGGGTGGTGGAAAAGGGTGCCTCAGGCCAGGCCGTGCGGATGATCGGGACCCACATGGACATCACTGAGCGCAAGCAGACGGAAAGGAGCCTCATCGCTGCCAAAGAGGCTGCCGACTCAGCCAACAGGGCCAAGAGCGAGTTCCTGGCCAACATGAGCCACGAGATCCGAACCCCCCTGAACGGCATCATGGGCATGCTCCAGGTCATGCAGACCACGCAGCTCGACCCGGAGCAAAAAGACTATGTGGACATCGCCACCACGTCCACGAAACGGCTGACCAGGCTCCTGAACGACATCCTGGACCTGACCAGCACGGACTCCTCTGTCTACTCCAGGCAGCATGAAGGCGCGGGGCTCGGGCTGCCCCTGGTCCAGCGACTGGTCAGCCTGATGGGCGGAACGCTGGCCATCGACAGCCAGGAAGGCCGGGGGACCACTGTCCATGTCAGCCTGCCCTTTTCCTTGCCAAAATCCCAGGACCTGCGCCCTTCCGGCCCCCAAAGCGACCCCAGGCCGACATGCCTGCCCTGGAAGGTCCTCCTCGTGGACGACGACGCCATGACGCAATTCTATGTTCGCCATCTCCTGGAAAAGCAGGGCATGGACATCCAGATTGCCGAAAACGGTGAAAAGGCGCTGAACAGGCTGGGAGAAGAACAGTTCGACTGCATCCTCATGGACATTCAGATGCCGGTCATGGACGGGGTTGAGGCCACCAGGCGCATCCGCTCCTCAAGCAGCGGGTTCAGGAGCATCCCGATCATCGCCCTGACGGCCTACGCCATGGCCGGGGACAGAGAGACCTTCATCCAGGCCGGCATGGACGACTATCTTGCCAAGCCGGTGGACAAGGACGACCTCATCGAAACCCTGTCCAGGAACCTTCAACCATCGACCTGTCGGGACGGTCAGCGGCCGGGCTGACAGCAGACACGACTGTTCCCAGCATGAACACGCCCCGCACGCTCTTCATCCTGGCTGCCCTTCTGGCCAGCTTGACCTGCAGACCATGCCCGGCAGCCGATTCGTGGATCACGGTCGAGGGGCTCACTCACACGGTCATTGACGACCACGACGTCGTCTGCGTGGACCTGGACAGGTCATTCCTCCCCAAAGCCCATGTTCTGACCCACAGGATACCCTTCAGAACCTATTTCGACATCAAGCCGGTCAAGGCGTATTCAGGACCCAAACGCCTCGAACCGGACTCCAAACTCATCGACGCCATCCGCACCGGGTATCATCCGGATGGGCGCTTTCTCCGGGTGGTCATCGATTTCAGGCTGGATGTGCCCCTGGACTTCACCTGGGCGTACTCAAAAAAGAGCCACAGGACCTGCCTGCAGATCCATGAACGTCGGGAAGGGGAACAGGAGTAAGATGCTGCTCCTCAGGAGGGTTCGGGCTCTCCGCCGATGAACAGTCCCTCACTCTTCGAGCTGTGCTTTCGCCTCCTTGAAGTCCCTGATGAAGATCCCCCACACAGCCATGAACAGGGCTGCGATCAACGGACCGACAACAAATCCGTGCAGCCCGAACATCACGAACCCGCCCAGAGTCGACAGGAGCACGACGTAGTCGGGCAGCTTGGTGTCCCGTCCCACCAGGGTCGGGCGAAGGATGTTGTCGGCCAGGCCGATGACCCCGGCTCCAAAGGCGATCAGAATCACCCCCTGAATCCATTTGCCAACCGCGAGCAGATAGATGGCGGCCGGAAGCCAGATCAGGCCGGCTCCCACCACCGGGATCAGGGACAGCAGGAGCATGACCACCCCCCAGAGCAATGGCCCCGGGATGGACAGGATCCAGAAGATCGCTCCCCCAAGGGCCCCCTGGACAGCAGCCACGGCCAGGTTGCCTTTGACCGTGGCCCGGGTCACTTCAGCGAATTTGGCCAGGAGCAGGTTTTGCCGTTCATGCCCCAGCGGCAGGGCGCGGATCAGGAGATCCACGAGCTGCTGGCCGTCTCTGAGCATGAAGAAGGCCACGTAGAGCATCAGCCCGAGGTGGACGAAGAAATTGACTGTCTCCTGTCCGAGCTGCACGGCATTCTGGGCGATGAACCGGCTGGCCGAGAGCGCTGAATCCGCGAGCTGCTTCTTGAAGCTGTCCAGGTCGATGTTCAGGCTGTCGAACAGGCTCTGAACCACAGGAAAGGCCTGGCGGATCCGGTCGATAGCGGCGCCTGGATCCATCTCCTGTGACTGCAGGCCCTGGTACAGGGCCAGGCCCTCCTTGAAAAACGAGGCCAGGACGAAGAGCGCCGGGATGATGCACATGACCACGCAGATCAGGAGGGTTGTCAGGGCACAGAGGCTGGGTCGGCGGCCCCACCTCTTGAGCAGGCGTTTCTGCAGGGGCGAAAACAGAAGGCCGATGACGCATGCCCAGAAGACGGCCGCATAGAACGGCCTGAGCAGAAAGAGAAAGGTCAGGGTCACCAGGGACAGGAGCAGCAGAAAAACCCTCTGCTCCAGCTTGTCGTGCATGTTCATCGTTCAACGCCTTTTCCGGCCGGCGGCAGGGTCGGATGAAGGGGGGTGGCCAAGCTCGAAGAGGACCGATTCCTCTTCAGACCGCACCACTCTATGCGAATTGAGGACCGCGATCAAACCCGGGCATGACCACCACAACGTCGTGTCGACCGGAGAGATGTGGTTCAAACTATCCATCATTCCTTGCCAGGGTCTTTCTGGCTACCTTACACTCACCGCATGGGCGCCCTGGGGACGTACATACGACAACGGCGACTCGCTCTCCATGCGAGGCATTCAGACTATTCCATCCGAGCCGTGGCCTCCCGCATCGGCCTTCACCACTCCTACCTGAGCAAGCTTGAAAGGGGGGAACACGCCCCTCTCTCCCATGACAGGATCAATGCCCTGGCCAGAGACCTGGGCGAAGACCCGGAACTGCTCATGGCCCTTGGCGGCAAGCTCCCCGAGCGGGTCAGCAGGCTCATCCGGCGGCATCCCAATCAATTCCTTTCCTTTATCGCCGACCTTGAGCGAAGCGACTCTGATTCCGGGGGCGAAGACGCCTACACCAAGCGGCTGGAGCATCGAAAAAAGGAATTGGAGGAGCTCAGCCGCCAGTTGCGGCAGGAAGTCCAAAAGCGATTGCGGACAGAAAAGGAGCTCATCGAACAGGAGGCGGAAAAACAGACCATTTTGACCAACCTCAAAGATGTCATGGTCACGTACATCGACCGCGACTTCAACATCCTGTGGGTCAACCCCGCTGTGCAGGAGCTCCTGGATTGCCCCCTTGAGGAGGCCCTTGGCGACAAGTGCCACCTGACCATCATGGGCAATGACGAGCCCTGTCCCCACTGCATTGCCCGCAGGGCCCTGGAAACAGGCCAGGCCCAGGAGGGCGACTCTGAATCCCGCGACGGGAGACGCTGGCTGGTTCGCAGCGTCCCCATCATGAACGACTCAGGATGTGTCGAGAAAGTCGTCCATTTTGGCTTTGACGTCACAGACCTGATGAACGCCAAAGACTTTGTCGAAAAGAGCGAGCTGCGCTGGAAGTTCGCCCTGGCAGGCGCCCAGCAGGGTGTTTGGGACTGGAACGTGAGCACTGACGAGGTCTACTACGATTCCGCCTATGCGAACATGCTCGGCTACACAAAAACCGAGATCGAGTCCCATGTCCGGTTCTGGATGGACAACATCCACCCTGAAGACAGGGAGACCGCCATTCGAGCCAACATGGACTGCATAGAAAACAGGTGTGACGACTTTGAGACCGAATTCCGCATACGGACGAAGGATGGCCAGTGGCGCTGGATGCTGGGCAAGGGCAAGGCAGCTGCCAGGGATGAACATGGCCGTGCTGTCCGCATGGTGGGCATCCATACCGACATCACGGAGCACAAACAAGCTGAAGCCGCCCTTCAGCAGAGTGAAGAGCGCTTTCGAAAAGCCTTTGACACCAACCTGGTTGGAATGGCCATCAGCCGTCGAGGAGACGGCATGTATCTCGAAATCAATCGTGGCTTTTGCGAGATCACAGGGTATGAACGGAACGAGCTTCTTGGCCGGACATCCCAGGAGATGAAGTTCTTTTCCCCAGAGGACCGGGAAGCCATGCTCTCTCAATTGCATCAGCTCGGGCAGGTGCACAACCAGGAGCTGACCTTTGCCGCCAAGAGTGGACAGCTTCGAACCATCATCTACTCTTCCAGCCTCATTTCCATCGGCCATGAGCAGTGTCTGGTGTCGACCATGATCGACATCACAGAACGCAAAAAGGCCGAAGCCGCCCTCCTGGCCTCGGAAGCCAAGTTCATGAAGGTCTTCCAGAACGCCCCGCTCTTGATGACCATCAGCACTGTTCAGGAGGGGCGCTACATTGATGTCAACGACGCCTTTGTCAACTCAACGGGCTACAGCCGGGAAGCGGCCCTGGGAAAGACTTCCACCGATCTGGGGTTCATCAGGCCTGAAGACAGGGCAAGGATGATTCAACTTCTGAAATCCAAAGGACGCGCCTTCGGACTTGAGCTCGAGCTGACCAGGTCTGACGGCTCGAACATGTTCTGCATGTATTCCGGGGAACTCATCGAGCTGGACGGCCAAGAGCGTCTGCTGTCCATCGCCACGGATATCACGGACCGGAAAGAGGCTGAAGAAGCGCTCAGGGCAAGTGAAGCAAAGTACCGCAGAATCTTCGAAAATGCCCCGGTCGGCATTTTCCGTTCGACCATTCAGGGTCGGTACGTCGAAATCAATCCGGCCATGGCTGACATGCTTGGCTATGAGAGTCCAGAGCGGGCCGTCAGAGAGATCTCCAGCATTGCAGACCAGATTTATGCCAGACCTGAAGAAAGAGGGCAGATCATCAAAGAGCAGCTCAATTCAAACCAGATCACCCGGCATGAAGTTCGATACCGCCGCAGAGACGGCAGGGAACTCCAGGCAGACGTCTCCGTGTACACGATTCGTGACCATGCTGGCCAGCCCATCTTCCTTGAAGGGATTGTTGAGGACAACACCGAGCGAAAGCGGATCGAATCAGAGCTCCATGCGGC
>CAZNIP010000031.1:0-5139 GCA_964573115.1 uncultured Desulfohalobiaceae bacterium | reverse complement strand
CCTGGACGACTACATCCCAAAACCAGTCGATTTCAATGAACTCTTCCAAGTGCTGCACAGGAACCTGCCCAAACAGGACACACACAATGGATCATGAACATCTCATGTGGGAACCACATCACCTGCAGCTTCATGAAACAGCACAGCGTATCCTGAGAGAAGCCCATGAGCTCTTCTTTCAAAAAGGGTACGAACGGACGTCGATGCGCGACATTGCCCATCGGGCAGGTCTCAGTAAAGCAACCATGTATCACCATTTTGAAGACAAGGAGCACATCCTTTATGCTATCTGCCTGAAAGCGGGGGAAACCATGTCCGCCAGGATGCATGAAGCCATTGCACGGAATGAGTCGACGTCTCTGAGTACCAAGGATCAGCTCACTGACATTCTGCTTGCATACACAACGACGTTCCTCAAGTTCAAAAATTACCTTAAAATCCTGCTTCAGGATGTTGAATCCCTCTCGGACAACAAGAGATCGGAAATTCGGAAGATTGAGAAGGCTCATTGGAACAGGCTCCGATCCTACCTGCACAATCTCGTCAATCAAGGGCGACTTCGACCGTGCAACCTCACAGTGCTCACCTTTTCAGTCTTCAGTTCCATGCATTGGCTCTATTTCTGGTATCTTCCTCAAAAACCGCTTTCACTCAGAGAGATCATAGAGCACACCGTGGACATCCTGCTTTATGGGACAGGTGCCAGGGAATAAGTAAAGATCCCGGCCACGCAACAGACAGGACGCAACCCAGCTGTGACGTCGTTGCCTCAGTTCAGCGATGTTCCTTGAAGCCGAAACACGGAGACGACCAGCCCTGAACAGATCTTGCCTCCGGATTGATCGCAGGTTTGCTGGCTGGTGATCATCCTTGACATCAAAGAAAAATTTTGACAAAAAAAATAATAAAATTTAAGGCTTTAAAGACATATCCGGATGTCGCCCGGGCAGATTCCCTGGCCTGATGCCCCCAACTCACCAGTGAGTGCCGAGGCGCTCTTTCCGCTTCGGGATGATCCCTGATGAGATGGAGGGGAACCGTCGGGCTTCCCTTTTGCAGCTGGCCAGAGCTTCAGCGAATCGAAGAGCACGTCAGTTTCCTCTTTGGCATGGGTCTGTTCAAGGTGACACGTTCCCCCCACAAACCGCGAACGACCCATGCCTCCTTTTGATGCGCATGGTTATGACCGAACACAGAGACAAGAACAGGCGAAGAATTGGTGTCAGGCTCATTCAGAGCGGGCTGTGCACCAGGCAGGACCTCATCGATGCCCTCGATGCTCAGTACGCTCTGCATCTCCAGGGGACCTACCGGCCCCTGGGGGAAATCCTTGTCGAGAAAAAAGTCGTGTCCGAGGCTGACCTCGAGAAGGTCTTGAGGGAGATTCAAGCTGAAACCCTATCCAGAGTCGGGCTGTTCTCGAGCTTCTCTGCAGATGACCTCATAACACTGTTGAGCAAAGCCCAGACCCTGTGCGTCCCGGAAGGTGCGCTCCTCTTTCAGGAGGGACAAAGAGGTGATGGCTACTACATCATTGTCGAAGGCAATGTTCGGATCTACAGGCAATCTCAGGATGGTCGGCAAGTAGACCTCAAAGTCCTTGGACCTGACGAAGGTTTTGGGGAAACCCAGTTTCTGGAAGACGAGATCCGCACAACCAGTGTCAGGGCCATTGGCTCCACTCATTTGATCAAAATCCCGACAACAGAGTTTCAGGCCCTGCTCCATTCCCATCAGGAGGTCTTGACCAGGCTGATCAGGATCTTCAGCTCCAGGCTGCATGAGAGCAATCTCAGAATGATTGGGGACGTCTCCAGGGAAACCCATTCCTCAAGAATCCTGCAGCGAGCCGCCATCACCTCCACGTGGGATGGCACAGAGCAAGCCCGGTATTTTGAGCCAATCCAGAAGCAGGTCGATGTGATTGCCGGATCTGGGGAATCGTGCTTTGTCTTTGCAGAGCAGGGATGCGATTTCAATGGGATGGTCAAACTCCTCCACAATCGCTCAACAAGGCGAGACGGCCCCCTGCTCAGGGTTCAGGCCGATCTGGATCCGGACCTTGGGATCAAGGCTGCTGAGCGAGGCGGGGATGAAGAGGGACAGCTGAGGGCCCTGTTCGGGTCAATGGACGAAACAGGCTCAGCTGTCCTTGGCCTGGTTTCCATGGCTGATCAGGGGACGCTGTTCATCGACGGCATCGAATCCCTGGACAGAACTGTGCAGGCCAGGCTGGCCACCTTGCTGTCCAGCGGGACGTTTGTCCTTCCCGGAAGCCACGTGGAGTGCGCCTCATCGGTCAGGATCATCGCGTCGTGCCATCACGATCCCGCATCCCTGGTTGCCAGAGGTATTCTTGACCAGAAGCTCTTTGAACAGCTCAACCCAGATCCCCTGAAAATACCGCCTCTGCGCAAGAGAAAAAAAGACCTCAAGCACCTTGTCGAGGACGTGATCCTCAAGGCGAACAGACGGTTGGGAAAATCTGTTCAAGGTCTGAGCCAGGATGCCTACCAGAAGATCATGGCCTACGAATGGCCCGGCAATCTGGAGGAGCTGGAGACGACCATACTCAGGGGGGTCTCGCAATGCTCTGACACCATTCTGACTTCTCAGGACATCATCCTTGGCCTCACGACCATCCAGGGCAAATGGAGCTTCAATCTCCTGCAGCACAGGCCCCTGAAGCGTCTGCTGCAGAATCGATGGTACCCGCATGCTCTTCAGATCGGAACCGGCCTGGGCTTTCTGGGAGTTCTCCTGCTGGCCTTTGTCGGCGGATTGCCGTCCAGGAACCTGTCTCTGCACCTGACCTGGGGACTCTGGGAGCCCCTGGCCGTCTTCATGGTCCTCATCCTGGGCAGAGTCTGGTGCGCCTTCTGCCCGGTCGGAGGCCTGAGCCACCTGCTCAGCACCAGATTCAGCTTCCAGCTCGAAGTGCCCGCCTTCATGCGCCGGAAGGCCCCTTTTCTGAGCGCTGCCGCAATCGGGATCATCATCTGGGCAGAGGTGACCTGGAACCTGTTTTCATCCCCTGAAGGCACGGCCTTGCTCCTTCTGGCCTTCACCCTGCTTGCCCTTGTCCTCGGCCTTTTCTTCAGAAAACGAGCCTGGTGCAGATATGTCTGCCCATTGGGGGCTCTTCTCGGACTGTTGGCTCGCTGCTCCTGCACAGAATTCCGATCCAACCAGAGCATATGCAACAATGACTGCAAGGAACACCCCTGTGTCGGGCGCAACAGTCAGCATGGCTGCCCCATGCTGGAAGCCCCATTTGCCTTGCAGTCCAATCAGAACTGCATTGTGTGCGGGGAATGCATCAAAGAGTGTCCGGAGGACTCCCCGAGATTGAACTTCAGAATTCCAGGCTTTGAGCTCGGGGTGGTTCGATATCCAACACAGGTCATGAACGTCCTGGTTCCTCTTGTCTTGGGAACACAGCTCTTTCGCGGCCTCTTCAGACTCGAACCCCTGCATCAGCTGCCCACTTTCCCTCTGGGCTGGACAGTTTCCCTGGTTGGTCTCCTGGTCTGCGTCCTGATGGCCGCGGGTGGAATAGCCTGGGCCGCCAGTCGCCTCTTCGGGACCCTGGTCAAGGACGACATCAAGAAATCCCAGCTGCTGAATTATGCCCTGGTCCCTCTGCTCCTTGCCTATGAACTGGGATTTCACATGGAGATGTTCCTCAAACAGGGTGGCCTCATTCTCCCTGAGCTGGGCACGATGTTGGGCTTGAGCCTGGAAGACCCAACTTTTTTTGTCAGCCCCGAAGCCATCTCCACCCTCCAGGTCCTGTTCATCCTTGGCGGCTTTGCCTGGTCTGCCGCGCTTGTCAATCAGATCGCCAAACGGCATCAATTTTCGGGGCAGGGCCTGACCCTGCTCCAGCGCTGGCCCGTCAAGGCCCTGACCTCAGTGTCCCTGGCCATGCTGCTCATATCCTGAGCAGGACATCTATGGGCATCGAAACCACTCGGCAACAGGAAGACCATCCATTCATTGACCCCTGGGACCGAATAGGTCATGGTTTTGAACATCGATGAAAGAGCTGCTCCCACGGTTCAGCCTGAGGCCTCGCTCCGGCTTGGCTGTGGTGCAGCTTCGAACCGGCCTTGAGGGACGATGCGTCCCTGGATCCACAACGTGCAGGCACACCAGAGAGGAGAAGGTTATGGAGACGTCAAAGCTCATCGCCATGCTGAATCAGGACCTGACCCATGAACTGGCCGCCATTCTTCGCTACCTGGTCCACAGCTACCAGGAGGGGGAGGACACGCCCATGGGGGCCAGCCTCCTGTCACGGTCCAGGGAGGAGATGTGGCACATGAACTGGTTCGGCATGGCCATCGGCCATTTCGGGGGGGAACCGAGCATGGAGCCGGCCGAGTACCCGGTGGATTTCACCAACCGGGCAACCATCCTCGAGTCCTACATCAAATATGAGCACGACCTGGAGGAGCACTACAGGGGTGAAGCAGAAAGAGTCAATGATCCGCACATCAGGAGGGTTCTGGAAAGGGCCGGCTGGGAGTCTGCCTACCACGCCCAGAAGTTTCGGCAGAAGCTGAAGAAGCTCTCCCCCGAGGAGCTGGACGGCCGGCCTGAAGGGGAAAAAGAGCTGTCAACCTTCCTCCTTGATCAGCTCCAATCCGAGGTCAAGGCCAAATACAACGAGATGCTCAACCATGTCCGTCATGCCTGGGTCTTTCAGCAAAGCGGCCTCCTGAGCTGGGAGATCATGAATCAGTCCATGACCAAGATGAAGCAGCTGGCCCACTTTGCCGAGGATGTGGCCGAAAACGGCCTGATCCCCGACCTGACCAATGCAGGCAGCGACACGAGCCCGGACAGTCGCACGGCCCTCCAGGGCGCGGACCGTTCCCTGACCCAGGGTTTGGACAGACATCGACAATTGGCTGAGAACAAGGAGCTGCAGGGGCATTCCGGCCTGGCGACCAACCTTGACCTGACCATCAAGCAGGAGAAAGATCAATCCGAAGAGATCAGGGACTGGCTCAAGGGCCTTGAGTGAAGCCTTGATCGCCAGGACTGCACATCAGGTTTCAGCCCTGCCGCTGGCATGAGCTTGGCACACACGTACCACAGTGGGTGAAGGAGGAAGAGTTTTCACCACAGAGC
>CAZNIP010000030.1:24065-31278 GCA_964573115.1 uncultured Desulfohalobiaceae bacterium | reverse complement strand
GATCAAACTGGCAATGAATGAGCTGGAGCTATCAACCGAGTGTTCACGTTTTTACACATAAAATCATAGAGATAAATTCAGCTTTGCCAGAGGCAAAGCTGAATATTGACATGAAAATGAAGAACCACGTCAATGTGCGAAGCAAAGTATCATCCTCGCGCAGCCAGTTTGATCACAAGAAGTACTGAGATGTCCTTGCCTGATTCGACGATGGGCTGGGAGAGGCCGGGCCGCTGATCAAAGGCATCAAGACCGGATGAGTGAGCAGAAGGAGCACCCAAGTGTTTTTTTTTCTTTCGAGCCGGCTCAATGCCCCCAAGCCTGCCAAATCACGTCTCTCTTCAAAGCCCCGCACCATTTGAAGCCGCAGAGAAGACGTCAGTGCAAAAAGTCCATGCAGCGGTTTGCCGCCGTGATTTGCTGTATGTAACTCCTTGATTCTTCTGTCTTCTGAATTCTGTATTCTGACTTCTGCGGCTGCATCTTGAGTTTTTGCAGCCGCATCAGAGAAGCTGTCTGGTCTTTCCCAGGCGTTGAGCTTCACACCTGTGCTGCCCGAGAAGCAGGGATGGGACGCTTCCTCACTCGGGGCTGTCATGCGGTGCGTCCCTGTCCAGGGCCCTGACCACTTCCCGGATGAGTTCAGCCGTGATGCCCCAGACTGTTTCCTCAGGGGTGTGGTAGACATAGACCCTGTGGGTCATCCCGTGCCAGGGCTTTTTGTACCGTGCTGGCAGCCCGAGCTCGTCCACAGGGAAGAGCTCCACAGACTCTCCGTCGGGTCCCAGGGTCAGGGGCTTGATTTCGCTCGCCAGATCGTAGACCAGGGGCGGGTGGGCTTCAAACCATGAGACCGGGAGCAAAAAGAGCCGCTCCACCTCCTCGGTGTCCGGGCTGAGGTCCTGCAGTGTGCTGATGTCCAGGGTGGCCAGAAAGCTGTCCACAGTGATGCCCCTTGGGGAGACAAAGGTGTCCAGCTGGCCCTTGACATGAATCCGCTCCCTGGGAATGCCCAGCTCTTCGACCGTCTCCCTGATCGCTGCCTGTTTGCAGGTCGCGTCGTTGCCGGGTTCGAACTGCCCTCCAGGAAAGCTGATCTCGCCTCCCTGACGAATGTGGGCGGCCCTCTTCTGGAACAGAAAATGGAATTCCCCCTCCCTCTCCACCAGAGGGATGAGCACGGCGGCATTGAAGAAGCGGGTCTTGCCCAGGATGTTTGGATGCCGGGGCAGCCTGTGCTGGAGGCGGGGCAGATCTTCTGGACGCATGGTCGAAAGCCTTGGGCGCAGCTGGCAAAGGCGGTCCGGGGACCGTCCCGTGAAAGAAACGGGAGATAAACTCAAAGTTTATCCTGGTCAGCCGGGAAGATCAAGATTGTCAGGATGTGCGGGGCCTGGTTCTTACCGGCCGCAGGGTCGGGCCGGGTCGAAGACCCTGTCCGTGAGCCGTCTGGCCAGATCATGGCAGGGGGCCACAGCTCGACGGTCCACCTCTGTCACGCTCACGGCCCCGAGCAGGGAGTTGGCGGCCAGGAGGTGATCGCAGCCGAGGAGATCCTCAAGCCCCACCGGGCGTCGGGACACGGTCAGCCCCAGGTCCAGGAGGCAGGAGACCACGGCTTCGGCCATCAGGCTGGGCAGCACATGAGGCGATTGGGGCAGGACAATCTGGTCTGCCTGCAGGCCCAGCAGGCCCGCGGCATTGGTTTCGGACACCGTGCCGTCCGGGTTGAGGATCAGGGCCTGGTCGGCCCCCTGCTGCCTGGCCCAGACCCCGGCCAGGTGGTAGTAGAGGTGGTTGAGGGTCTTGTGGCTGGCCAGCGGGGTCTGCCTGGGGCCTGGATAGGTGGCCAGGGTCAGGCCCTGCCCCAGGGCAGCGGATTTGAGGGGCCTGTAGGGCCGGGCCAGAATGAGCAGGTTGCGGTCATAGGGGGGTGCGGCCCTGGAGCCGCAGGTGAGGATGATCTTGACCCAGGCGGTGGAGTGCTCCAGGTCATTGGCCGCGAGCACGGTCTGGACCAGAGGGCCCCAGTCGAGTTCCGGAAAGGGGATCTGACTGATGGCGGTCCAGCCGGCCTGCAGTCGCTGGAGATGGTTCCGGAGGCGGTGGGGTCGGCCCTGGTCGGCCCGAATGGTCTCGAACAGCCCGAAGCCGTACTGGAACCCCTGGTCAGCGACCGGTATCCCGGCCCGGTGTTCAGGGACCAGCCGGCCGTTGTGCCAGATTGTCCTGACCGCGCCGCTTTGACCGGCATGCTCTTTGATGGCCTTGAAGAAGGTCTGGCCTTTGTGCAGGGTCTCTTCATACTCGGCTTCCGGATCCGAGTCGTAGACCACCCCCCCGCCCACGGAGAAGAGCAGTGTTTCGTTGACCAGTGTGGCGGTGCGGATGGCGATGGACAGGTCCATGGTCTGGTGGAAGCTGAGGTAGCCGATGGATCCGGTGTAGATGTGCCTGGCGCTGGCCTCGAGCTCGTCGATGATCTCCATGGAGCGGACCTTGGGGCAGCCGGTGATCGATCCCCCGGGAAAGGCAGCCCGGATGAGGTCCACACTGTTTCGGCCGGGGGCCAGGCGCCCCTCGACCCTGGAAACGAGATGGGTCACGTTGGTGTAGGCCTCCAGCCGTTTGTGCTCAGCCACCCGGATGGTCTTCGGTGCACAGACCCTGCCCAGGTCGTTCCGCAGCAGATCCACGATCATGGACAGTTCGGCCCCGTCCTTGGGGCTGTGCAGGAGCTCCTCCCGCAGCCTGCCGTCCTCCCCGGGTGTCCTGCCCCGGGGCCGGGTGCCCTTGATGGGCCTGGTCTCCACACGGCTCCCCTGCTGAAGGAGGAAGCGTTCCGGAGACGTGGAGATGATCTCGTGGTCCCCTGCATTGATGTAGGCAAAGAAGGGGGCTGGATTGGAGTCAAAAAGCCGGCAGAAGAGCTCGAAGCCGTCCCCGGAGAACGCCGTGCTGAAGCGCTGGGACATGTTGACCTGGTAGACGTGCCCGGCCCTGATGTAGTCCTGGATCAGGGCCACGGCCTCCAGGTAGGCCTCTCTGGAGAGGTTGGAGTGCAGGTTCGGCCTGGTCCCGGAGGTGCTGAGGGGAGCATGCGGCCGGGGGCGGTTCATGACCTGATCAAAAAAGGCCAGATCCGACTCCAGGGAGAGGCCGCCGCTTGATGAGCGGACCGGGATGTGCAGCCGGGTGGTCCGGGCCAGGCGGTCATGGACCACAATGATCCCTGGGGCATAGAGGCACAGATGGGGCAGGTCCAGATCGTCCACCGCAGTGCGGGGGAGCTCTTCGATCTGGTCCTTGAGGTCGTAGGCCAGGTATCCGAAGAGGCCGGCGCAGACCGGGGATGAGCATTCCTCATGGTCCAGGGCACAGGCGGCGATGATCGAACGGGTGAGCTCCAGCGGGTCGCCCTGGACATGGTGGGTCCCAGACCTGGTGTGCAGAAAATTGTCAACATGCCGGGCCCTGTGCGTCAACCAGGGCCGGGCGGCCAGGATGTGATGCCTGGCGCAGTCGTGATCGCCGCCGCTCATGAGGATCACCGTGCCGGGATCGGGGGCGAACCTGGCCGCAAGGTGCAGGAATGGTTCTTGCAGAAAAATGTCCCGGGTGTGGATGTGGTCCAGCTGACCGCACAGCGAGCTCAACTCCACCATGGATCCGGCTCCTTGCGTCTGTGGTGCAGGAAATTGTCGATGATCGCGGGGCCGTGTTCAGAGAGAAAGCTCTCGGGGTGAAACTGAACCCCGAACAGGGGCAGGCGTTCGTGTTCCATGGCCATGATCACCCCGTCATCGCTCATGGCGGTCACCCGCAGGGGAGAGCTCCTGGCGGGGCTGACCCGGAGAGAATGATAGCGGGCCCCCTGAAAGGGGCTGGGGACGTTCTTGAGCAGGCCCTGTCCGGCGTGCTCGATCCAGCTGGTCTTCCCGTGCATGGGCAGCGCTGCCCGGACGGTCCTTCCACCGAAATACTCGTTCAGGCACTGCATGCCGAGGCACACCCCGAGGATGGGCACGGCTGCGTGGAAGTGGTGGATGACAGCGTTGGAGATCCCGCTCTGGGAGGGATCTTTGGGTCCGGGGCTGATGAGGATCACATCCGGATCAAAGGCTCTGATCTGGCTGATGTCGGTCTTGTTGTTCCTGCAGACCCGGATGGTCAGGTCCAGGCCCAGAAACATCTGGACCAGATTGTAGGTGAAGGAGTCGACATTGTCGATGATCAAGAGCTTCATGAGGCATTCTCCAAAAAAAACGCCATCCAAACATGAGTCTGGATGGCGAGAGCCTAGAGCATAACCCATTTCCACAAGCACCAGGGCTTTGGAATTCACTGACATCCCATCCCTAGGGTATTTGCCGGTCCAGGTCAAGGATCAGGCAGGGACCCCTCCGGGGCTTTTCTGGGCCTGAAAGGGGTCAGCTTGTTGAAAACCGGACCGGCATGGGGTAAACTCCATACTGTTCCAGGCACTCGCCGTTCTTGTTCTGAACCGGAACAGGCGCTCTTTACACACCTCAATTAAGAATTATTATTGAATCTGGTTCCCGTTTGCGCTTGAAAAACGCGTTGTCGTCAACACCTTTTCAAGGGACTCAAACACACAAACACGCGGCGGCTAAGGTGAGCAGATGCCCACGACACCGGATAAACCAGATTTCGATCTTTTTCCCGACATCGAGCAAGAGCTTCAAGAGCCCCCGAAATTCAAGGTCATTCTGCACAATGACGACTACACGACCATGGAGTTTGTTGTTTTTGTCCTCCAAAAGGTGTTTGCCAAGTCGGAGACCGAAGCAGTCCAAATCATGCTCAGTGTGCACAGAAACGGCAATGGCGTCTGTGGAGTCTACACGGCCGAGGTGGCCGAGACGAAAGTGGCCCAAGTGCATCATCTGGCCAAGAATGAAGGTTTCCCACTGAAATGTACCATGGAAGAGGTTTGATATGCTGAGCCGAGATTTAGAGAAGATATTCGCCCTGGCAGTCAGAGAGGTCAGGACCAGGCACCACGAGTTCCTGACCCTGGAGCACGTGCTCTACGCCTACATTCTGGACTCCAAGGGCAAGGTCCTGCTCAACAACTGCGGGGTCAACGTGAGCAGGCTGCGAAACCAGCTCGAGCGCTATTTTCTCGAGCACCTGGAGGTCCATCCTCACGGGCAGGCCAAGGAGGTCATTCAGACCCTGAGCGTGCAGCGAGTCCTGCAGCGGGCTATCGTGCACGTTCAGTCGGCTGAAAAGGCCAAGGTCGAGCTGGGGGATTTCCTGGCCTCGGTCATGGAGGAGGAAGACTCCTATGCCGTGTACTACCTCAAGGCCCAGGGCCTGGAGCGTCTGGACATCCTCGAGCAGATCGCCCACAACACCGAGTCCGAGCAGGAGAGCTGCCAGAGCTGCCAGCAGAAGGACAAAAACTCTTTTTTGCAGAAATACACCCAGAACCTGGTCCAGAGGGCCAAGTGCGGGGATATCGACCCCCTGATCGGCCGCAAGATGGAAGTGGAGCGCACGGTTCAGATCCTGTCCAGGCGACGGAAGAACAATCCGCTCTTTGTCGGTGATCCCGGAGTCGGCAAGACGGCCCTGGCAGAGGGCCTGGCCCTGCGGATCGCCAATGGTGAGGTGCCGGAGCCCTTTCTGAGCACCGAGATCTTTGCCCTGGACATGGGGGCCCTGCTGGCCGGAACCAAGTTCCGAGGCGATTTTGAGTCCAGGCTCAAAGGGATCATCAATGAGCTGTGCAAGGAAAAGACCCAGTCCATCCTGTTCATCGACGAGATCCACACGGTTGTCGGGGCCGGGGCCACCAGCGGCGGGTCCATGGACGCCTCCAACATCCTCAAGCCTGTCCTGGCCTCTGGTGAGATCCGGTGCATCGGTTCCACGACCTATGAGGAGTACAAGAACCTCTTCGAAAAGGACCGGGCCCTGTCCAGGCGGTTTCAGAAAATCGACGTCACCGAGCCCAGCGTTGAGGAGAGCGTGGCCATCCTGGAGGGACTGCGCCCCTATTACGAGGAGCACCATGGGGTGCACTACACCAGGACCGCTCTGCAGTCGGCCGTGGAGCTGACCTCCCGGCACCTGCCGGATCGGTACCTGCCTGACAAGGCCATTGACGTGGTGGACGAGAGCGGGGCCCTGCTCAGCCTGCAGACCGGTTCCAAGAAGCGCAAGAGGATCTCCCCCAAGGACATCGAGAACGTGGTGGCCAAAATGGCCAGGGTCCCCATCAAGAGGGTCAGCAGCTCAGACCGGGAGAAGCTGCAGCATCTCGATGACGAGCTCTACCAGGTCATCTATGGCCAGGACCAGGCCGTCACGTTCCTCTGCCAGGCCATCAAGCGCTCCCGGGCCGGGCTGCGGGAGGACAACAAGCCGGTGGGCAATTTCCTTCTCGTGGGTCCGACCGGAGTGGGCAAGACCGAGCTGGCCAAGCAGCTGGCCGGCATCCTGGGAGTCAATTTCCTCAGGTTCGACATGAGCGAATACATGGAGCAGCATGCTGTGGCCAGGCTGATCGGCGCCCCTCCTGGCTATGTCGGCTTTGATCAGGGTGGGCTGCTCACGGACTCCATCCGGAAGAACCCTTATTCCGTCCTCTTGCTGGACGAGATCGAAAAGGCCCATCCGGATCTGTTCAACATCCTGCTGCAGATCATGGACTACGCCACGCTGACCGACAATGCCGGGCGCAAGGCCGATTTCCGGCACGTGATTCTGCTCATGACCTCCAATATCGGGGCCAGAGAGATGAGCACCGCGAACATCGGCTTTGGCAATGAAAAGGCAGAGAACAAGGCCCACAAAGGGGTCAGGGCTGCGGAGAGGCATTTTTCGCCGGAATTCCGCAACCGGCTTGACGGCATTGTGCCCTTCAACGGACTGAGCGAAGAGCTCATGGAGATGATCGTCGACAAGTTCATCAACGACCTCAATCATCAGCTGGAAGAGAAGAAGGTCAGTGTGGTTCTGGAGGCTGCCGCCAGAACCTGGCTGTCCAAGAAGGGGTACGATCCTGACTATGGTGCCAGGCCTCTGGCCCGGGTCATCCAGACCCAGATCAAGGACAGGCTGGCTGACGAGCTCCTGTTCGGCGAACTGCAGAAAGGTGGCCAGGTCAAGGTGGACGTGCACAAAGACGAGAGCGGCGAGGAAGAGCTGGACTTCAGCTTCGCCTGATCGCTGCCCTGCACGA
>CAZNIP010000030.1:0-23965 GCA_964573115.1 uncultured Desulfohalobiaceae bacterium | reverse complement strand
AAAAAGGGAGCCTTCGGGCTCCCTTTTTTGATCACACTGGCCGGGTCGAATCCTGTCTCGACACCGCAAGCATCTTTCCTCAGCCCACCTTCAAACCTTCGTTTTCTGCGCTGCCAGCGGCGGCGCTGCCAGGCAGCTCATGGTTCCAGCCCCTCCAGGAGGGCCAGGATGGCCTCTCCCAGGATGTGGTGATTGTAGCCCCCCTCCAGGACGGCGAACACCTTGCCGGGACAGTGATCCTGGGTGAAATCGCGGATGGTCCGGCCAAGGGTCCGGTAGTCTTCGGTGGACAGCATGCCCCCCCAGTCTTCCAGGTGGCGGTCGAAGCCGGCGGAAATGCCAACCAGATCGCAGTCCTCGATGGACTCCAGAAAGGTGTCCAGGCTGGACAGGCCATCCAGGTGGAAGTAGCTCACGGCCTCCTTGGCGGCATAGAACCCGCTGGTCCCATCGCCGAAGTGGAGGTCGATGTCCACGATCACTCCTGACCTGACGCCCTGCTCCCGCCTCATCTTCTCCATGGCGATGGCCATGTTGTTGAACCAGCAGAATCCCCAGCAGGAATCTACGCTGGCATGATGCCCCGGAGGCCTGATCAGCCCAAAGGCCGGTTCACCGGAGCAGGCCAGCTCTGCAGCGGCGATCCCTCCGCCGGCGGCCAGGGCCGCCAGCTCGAAGAGCTGCCCGCGTTCCTTGATGCGGCGGATATGATGAGCAGGGTGGACGAGCTGCAGGTCGGCCTCGGCAGCCGGCTGAGGTTCAACGCAGTCGTATCTGGAGCTGAGGAGTTCATGGGCCCTGTCCAGCCGCCCTTGAGCCGCTGCCGGGTCTGAGGCGTAGACTTCGCGGTACCGCGGGTGGAAGACGATTTTCATGGGCACTCCCCTAGGTCTTGAGGATGGCGGTGATCACCGGCTGCTGGTCGGGGTGGCTCTCTGAGCGTTTGGTGCTGTAAACCCGGATGCCGACAAAGGAGAGGGCCACGCAGAGGATGCTCAGCACAGCGCTGGATGCGTCCTGGTTGTTGAAGGGGTCCAGGGCGTTGCCTGCGGCAGCCCCGAGAATCAGGGCCACCAGGGGGATGATGTACAGGATGAGGATGGCTTTGGACTGCTTTTCCCGTCCGAAGCTGACTTCCACCCGCTGGCCGACGCGGGCCTGGGCCCTGTTGCGGGCCTCGACCACCATGTGCTCGGACCCGAAAGGGTCGCAGAAGCTGCGGTGGGAACAGCCCTGGCAGGTGGACCGCCTGGGGATCTTGACCCTGGCCCTGCTCTCCGGGAGAAGGCCGACGACCTCTCCCTGTTCCACGGAGTGCTGCTGCGGCATGACGCCACCAAGGGTGGTTCAAGGGTTTCGGACGGGCGAGAGGCCGAAGGGCCCTCAAGCGCCTCGAACGACAGGACCAAATGCTGGAGCCTAGGCCTGCTGGGCAGGTTCTTCCTGGGCAGCAGACTCGTCCAGAGCCGGTTCAGCCGGGGCGGCCGTCGTTTCAGGCTGGGCCTGGAGGCTGACCATGGAGCCGGTGGGGCACTTTTCGATGCACACGTTCTCTCCGGTGCAGAGGACCGGATTGACGATGGCCAGCTTGTCCTCGAGCTCCACAGCCCCCTGGGGGCACTTTTTCTTGCACACCCCGCAGCCAATGCAGCCGATGCTGCAGACCTGCTTGACCACTTTCCCGGCATCGTGGGTGGAGCAGAGGTTGGCGGTCTTCTGATTGATGGGGATGAGTCTGGGAATGTGCCTGGGGCAGGCTGAAACGCAGTTGCCGCATCCTGTGCACAGATCCTCATTGACGACAGGAAGGCCGTTGTCGCCCATGTGAATGGCATCAAAAGGGCAGGCCTGCACGCAGGTCCCGAGTCCGATGCACCCGTACTGACAGGCCTTGTCCCCGCCTGTGGACACGATGGCGGCCCTGCAGTCCATGGCCCCGGAGTAGGTGAAGAGGCTTACGGCCTTGTCCGGTGTGCCCTGGCAGAAAACCCTGGCCACGGAGCGAACCCCGAGCTCGGCACTCTGGCCGATGATGGAGCAGACCCCCTCGGTGACATCAGCGCCGGCGGCCACACACAGGTTGGGGGATTCGTTCTTGACCACGATGGCCTCGGCATAGTCGCTGCAGCCGGCATACCCGCAGCCGCCGCAGTTGGCCCCGGGCAGGATGTCCAGGATGGATTCGATCCGCGGGTCCACGTAGACATAGAAGACCTTGGCCGCCAACCCGAGGACAATGCTCAAGATCATGCCCAGGCCGGCCATGGCCAGAACTGCACTGAAGATGGAAGTCATGCGATCACGCTCCTGTTCAAGCAACAATCACTCTGTCAAGGGGCAAGGCCGACTACTGCCCGAGCCCCATGAACCCGTAGAAGCACAGACCCATGATCCCGGCCGTGACCAGGGCGGCCGGGAAACCGGCCATCAGGCTCGGGATGCGACCCAGAGCAAACCGTTCCCGAATGCCGGCCAGGATGATCAGGGCCAGGCTGAAGCCGATGGCTGTGGCAAAGGCATAGAGCACGGTCTCAAAAAAAGTGTGCTCCTCCTGGATGTTGAGCACGGCCACGCCAAAGATCATACAGTTGGTGGTGATCAGGGGCAGATAAATGCCCAGGGCCCGATAGAGCGCCGGGGCAGTCTTCTGCAGGACGATCTCCACGAGCTGGACCAGGGAGGCGATGACCAGGATGAAGGCCACGGTTCGCAGGTATTCCAGCTCCAGAGGGACGAGGAGAAAATTGTAGACGTTCCAGGAGATGGAGCTGGCCAGGACATTGACGAACAGGGCTGCAGCCGACATGCCCAGGGCGCTGTCCAGGCTGGTGGACACCCCGACAAAGGGGCACAGGCCCAGGAAGCGGATCAGGAGAATGTTGTTGGCGAAGATCGCCGTGACCATCATCAGCAGGGTGTCGGCCATGATTCACATCCTCGTTGTCTTGATGACTCGCATTTGCACTGACGTCCTCTGTTTTCGGCCTTCAGGCCAGGATTCCTTCCCGGTCTGAAAGACCTGCCTCGAGCCCGGCATGGGCGTCAGCAGGTCGGCTGGGGCTTGTCCACCTTGAGGGAGATGAAGTTGATCAGGCAGAGCATGAGGCCGAGACAGATGAAGGCCCCAGGGGGGCGCTGAAAGAGCTCGAATCCCAGGTAGGAGCTGGGCATGACCTGAATGCCGAACCAGGTTCCGGCCCCGATGACCTCCCGGATGGTGGCCAGGATGACCAGGGAGATCGTGAATCCCAGCCCCATGCCCAGCCCGTCGGCCACGGCCAGGTGGACCGGGTTCTTGCGGGCAAAGGCCTCGGCCCTGCCCAGGATGAGGCAGTTGACCACGATCAGGGGAATCCAGATCCCCAGGACTTCGAAGAGCCCGTAAAAGTAGGCTTCCATCACCAGCTCGACAATGGTCACGGCGGAGGCGATGATGACGATGAACACCGGAACGCGAATCTTGGGCGGAATGAACTGCTTGAAGGTCGAGATGAGGGTGTTGCTCACCAGGAGGACGAAGATGACCCCGCAGCCCAGGCCCAGGGCGCTGTTGACGCTTGCGGTGACCGCCATGACCGGGCACAGCCCCAGGACGAACCTGAATGGGGGGACCTCTTTCCACAACCCCTTGGTGAATTCTTGAACCATTGAAGACATGCTCAGCTCCTGGCCGTTTACTGGATGATCTTCGACTTGATCTGCTGGTAGATCTCGATGCCTCTCTGGACCGCGGTCATGACCCCGTTGGCGGTGTAGGTGGCCCCGGTCACGGCGTCGACCTGGCCCCCCCTGGGCCCGAAGTTCTTGGTCAGGGGCTGGTTCGAGAACTGGTCCATGAACTCCGTGCTCTCAAAGGCCTTGGTGCCGACCCCCGGTGTTTCGGAGTGGGTGGTGATGGCGATCCCCCCGAGCTGGCCCTGATCAACGAGGATGGACATCATCACTCCGATGTCGTCCTCATAGCCGCCCCCGAAGGCCTCCAGGGCCACGGCCTGGATCTGTCCGTTCTTCTTGGCCAGAAAGAAGGTCTTTTCAACAGGCTTGCCCTTGCTGTCCTGGCCGACAACCACGATCCTGCGGTCTTTGACCGGATCGTTGTCGTAGTCGACGGTCAAAGCCTTTTTCAGGGCCGGGGCCTTGATGTTCTTGATTCGCTGGTACTGGATCTGGTCTTCAGTGGCCATCTTGACCAGGGAGAGCAGTCCGCCCCAGATCCCGGTGACGATGGTCAAGACCAGAACCATTCGGAAGATTTCCCGTGCTGTCACAGTCCGTTACCTCCCGTAGACGTCAGGTGCGATTTTATCCAGAAAGGGGGTGGCCATGCTCATGATCAGGACTGCGTAGTAGGCTCCAAAGGTCCAGGCCCCCCACATGCGGATGATGGCCGTCAGGCAGCCGGCCGCGAAGCCGAACAGGATCATGCCTTCCGGGGTGACCGGTGAGGAGGGCAGGTCGGTGGCCAGAAAAAAAGCGGCCAGAAAGGTTCCTCCAGCCAGGAGGTGAAAGAGGGGGTCGGCGAAAGAGCCCGGGCTGAAGACCCAGAACAGACCGGAAAAGAGAAAGACCCCGGCCAGGTAGCTGACCGGAATCCGCCAGTTGACGGTTTTTCTGGCGATGAGATAGAGGCCGCCGACGAGCAGCATGATGACCGAAACCTGGCCGAGAGGCCCGGCTGTGGAGCCCACAAAGAGGTCCCCCATGCCATAGGTCTGGCCGAGAAAGCTCGGCCCCTTGGCCTTGAAGATCTCCATGGGCGCCTCCAGGGGACCGCCCTGGCCGCTCAGGCCCCAGTCGATCATGAAATCCGGGTAGGACATCTTGAGGATGATCCAGGCTACGAGCACGGAGTTGAAGGGGTTGGAGCCGTACCCCCCGAACACTTCCGAACCCAGGACGATCATGATCAGCGTTCCGACCAGGATGAGCCACCAGGGGATGGTGGCCGGCAGGAGCATGGCCAGGATGAGCCCGCTGGCGGCGGCTGTGAGGTCGGAGACATCGACAGGCTGCTTGATCGCTTTTCTGGACAGGGCCTGCCAGCCCACAGCCGAGGCCACGGAAATGAGGATCACCCGCAGGGCGTCGAACCCAAAGAGGTAGAGACCGAAGAGGACAGCGGGAACCAGGGCCAGCATGAAGTCGACCATGATCTTCTGGACAGTGTTTCCGCTGTGAATGTGCGGGTGCGGGGAGACAACGAGGGTCGGTCCATTCATCACGCGTGCTCCTTCATTGCCGTGAGTTCTGCCTTGCCGAACTGGATCCACTGAACCATGGGGATGGATGAGGGACAGACATAGGCGCAGCAACCGCATTCGATGCAGCTGAAGATGTCATTCTTTGCCGCGAGGTCAAAATGACCGCCTTCGGAGTAGCCGGAAATGAGCAGGGGCATGAGCCGCATCGGGCAGGCCTGGACGCAGTAGCCGCATTTGACGCACACGTTGCAGGCGTAGTCGATGACCTCGTGCTGAGGCTGGACAACAATGAGATCGGTCTCCCTGGTCACTGGAAAGTCGAAGCTGGACAGGGCCTGTCCTGTCAGGGGGCCGCCCAGGATGAGCTTGCCAACCGTGGACAGGTCGACACCCGCATGTTCCAGGACGTCTTTGATCGGGGTCCCGATGGGCACGAGCAGGTTTCGCGGGGGATCAAACGGTGAGCCGGCCAGAGTGACGTGCTTGGTCATCCAGAGCTGGCCGTGGTTGACCACCATGGCCAGGGCATAGGCGGTCTCGGCGCTCATGATCACCATGCCCAGGTCTTCAGGAGAGCTGCCGGCGGGATATTCCTGTCCGGTCAGGGCCGAAACCAGGAGCTGATTCTTGTGCTGGGGATGCTTGGCCGTCAGCGGGGCGATGCGAAAACCGTGATCCGACTGGGCGAGGGCCTCCAGGCCCTTGTGGTTCTGGGCGTACACGGCCAGGATGACCTCCCGGGCGCCGATGAGCTGCTGCAGCAGCGACGTGCCGGCCAGGACATCCTCGGAGGAATGGGCCAGCAGGGCCGAACGGGCCCCCATTTGGGTCAGCTCGTCCAGACCGTTGATGATCAGGGTCTGGATTCTTTTTTCCTGGGCCATGGCGATCTTGTCCAGCAGCGGCATGGCCTGGGGGGAGAAATCGTTCAGGCCGGACTGGAGGATCAAACCCATGGGCTGGAGACCGGGAGTCAGGGCTGGTGTCTGTTCTGTCCCCTCCCCCCTTTCGATGGTCACTGCGGTGACCTTTTCCCCGCTGGGCAGGCTGAAATTCTTGTCCACATCCACAACGACTCCGGCCAGCGGAGATCGGATGGTTGATGAGACGCTTTCGCCCACGAGGTCGCCGTTCTTGAGCTCGTCTTTCTTCTTGACCACTGGGGTGCAGGCTGGGCCGAGATGCTGCTTCAGAGGGATGATCACACGGTCTGGGAGGGGGATGGACTCGACGGACATGGGGCCGGACTCAGTTGGCGTCGGCAGTTTCAGCCCCCCTGAGAAGCTCGCATTTTTCATTATCGCGCTTCCTTCATGATGAATCAGGCGGATAAGGATTCTGGTCCAGGTTCGTGATCAGGCAACAGAGATGAAATTCTTGTAAGCTTTAATTTGTTTAACCAACCATTGTCAAGGACGTTTTTCAAGCCCTGACCGGCCTTCGAGGCTGTTCCCGGCTGCATTCCTGCGATCACGGAGGTCCTGCTGCAGCTCTGCCCGGCTTTGGTCATTGACAACGCTCCCACCCTTGCTGTTAGGGTCATCACTCTCCGACTGAACTCGCAAGGGGCGCGTTCGGGACAGGAGCGTTGAAAGAGGATCACGACCGAGATCCATGTGAACGATGAAGAGCCGAAAGGAGGCCATAGAGCATGTTTTCATTGCAGTGCAAAGGATGGTTGTCAGGGGCGGTGGTCATGGGTGTCGGTGTCCTGTTCTGCCTGGCCCAGCCGGTGTGGGCCCAGGAGGCTGCAGAGCCTCAGGGGGCTGAGCAGTCCAAGTCATTGACCGGCGAGACCCCGGAAAGCTCCCCGGAGATGACCAGGCAGAAGCTGATTCAGCGTTTTCAGTCCCTGCAGGAGGAGCTGTCCGAGATCCAGCAGCAGGCCATGGAAGAGAACAAGGAGCTGGAGCAGGAACAGCAGGACCTGCAGGCCATGATCAGGCAGAACATGGAATCGAACATGGCTGACGAAAATGTGGACGTTCAGCGCCTGCAGGAGCTGCAGACCAAGCTCCAGGACAAGGAGCTGGAAGAGGCTCAAAAGGCGTCCCTGGAGCAGGAGTACAAGAAGCAGATCAACGCCTATCAGCGGGCCAGGGCCAAGACAGCCAGGGACAAGGATGTCCAGCAGGAACAGGAAGCCTTCCGGGACAGCATGCTTTCGGCCATGAACGAGGTCGACCCCAAGACGGATAAAATCATTCAGGAATTGCAGATGATTCAGCATCAGATGCGCTACCTGAAGCAGTCTGCCCCTGAAGGGAGCAACTGAGAACGCAGCAACGATCTCACGGCTGCCTGACATTGCGCCTGCAGAGAGCCTTCTGTGCAGGCGCTCACGTCAGCCCGGCAGCTGGCCGGGCTGAAACCTCAAATGCCCCAGACGCCTCGCGACCTTCTCCAGGTCTTCACCCGCTTTCCCGACCCGGGAAAGGTCAAGACCAGGCTCATCCCTGCCCTGGGCCCTGAAAATGCGGCCAGACTTCAATTCCAGATGACCCGCCACCTGCTCGACCAGGCCCGGGAGCTGCCTTCCGGGACCAGGGTCGAGGTCCACCTCCACGGCGGATCAGCCCGCCTCATGTCGGCACTGTTCGGCGAAGACTTGGATGTCCTGCCCCAGAGCGGGCACGGTTTGGGAGACAGAATGGCCCGGGCCCTGAAACATGGGCTTGACAGGGGGGCGGGCAGGGTTGTCCTGGTGGGGTCGGACTGCCCTGCAGTCGATGTCCGGGTTCTGAGCAGGGCCTTTGAGACCCTCAGTTCCCGGGACGTGGTCTTTGGGCCGGCCGAAGACGGCGGCTTTTATCTGCTTGGATTGAGCTCCAGCGTTTCCCGGGACAGGGTCGCCCCCCTCCTGAGCACCATTGAGTGGGGCACGAGCCGGGTTTTGTCCCAGACCACGGACAAAGCGGCCGAGCTGGGGCTGTCCTCGGCCCTTGTGGACACCCTGCCGGACATCGACCGGCCGGAAGACCTGGGCCGTATCCCCGGCCAGGTCCTCTCCCCCATGGCTCCATGTCTGAGCGTGGTCATACCAGTCCTGAACGAGGCGGCCAATTTGAGCCAGACCCTGGCCTCCCTGAGCAGCGGCTTTGAGGTGGAGATTCTGGTGGTGGACGGGGGAAGCAGCGATGCGAGTGTTGAGGTCGCTGAGAGGTCCGGGGCCTCGGTCCTCAGGTCGGAGCCCGGCAGGGGAAGACAGATGAACCTGGGAGCCGGGGCGGCCCAGGGGGACCTCCTCTTCTTCCTGCACGGGGACAGCCAGGCCCCGTTCCTGTTCGACTGGTACATCAGGCAGGGGATGCGGCGCTCCGGCACGGTTGGCGGAAGCTTTTCCTTTGGACTGGATAAACGGTTCCCCGGGGCCGGCCTGATCACGACTGTGACCAACGTCAGGTCCCGCATGCTCCGACTGCCGTACGGAGATCAGGGGCTGTTCCTTTCGGCAAGCCTGTTCCGTGAGCTTGGCGGCTTTCCAGAGACACAACTGCTCGAGGACGTGCACATGGTCCAGGCTTTGAAGAGGAAGGGCGGCCTGGTCATCGTCCCGGTGCCGGTGGTCACCTCGGGCCGACGCTGGACCCGGCTCGGGCCGCTGCGAACGACCCTGATCAATCAACTGATCATGGCCGGATACCTGCTCAGGGTCCCTGAGACCCAGCTGGCCAGACTCTATGGGCGGCTCAGGGCTCTGGCCGGTCAGCGCGGCCGGAGGCCGCGCTGAGCTCCTCACCCGGTCTCGGACTCCTCACCCACGGGAGTCTGGGGCTCCGCGTCCTGCCGGGTCATCCCCTGAACGACCTTGAAGAGGTCCAGAGGGATGGGCAGGATGGTCGAGGCCTTGCTCTCGTAGGTCATCTCCCGCATGGTCTGGAGGTAGCGGAGCTGCAGGGCCTGGGGGTAGCGGCTGATGATGGCCGCAGCTTCGGCCAGGCGGTTGGCGGCCTGGTACTCCCCTTCGGCGTTGATGACCTTGGACCGCCTGTCCCTTTCGGCTTCAGCCTGCCTGGCCATGGCCCGCTGCATCTCCTGGGGCAGGTCGATGTACTTGACCTCGACATTGGTGACCTTGATGCCCCAGGGGTCGGTGTGTTCGTCCAGAATGGTCTGGATCTGATTGTTGACGTTGTCCCTGTGGGTCAGGATCTCGTCGAGCTCGGCCGCACCGCAGACGCTCCTGAGGGTGGTCTGGGCCAGCTGGGAGGTGGCGAACATGTAGTCCTCAACCTCCAGGATGGCCTTGACCGGCTCCAGGACCCGGAAGTAGATGACCGCGTTGATTTTGACGCTGACGTTGTCCCTGGTGATCACGTCCTGGGTGGGCACGTCCAGGGCGAGGATCCGCAGCGAGACCTTGACCATCTTGTCCACGATGGGGATGAGGATGATCAGGCCGGGTCCCTTGGCCTTCAAAACCCTCCCCAGGCGGAAGACCACCGCCCGCTGGTACTCGTTGAGGACCTTGATGGCTGAAAAGAGGAAGAGGACGACCAGGATGACGATCGGCAGGAAGGTGTAGATGGTTTGCATGGGGTGCCTCCTTTCAGCTCTGCCTCGGGCAAAGCTAAACATGGGTTCGAATCCAGAGTTTTCTCGCAACAGGCAATCAAACTGATCTCAGCTTTGCCAGCGGCAATGCTGGAACATGAACTTCAGGACCCTGCTGGGGCAACGACGACCTTGAGACCATCGATCTCGGTCACGGCCACGTGATCCCCGGGATGGAGAGCCTGTCCTGAACGGCTCCTGGCCCGCCAGATTTCCCCCCTGATCCGGACATGACCCTCCTGACCGGACCACTTCAGGACCTCGCCCCGCAGGCCGATCATGGCCTCGGCCCCGGACTGCCTGGGCCGGACCTGGGCCCGGGTCACCAGGTACAGGCCCAGCCCGATGAAGCTGGTCATTGCCAGGATGGTGGGCAGGATGACCTTCAGGGGCAGCCCTCCGAGCCCGTACTCGAAATCAAAGAGGATGAGCGAGCCGATGAACAGGCAGACCACGGCCCCGACGCTCAGGAGCCCGTAGCTCGTGACGGCGATCTCCAGGATGAACAGGACCATGCTCAGCAGGATGAGCAGCAGTCCGGCCACGTTGGTGGGCAGAACCGCCATGGCGTAGAGGCCGAGCAGCAGGCAGATGCCGCCAAAGACTCCGGGAAAGATGCTTCCGGGGTTGCTCAGCTCGAAAAACAGCCCGGCCAGACCGCCCAGGAGCAGGAAGTAGGCGATCTGGGGGTTCAGGAGCCAGGACAGGAAGGAGTACCTGAACCCCGGGTCATGCTCGACGATGCTGAAGCCACCAGCCGGATAGGAGATCCTGGTTCCTTTCCAGTCCAGGCCCTTGGCCCCGACCTGGGCCAGAAGATCTTCAGGGCTGACGGCCATCAGGTCCACGACCCGGAGCATGACCGCTTCAGCCGCAGTGATGCTCACTGCCTCCTCCACAGCCTTTTCATACCAGTCCACGTTCCGGTTCCGGGCATCGGCCACGCCGCGGAGCAGGCTCAGGAAATCATTCTTGATCTTTTTGGCCATGGTCTCGGGGATGTCCCTGCCCCCCATGGCCACTGGAGAGGCGGCGCCAATGTTGGTCTGCGGGCTCATGGCCGCCACCGAGGAGGCGGCTACCAGAAAGACCCCGGCTGAGGCAGCCCTGGCCCCCCTGGGGCCGACCCAGGTGATGACCGGAACAGGGGAGTTGAGGATCATCTTCAGCATTTCGCGCATGGACTGTCCCAGGCCGCCAGGTGTGTCCAGGCCGATGAGCAGGATGTCGTGTCCATTGGTCTGGCAATCCTGAATGGACTGCTGGAGCAGGTCCTCCTGGGCCGGGTTGATGCTCCCGTCGATCCGGGTGTAGAGCACCGAGACCTGGTCAGCCCCGGTCAGGGCCCGGGTTGTCTGGTCCAGGGCCATGGACCAGATGACCAGGACCAGGAAGGCAGTCAGGGCGAGACGTCTTCGAGTGACTGGGATCAGGCCGTCTCGGGCAGGGCTCAGAAATGAGGGCAGCATGGGCATGTCCTTATCCTCCGTCCTGGCGGGATGGCCGGTTCTGGAGAGGGTTGTTCAAACATAATGAATGTAGAGTAAGAACAGCGGCCTGGGTTGGCAAGAGCGTGTTCGAGGCCGGCCAGCGGCGTCGGCCATGATCATCATTGGAGGTCGTTGCGTTCGGAGAGGTTGTATCGCTTCATCTTGCGCCACAGCGTGGTTCGATTGATTCCCAGATTGGCGGCCGTGTTCTGGATGTGCCAGTTGTTGGCCTCCAGGGCCTTGAACAGGGTCGCCTTTTCCCCTTCTTCCAGGCTGTGGGGCTTGTCTGATCCGACAAGGTAGTACCTCGGCTCCAGGTTCTGCTTGATCAGATACTGGGGCAGATCGTGGACGTCGATGGTCCCCTTGCTGAGCATGACCGCGTATTCGATGATGTTTTTCATCTCCCGGACATTGCCCGGGTAGGTGTGCTCCATGAGCAGCCTCTTGGCCTTCTGGCTCATGCCGCAGATGCTCTTGTCGGACAGCGAGGCGGTCTGAGCGATGAAGTGCTCCAGGAGCAGGGGGATGTCGACGATGCGCTCCCGCAGCGGGGGGATGATGAATTCACAGAGCTTGAGCCGATAGTAGAGGTCCTTTCTGAAGCCGCCTGCCTCGATGAGCTTGCTGGGATCCCGGTTGGTGGCCGCGACAACCCTGGCGTTGATCCACTCCATCTCGGTGCCCCCCAGGGGGAAGACCTCCTTGTCTTCCAGGGCCTGGAGGAGCTTGGCCTGCATGTCGTAGTTGAGCTCGCTGATTTCGTCCAGGAAAATGGTCCCGTTCTGGGCCAGCTGGAACTTGCCGGGCTTGTCCTGCTTGGCGTCGGTGAAGGCCCCTTTCTTGTAGCCAAAGAGCTCTGACTCGAGCATGGTCTCAGGGATGGCGGCGCAGTTGACCTTGATGAACGGTCCCTGCCGTCTGGGGCTGAGGTTGTGGATGACCTTGGCCAGAACATCCTTGCCCACCCCGGTTTCTCCCAGGATGAGCACCGGCTTCATCGATTTGGCGATGATCGGAAGCTTGTCCAGTTGCTGCCGCATCGCCTGGTCCTTGCTGAGGAAATCCTCTATCCGGTAGGACTGACGGACCTTTTTTTCCAAAGCGTCCCTGGCCCGGTCGTCCTGAAAAGACTCCACCCCGCCCACGATCTTCCCCTGTTGATCATGCAGCACCGCCGCGGTGATGGCCACCGGGATTTCCAGGCCGTGGCGGTTGAGCATCTTCAATCTCACGTTCAGGAGGTTGGATTCGGTCTCAATGGCCTTTTTGAGGTTGCAATCCTTCTCGCAGTGGTCGGTCCGGAAGATGGTCCAGCATTTCCGTCCCAGGGCCTCCCTCCTGGAGTACCCGGTCAGCTTTTCGGCCTGGGCGTTGAAGAAGGTGATCCCGAAGTCCTGGTCCACGGTGAAAACACCTGTGGCCAGGCTGTTCAGGATCCATTCGTACCAGTGGTTGGAGCTCTGGGGAAGATCCATGACCAGTCCTTTGTCAGACGCGTTGCAACTCGTGACTCCGACAGGATCAGGATGTACCGAAAGTGAAGAATATCAGAAAGTTCTGAGAGATTTTGTTCCAGCATACCACGGGATGGAGAAGAAAGAAAGCCCTCTGTGTTGCAGGACTGAACATGAGGTTGCCAACGGTGTTGCAAAAATACAACTAGCATATTTCAAGAGAGGCCTGGAGACATTTAAGTCACATGATTTCAATAAATTAAAACATCCATGTTCAGCCTGTTCCTGGCACGCTTTTTGTTACCTTGTGAAGAATTGAACGCTTTCACGTGTTTCACCGCACACAGGTCTCTACATCAACAGGAGGTGAATGGGTATGCCAAGCTATGTGGATGTTGAAAAGTGTGATGGATGCAAGGGAGGAGAAATCACGGCCTGCATGTACGTCTGTCCCAATGATCTCATGATCTTGGACGAGGAGGAGATGAAGGCCTACAACCAGGAGCCGAGTGCCTGCTGGGAGTGCTATTCCTGCGTCAAGATCTGCCCCCAGGGTGCGATCTCCGTCAGGCCCTACGCGGACTTTGCTCCCCTGGGCGGGACATCCATCCCCCTGCTCAGTGCAGAGGATGTCATGTGGACGGTCCAGTTCCGGGACGGCTCGGTCAAGCGGTTCAAGTTCCCCAACAGGACCACTCCGGAGGGGTCCATCAACCCCTTCCAGGGACACCCTGCTCCGGACAACATTGAGGACGAGCGCCAGTACACCGAGACCGAGCTCCTGATGCCGGAAAAGACCATCAGGCACCTGGTCGAGCAGGAAGAGATGGACCACACGTATGTGTGGCAGAACCCCAATGTTCAGGCCTGATCATCTGACAGCCATCAAAGGAGGACGTCATGCCTCAATTGCCAACAAAAGCCAAGAGGAAAGGGTTGGACTTAGCCGAACCAGCCATCAAGGAAATTCAGACTGAATGCCTCATTGTCGGCGGGGGGGCTGCCGGGTGCGGTTCAGCCGTGGAGGCTGTCGCCTGGGGCGACAAGCACAATGTGGAGGTCCTGCTCGTGGAGAAGGCTGCCCTGGAGAGGTCCGGCGCCCTGGCCCAGGGGCTGTCGGCCATCAACACCTACATCGGGATGAAACAGGGCCACAACACCGTGGACGACTACACCCGCATGGTCCATATGGACCTCATGCATCTGACCAGGGACGACCTGGTCTATGATGTCGGCCGGCACGTGGACGATTCGGTCCACCTCTTCGAGGAGTGGGGCCTGCCCATCTGGGTCAAAAAGGACGGCAAGAACCTCGACGGGGCCAGGGCCAAAGAGCAGGGGCTGCAGGTCAGGGAAGGGGCCGAACCGGTCCGCACCGGTGCCTGGCAGTGCATGATCAATGGCGAGTCCTACAAGCGGATCATGGCCGAGGCCTCCAAGAACGCCCTGGGCGAAGAGCGGTACATGGAGCGGATTTTCATCTGCAAGATCCTCATGGACGCCAACGAGCCCAACAGGGTGGCCGGCGTGGCCGGGATCAACGTCCGGGAGAACGAGGTGGTCATCATCAAGGCCAATGCCATTGTCATGGCAGCCGGCGGGTGCGTGAACGTGTACCGGACCCGTTCCCAGGGCGAGGGCGAAGGCCGGGCCTGGTACCCGGTCTGGAACGCCGGGACGACCTATGCCCTGGCCGTGCAGGCCGGTGCGGAGACGACCATGATGGAGAACCGCTTCGTGCCCACCAGGTTCAAGGACGGCTACGGGCCGGTGGGGGCCTGGTTTCTCCTGTTCAAGGCCAAGGCCACCAACTGTAAGGGCGAGGTCTACCTGGACAAGAACATCAAGATGATCGAGCCCTACGAAAAACGTGGCTACGCCATGGGCAAGGTCATGCCCACCTGCCTGCGCAACCACATGATGATCCGGGAGATGCGCAACGGCAACGGGCCCATCTTCATGGACACCCCCACGGCCCTGGCCAACCTGGGTCAGAGCTTGAACGAGAAGGAGCGCAAGCATCTCGAGTCCGAGGCCTGGGAGGACTTTCTGGACATGACCGTGTCCCAGGCCAACGTCTGGGCCTGCAACAACATCCAGCCGGAGGACAACCGGTCCGAGATCATGCCCACAGAGCCATATCTCCTGGGGTCCCATTCCGGCTGCTGCGGGATGTGGGTCTCCGGTCCTGACGAGGACTGGGTGCCTGAAGAGTACAAGATCCGGGCGGACAACGGCAAGGTCTACAACCGGATGACCACGGTCAACGGGCTGTTCACCTGCGGCGACGGGGTCGGGGCCTCGGGGCACAAGTACTCCTCGGGTTCCTTTGCCGAAGGGCGCATTGCCGCCAAGTCAGCGGTCCGCTGGTGCCTGGATCACAAGGGCTTCACGCCCGCCTTGAAGCAGACCAGTGAGGAGATCAAGAACGAGCTCTATCAGCCCTGGTACACCTACAAGGAGTTCGCCAACGTGTCCACGGACCCGGAGGTCAACCCCTACTACATCACCCCGGGCAACTTCATGAAGCGGATCATGAAGGTCTCTGACGAATACGGCGGCGGGACATCAACCTACTACACGACCAACAAGGAGAGCCTGGAAGAGGGAATCAGATATCTGGACCTCCTGGAGCAGGACTCCCAGAAGCTGGCGGCCAGGGATCTGCACGAGCTCATGCGCTGCTGGGAGCAGCACAACAGGCTGTGGACCGTGCGGATGCACATGCTGAACATCCTCTTCCGGGAAGAGACCAGGTACCCCGGCTTCTACTACCGGAGCGACTACATGGGCATCGACGACGCCAAATGGCGGGTGTTCACCAACGGCAAGTACGATGTGGAAACCGGCAAGCTGACCATGTTCAAGCGGCCGTTGATCAAGATCATTCCGGACAAGAGCCTGGACTTCTTCACCGCTCTTGGAACCTAGATGGAGATGGGCACCAACAGGTGGAAACACAGAGCACCTTCAAAAGACAGCCGCCAGGGGCGCCGTCTTGGCCTGCACCGGATGATTCTTCCAGGCAGATCAAAGGACGGGCCCTGAAATGACATTATGCCGCCTCTCTTTCCAGCATCCTGATCCTTGCACAGGGTCCCACGGTTGGTATCTGAGGCATATCTGTCAGGCAGGACCTGAAATGCGGGGGGCGGCATAATCATATCACCGCAGGCTGTGGACAGGATGTACCAAGACAGGCAGGGGGGCCGTTGATCAGGTTGCTGATGGAAGTCCTGGGATGAGGCTTCAGAACCTCCGGGTTTCAGCCAAAGGGTTGCTGTCCTGTCAAACCATAAGGAGCTCTTCGATGTCACATATCGATGAACGGAGGTATGAGGTCCGGAAGGAAGAGCTCGAACAAGGGGAGAGCATCACCCACCCGTTGAATCTCGCAGACGTCTCCTTCTCCCAGAAAGCTCAGACGACGCTCCGGGAAGCCGTCATCCAGATTGCTGAATACTGCCGCGTTCCCCCTGATGCTCTGTCTCAGAAATTGGACCAGAAGCTCTTTTGGCTCGAACCTTCCGGTATTCTGGTCATCACCATTGAAGTCCCAGAGGTGGACGCCGACATGTTCATCGAGATCCCCCCGGGCCACTGGTGGATTGATGACAGTGTGTGCAGGGCCTGAGCAGGACAATGCGTCAGGTTGATGATGAATTGTGGTGGGTTGAGGACATCCTTCATCGACGAACAGGAGGTCAATCATGGAAGTCATGGATTACTGCAGGAATATGGAGATCGAGCTCACGGCCTGGAAGGCCAAGATGTTCGACGTGATGAGCAAAATCGACAAGCTGCCCTCAGGGGACAAGGATAAGGTCCTCCCCCAGGTCGGGGAGCTGAAAATGATCGTCACCGACCTGGATGACAGGATTGCCAAGCTCAAGACCGAATGCCCCACAGAGTGGAGCCCGATCAAGGACGATGTCGAAGGCAACATCGACACCCTGAGGGGGAAGTACGACCAGGTCATGGAGGTCATGAGCATGGGCTATTTCGGCGGATGATGGCAGACAGCCTCTTCTCTGGGCGTGAAGGCCATCGTCACTGAGGTCGAACACTTCCCGCGGGGGAGGGGTGGGGATGCCGTCCCGGGGTCCCGGGAGGCATTCACACATGGACAGGTACAAGGAGCTGGATATGGGGATCACTCGTCGAACCTTTCTGGGAACGCTTGGAGCGGCCGGACTGGCCACGGCTCTGCCTGCAGGCCGGTCAGAGGCCTGGGAGTCCAGTGCCAAACCGAACGCCTATGGCTGTCTCGTGGATTTGACCCGCTGCATTGGCTGCCGCAAGTGCGAGGAGGCCTGCAACGAGGTCAACGCCTTGCCCGAACCGGACAGGGACTTTGAAGATTCGACTGTCTTTGAGGAGCAGAGGAGGCCTGACGATAAAGCCTACACTGTTGTCAACAGGTTCTTCACCGGCCAGCGGGACGACCACGGGACGTCCTTGCCGACGTTCGTCAAAACCCAGTGCATGCATTGTCAAGACCCTGCCTGCGCCTCAGCATGCATGACCGGGGCCATGTACAAGGCCGACAATGGGGCTGTGGTCTACGACCCCAAGAAATGCATCGGATGCCGGTACTGCATGGTGGCCTGCCCATTTGAAATTCCTGGTTATGAGTACCAGAACGCCCTGAACCCGCGGGTCATGAAATGTTCGTTCTGCTACGAGCGTGTCGAGCAGGACGGCAAACCCCCGGCCTGCGCCAGCGTCTGCCCGGTGGAGGCCATCACCTTCGGCCGCCGGAAGGATCTTCTGGGCCTGGCCCGGAACAGGCTGTCCGGCGATCCTGACCGGTATGTGGACCACATCTTCGGGGAGCATGAAGCCGGGGGGACCAACTGGATGTACGTGTCCGGGGTGCCCTTTTCCAAACTCGGATTCCCGAGAGTCCCGGATCGGCCCCTGCCTCAGATGACAGAGACCATCCAGCACACCCTCTTTCACCATTTGTGGTCTCCGATCGTTCTCTTCGGCATTTTGGGCGGCGTCATGTACATGAACAAGCACAAGGGCGAACAAGAGGGTGACTAGCCAGGATCGAAGACCAAGGAGGAAGGCATGAGCCATTCGTTTCAACCAGCGGGCAAGAGATTTTGGACTCCAGGCGTCCTCGTCCTGGTGGTCTTCATGCTGGCCGGATTTGCGGCCATCATCGCCAGGCTGACCGGCGGTCTGGGGTATGTGACCAACCTGGACCATGCCCATCCCTGGGGCATATGGATCAGCATCGATGTTGTCACTGGTGTGGCTCTGGCTGCCGGGGGGTTCACCACTTCGGCCCTGGCTCACATCTTTGGGCGGCGGTTCTATGAAACGATCACCAGACCGGCACTCTTGACCGCGGCCCTGGGGTACACCTTTGTCGCGGTGGGGCTGTTTTTCGACATCGGCCGGTCGTGGGCCTTCTGGAAACCCCTCATCTATCAGAACTACACGTCGGCCCTGTTTGAAGTGGCCATGTGCGTGTTCTGCTACCTCATCGTGCTCTATATCGAACTCATTCCCATCATCTGCGAACGCTTCAAGGACAGGGTTCCATTTTTGCAGTCCCTGTACAATCAGATGGACAGGATCCTCTGGGTGTTCATCATTCTCGGGGTGGTCCTGTCATGCATGCACCAGTCCAGTCTGGGGACACTCATGGTCATTGCGCCCACCAAGGTTCACGCCTTGTGGTACACCCCGGTCCTGCCTCTGTTCTTCCTGCTTTCGGCCATATCGGTGGGCTATCCCATGGTTGTCTTTGAGTCCACACTCTGTACGAGCTCGCTGAAGCTCAAACCCGAGACCCATGTCCTGGCCCCCCTGGTCAGGATCACGACCTTTGTCCTGGGTCTCTATCTGGCCCTCAAGCTGGGGGACATGTTCGTCAGAGGGACCACGGCCTTTCTGTTCAATGGAACGGCCCAGAGCAACGCCTTTCTGGCCGAGATCGTCCTCGGGGTGGCCCTGCCCTTTGCCCTGCTGCTCTCCGGGAGGGTCAGAAACTCGCCGCGCTGGCTGTTCATCTCTTCAACCCTGATCGTCTTCGGCGTGATCCTGAATCGGATCAATGTCTTCCTGATCGCCTATGCCCCGCAAACCAGCCAGCAGGCCTACTGGCCTGCAGCCGGCGAGTTTGCTCTGACAGCAGGCCTGACGGCCACCCTGATCTTTCTCTACCGTCTGGCCGTGACGCATCTTCCAGTCTTGCCTGCGGAAAAGGAGGCCACCGTATGAGATGTTTCAAACCTGACCGAGGAGCGTTCCTGACCTGCCTTGTCGGGGCACTGGCCATCAGTCTGGGAGGGCTTTTTCTGATGACCGGCCCAGCGGCAGCCGCCCAGGAAGCTCCGGCCAAAGTGCGAGCCGACAGAAATCCCAAGCCTGAAGGATGGGTGGCCCCGGACCAGGAGAAGGCCAGGCAGAGGTCCATGCAGGAGGTGGCCTTTATCAAGGATGTCCTGGACGAGCCGCTCAGCGTTCGGAAGCAGCGTCTCTGTGAAATGGGCATGGGGGTCGATGATGTCGAGTACGACTACCTGCTCCTGAAGAGCCCCTATGTGAACACCTACGACGACATGTACCAGCCGGTGCGGTTCATGCACACCCAGCATGCCGTGAACTACGTGGACAACTGCGCCGAATGCCACCATTACCGTCCGGCAGACGAGAGTGCCTCGGAGATGGTCAGCTGCGCGGCCTGCCACCAGGAGGCCTTCAAGCCTGCGGCCCTGGACAGGGTCGGGCTCAAGGCCGCCTACCATCTGCAGTGCATGGGCTGTCACCAGGAGAGGGGCAAGGGGCCGGTGGGCTGCGAGTGCTGTCACAGGAAAAACCCCTCTGAGCACGCGGATCTCGTGGCCCTCCCGGCTGATCCCACTCCCCAGCAGGTGACCATGGAATGTCTGCGCTGTCACGAGCAGCAGGGCCAGGAGATGCTCTCCAGCGCTCACTGGCTGTGGAAGGGTCCCTCAACCTATATCGCCAGACATGAAAAGGAGGTGGGGATCGGCAAAGGCACCAAAGCCATCAACAACTTCTGAGTGTCCACCATCAGCAACGAGGCTCGTTGCACACAATGTCACGCAGGCTACGGGTGGACAGACGATTCCTTCGATTTCTCCGACATGAGCAACATGGACTGCCTGGTCTGCCACGACACCACAGGCAGCTATCACAAGGCCATGAAAAACGGCGGCATGCCAGCCCCGGATGTGGATCTGAAGTATGTGGCTGAACATGTCGGGCCGACCAGCAGGACGACCTGCGGAAGCTGTCACTTCTTCGGCGGAGGGGGTGACGCGGTCAAGAACCCGACCATGAACAGCTGCCTGCGGTATCCGGACCGGATGTGCGACGTGCACATGGGGGGCTACGACTTCTCCTGCACCGAGTGTCACACCACGGTGGGGCACGAGATCAGCGGCCGGTCAACGTCCTGCCCGGTCACGGAGATCCCCCTGAGCTGCGAAAAGTGCCACAGCGGCTCCCCGCACTATCAGAACGATCTCCTGGATCATCATTTGAACGAGCACTGCGAGCACGTCGCCTGCAACACCTGCCACACCCCGGTCTTTGCCAAGAAAAAGCCGACCAAGGTCTGGTGGGACTGGTCCACGGCCGGGGACAAGGAGCGCAAGCCGGTCAAGGTGGAGTACGGCCTGACCGACTACCACTGGAAAAAGGGCGACCAGAAGTGGGATATGGCCGCCAGGCCCGATTACGCCTGGTACAATGGATACATGAAACGTTACCTCATTGGGGACACCTTTGATCCCGCTGTCGAAGTCCTCAACCTGAACGACCCCCTGGGCTGTTTCAAGGACCCGAACTCCAAGATCTGGCCCTTTCAGGTCATGAAGGGCGTCCAGGCGGCTGATGCAGAGAATCATCTCCTCCTGGTCCCCCATCTCTTCCCCTGGAACAAGGACGACACCTCGGCCTTCTGGAAAGGCCGGAACTGGGACAAGGCCTTCGAGGTCGGGATGAGGGAGGCCGGGCTGGACTACAGCGGCGAGTACGAGTGGATCCGGACTGACCTGTACAGAGGGCTGCAGCACGAGGTCATGCCCAAGGAGTATGCCCTGTCCTGCGTCAACTGCCACGAGAGTCTCACTGGAACGCAGACCTGCAACCGTTGTCACCGGGACAAGAGAGGCGTGGACTTCAGAGAGCTGGTTCAACAGGGGATGGACTTCGAGGCCCTGGCCGAGAAGGGATGCGATGTCCGGGACCTGATAGGGCGGACAGATTACATCGACTTTGAAAAGCTCGGGTATGAGGGCGACCCCATCCTCTACGGCGGCCGTTTCACCGAACTGCCGCTGGAGTCCTGCGAGAAAGGAGAATTGGTTTCGGATTCAAGGTGAGTCAAAAGGCGGGCTCACTCCTGTTTCTGAAAGCGGCCTGAGAGCTCAACCTGACACCATGCTGCGAAGGTGCCAGCCGCAATCGAGGAGGCGAGCCATGAAGAGGTACTGCCCGTATTGTCATCAGGAATTAACGGCCTGGATCGCACCTCCCGAAACCATGTGGGGGGAGATCTATGTCTGCTTCAACAACGAGTGCCCTTTCTACAGGGACTCCCCGGACTCGATCGAAAACAAGGGCGAAGCCAACCGGTTCCTCGGCTGCCGCTATGCCGAGGACCCGGCCAATGGCTACCAGTCCTTCAACCTCCTGGCCGTGTGTCCGTTTTGAGATAAGGCTCAAACCCTTTCAGTTCCCCCCCTCCGGGGCCATCCACACATGTTCGCCTGGTGGGTGGCCCCACTTTTTTCTGCTCGGCCAGCTTTTCGCTTGCCGGGCAGTCAGCAATCATTCCTCCCAGCCGAAGGTCCGCTCCACAGCCATCTTCCACTTCTGATACCTGGCCTCCCTGAGCTCAGGGTCCATGTTCGGTGTCCAGCGGGTGTCCTCGACCCAGTTGTTGCGAAGCTCTTCCCGGCCGGACCAGAACCCAGAAGCGATCCCGGCCGCGTAGGCCGCACCCAGGCAGGTGGTTTCAGCCACCTGTGGCCGGATGACCGGGACATCGAGCATGTCCGACTGGAACTGCATGAGCAGTTCGTTGGCCACCATGCCTCCGTCCACTTTGAGCTTGGTCAGCTCCACACCCGAGTCCTTGTTCATGGCTTCGACGATGTCCCTGGTCTGGTAGGCCGTGGCTTCGAGCACGGCCCTGGCCAGGTGGTGCTTGTTGGCGTACCTGGTCAGCCCGGTGATGATGCCTCTGGCGTCCGGCCGCCAGTAGGGCGCCAGGAGACCGGAAAAGGCCGGGACCACATAGACGCCCCCGGTGTCCTCGACTTTGGCGGCCAGGTCCTCGATGTCCCTGGCCTCCCTGATGAGCCCGAGATTGTCCCGGAGCCACTGGACCAGGGCCCCGGCGATGGCGATGGCCCCCTCCAGACAGTAGGATGGCTTGCGGCCGCTGAACTGGTAGGCCAGGGTGGTCAGGAGGCCATGCCTGGAGACAATGGGCTCGTGCCCGGTGTGCATGAGCAGGAAACAGCCTGTGCCGTAGGTGTTCTTGGCTTCACCAGGGGCAAAGCAGGTCTGACCGACCAGAGCGGCCTGCTGGTCCCCAACCGCACCGCAGACCGGAATGCGGGCCCTGAAAGGGCCGCTTTCCGAGGTCGGTCCCCAGGAGCCGCTGTCGCTGGAAGGAACGATCCGCGGAAGCCCGGCTGGGGGAATACCCAGGATCTTGAGGATCTCCTGGTCCCACTCCAGGGAGTGGAGGTCCATGAGCATGGTCCGGCTGGCATTGGTCACGTCGGTCACATGGGCCCCGCCCTGCGGCCCCCCGGTCAGCCACCAGATGATCCAGGTCTCCATGGTCCCGAACAGGGCGTCTCCGGCCTCAGCCGCTTTTCTGGCTTCAGGCACGGTCTCCAGGATCCACGTGATCTTGGGGCCGGAAAAATAGGTTGAGACCGGCAGGCCGGTGGTCTCCCGGAAGCGGTCCTGTCCGCCGTCGGCCATGAGCCGCCGGCAGATCTCATGGGTCCGGGCACACTGCCAGACGATGGCGTTGAAAAAGGGGCGGCCGGTGCTGCGGTCCCAGACCACGGTGGTCTCGCGCTGATTGGTGATGCCCACGGCAGCCAGGTCAGAGCCCTTGATCCCGGCTTTGGTCAGGGCCCCCCGAATGACGTCCTGGGTGTTCTGCCAGATCTCCATGGGATCGTGCTCCACCCAGCCGGGGCGGGGGAAGATCTGCCGGTGTTCCTTCTGATCCAGCCCTCTGATCCGGCCCTCATGGTCGAAGATGATGAACCGGCTGCTGGTCGTGCCCTGGTCGATGGCTCCAATGTAATGGCTCATGGCTCGAGCTCCTTGCGTCCTCATGGTACAACGTGATGCTGCTGGTCTCTGCCCCGGCCGGTCCAGCGGATCAGAGGAAATCATGGTCTCCGCGGCCGGACTGCGGGTGACTCACGGGGCGATAGATCAAAAAACCAGGGTCCGGGCGAACCCGGACCCTGGACTGTTCTGCTGCGGTCAGGTCAGACTACTTGACCCGGCCTTCCCGCCAGGCCTGGATGAGCTGGTCGTACTTGATGGTCTTGCCCTGAGGCTTCTCATTGTCCAGCTTGGCCTTGGGGGCCCCGGGCTGATTCAGCCAGTAGGACTCGTCTTTCTTGGGGTTCAGCTTGGGACCGGCCCTGTCCAGAACCTCGGCCCGCTCCAGACGCATCAGGATCCGGTCCTGCTCCCGGGCCAGATTGTCCATGGCCGTGCTCACGGTGACCTCACCGGCGACCGCTTCACCGATGTTCTGCCACCACAGCTGGGCCAGCTTTGGATAGTCGGGCACGTTGGTCCCGGTGGGGCTCCAGGCCACTCTGGCCGGGCTGCGGTAGAACTCCACCAGCCCGCCCAGCCTGGGAGCCCTCTCGGTGAAGGACTCGTGCCGGATGTCGCTGTCCCGGATCGGGGTCAGGCCGACATGGGCCTTTTTCAAGGACGTGGTCTTGCACACGCAGAACTGGGCAAAGAGCCAGGCGGCTTTTCTGCGCTCCACCGGGGTGGACTTGAGGATGGTCCACGAGCCGCAGTCCTGATAGCCCAGCTTCTGCCCCTCTTCCCAATAGGGGCCGTGAGGGGAGGGGGCCATGCGCCACTTGGGGGTCCCGTCTTCGTTCACGGTCGGTCCGGGCTCGACCATGGAGGGGATGAAGGCCGTGTACCAGAAGATCTGCTGGGCCACGTTGCCCTTGGCCAGGAAGGGCAGGTACTGGTAGAAGTCCATGCCCAG
>CAZNIP010000029.1:0-31414 GCA_964573115.1 uncultured Desulfohalobiaceae bacterium | reverse complement strand
AGCAGCTCAGGCCACCAGGAGAGCGTTCCTGGCCAGGAGCCGGGCTGAATCCATGACAGCTGATTCCAGCCTGCCAGGAAAATCAGGGGCGTGGTGGTCACACTTGAAGGCCCCGATGGCAGCCAGGCGGGAGAGAACGTTCACGATCTCTGTCAGGCTCCTGGCTCCATTCATGAGCTTGAGGACCTCCCGGGCCATGTCGTCGAGGACAACGGTTTCATGCTTCTGGTTGACCACGGGCAGGCCGTGATGGGCCTGATAGGCCGCAAGGGGGCAGGCCTTCGGCCTCTGGCTGAGATGGGTCACGAACCGCGCTTCCCAGGTGTGAAACCCGATGACCTTGTGGGCAAAACAGTGCAGGAGGTCTTCAGCCAGATGATCACGCCAGTTCTGATCGGAGTCCACACGTTCAGGCTGGACATTGTCCCGGCGCAGCAGATGGACGACCTCATCGGACAGGGAGTCGAAATCCACTGCTTCGGGCCATGCGCGCCTGAGAATGTGGAGTGCGGCCTTGGTGACAGGGGCATCTGATTGTGTCCACATCCCTCCAGGCGTGTGAAAGGTCTGCAAGGCCCCTGGCGAACAGTCGACAGGCTCGCTTTCAGGCTCGGCGTTGGAAGCGATCTTGAGACCTTTCAGACTGCCGGCGCCAAGGTTCCGTTCGAGCTGCAAACCGCCATGACAGAGCAGTGTCTGGCGAAAGTGGCGGTTGCGGACAAAATCCATGAACTGCTCGCTTTCAATGATATCCTGACTCAAGCCTTCGATGTTCTCTTGAATGGGTTCAGGAAAAGAGGAGGTGAAGCTGGTATGGAAATCGGCTTCGGCCAGGTACTGCAGGTCGTGCTGGCGAACTCTGTCCATGAAGTGGTGGAAGTATTCAGGAGCGTTGTTCTCTTCCAAAAATTCATGGAAAAGATAGGCATCGTCACTTCTGAGGATCAGATCGAGTTCCTGCTTGAGGAGCATTTCATGGCAGCTGTTCTGCCCGGAGACAGCCTCTGCAAGGAAGTCCATGAGAGCCCGGGCCTGCTCGACCCGGGTCTGAAGGCGGTCAAATCGATTCGAATGGTAGCGCATCATGTGCCGGATCATTTCCCGCACATGCCAGCCTGGATAGGTGTTGTAGCTCACATAGGCCACACCATGAGCGGAAAGGTTGGAGGAGGCGATGTGCAGGATGTGCTCCTGCACCTCGTTCGGCACCCAGGAATAGACCCCGTGGGCAATGATGAAGTCGAACAGCCCGAAGGAGTGATCAATGTCCAAGATGTCCAGATGCTTGATGTCGATGTTCCTCAAACCCAGGTCGGCGATCACCCCCCTGCCCATGCCTGCCTGATGTCCAGAGAGCTCAACCCCGATGAACTCGCTGCCTGGAAGCTGATGCGCCAGGGGGATCAGGTTCCCGCCGCTGGCGCACCCGAGTTCGAGCACCCTGCAGGCCGTCACCGGCTGAGGCTTCAATCCCACGAGCTTGGCCAGTGTCGCCAGATGGTCGGGATGACTCTGGGGAAAACTGTGGCTGCGGTAGGGAAGCAGGTCGTAGGTGGACCCTTTCCCGGTGGAGGTCGGATCGTTCATGCAAGACGCCAGTGCACAAAGTTCAGTTGGGCTTTTTTGCCGCCATCTGCATTTTGTAACTCTTTGATTATTCTGACTCCTGAATTCTGTATTCTGACTTCTGCTGCTGCATCTTGAGTTTTTGCAGCCGCATCATGCAGCCCATGCTCCTGACAGGCCTGACTGACAGGGTCAAGAGCGGGACACCTCAGCCCCGGGTCGTCGCTTGTGGCAAGCTGGGCCTGCGGGGTGCCCTGTGAATGTTCCTTTACAGGCTGTTGACGACGGTCTATAAACTGAAATCACCATATTTTTTCTGACAAGAGGGGGCAGGTGGATGGCAAAGCTTCCCATGATCGGTCTGGCCATAGGTGTAGTTGTGGTTGTGGCCATTGGTGCCGTGATACTCATTTCAGGCCTTTTTCTGAAAAAGGGTTTTCAGTCCGATGGTCAGGAAGCAGGTCAGGCTCAGGCCCAACAGGAACAAAGGGCAACTGCCAAAATCCTGGAGTCCAGGACCGGGAGCACAGTTGGCGAACACACGGAACTGGAGCTGCTCCTTGAGGTCGCCCCCCCAGAGGGGGAGCCTTTTCAGGTCAGGCTGGCCAGGGCTGTATACCGTCTCAATGTTGACAGATACAGGCCCGGGGCAACATTGCAGGTCAGTTACGGCTCCCGCTCTCCAGACAGCTTCCGGCTCCTGTCCGAGCCCGAGGGCTCTTCCCCCGGCTCTGGTTCCGCGACGGACAGGCTCGAGGAGTTGAAGAACCTCAGGGACAAGGGGTTGGTCACCCAGGAGGAGTTCGAGCAGAAAAAGCAGGAGATCCTGGAGGACCTCTAGGATGATGCGGCTGTAAAAAAACTCAGGGTGCAGCCGCAGGAGTCAGCCCGGCCAGAGGCCTGGTCTTGACCCACACAGAGGACAGAGGGTCTGCCAGAGAGTTTCAACCACCCGCTCGATGACTCGCTCGAGCTCACAGGGTCCACAGAGTGAAGATTCAGAAGAAGAGTTGTTGGCATGACTTCGGCTGACGCCGAAATCATGCCAACGCTTCGCTGCCGCAAGGCGGCATGAAGAGTTCTCGACCATCGCCGAAGGCGAGGCCGCCGGCTGGGCGATTTTCCAGTCGGAAAAGCGACCTGCCTTCAGCTCTGTGATCTCTGTGCACTCTGTTCTGTGATGAAGTTGATACGAGAATTCACAACTCAGCATGATCTCAGAAAGAGTGACATGCAGCAGTTGAGGCCGAAACCCCGCCGGACTTGATGCACTGGCGCCCTGGATGAGGCCTCAGGGAGCTTCCCTGGCTCTTTACGGGGCCAGGAGCAACACCTTCGGCTGACTGGGGACGATGCGCGTTCCAGGACAGTTGGTCGAGTTTTGCAGGGACATGCTGGTCATTCTGGTGGCCGGCATCCCCACCACAAGGACGCTGAAGGCCGCTGTCAGATGCCGGGCGGGCCCCATGACCGTTCCTGAGGCGACGCCCATGTTCACCCCGGCATTGTCGCCGTTGGTCAGGGGGATGGTCGTGGCCATGTTGTGGACCGGCATGCACATGATCAGAACCTTGGGCTGGGAGGGGATGGCTGTGGGCCCCATGGCGATGTTCGGGTAAGGGACCGGGATCGGCCCTGCTGGAGTCGGGGTCAGGCAGACATCCGGGAAGCCCATGTCCATGCCCATCATCTGGGTGTTGGCAAACATATGCTCTGCTCCTGGGAGGTGGTTTTGAAGAGCCACGTCATTGAGGGCATGGCCACCATTGGTTCGGACAAGAAGACGATCGCGTCACTCCCGCACAGAAATCCAGAAGAACGCCGTCAGCCCATGTGAATGCGTTCGCCATCGATCTTGACGTCCTCCCTGGCTGTGATCATGGAGTGTTTGCCCCGCAAGGAGAGGAGCTTGTCCACAAGGTAGTCCAGCCGGCCAGCCCTGAGGCAGTCGGTCCCCTCCACCCTTCGATAGCAGCGCTGAATCTGCTGGGTCAGGCTCTGGATGCAGGTCTCCACGTGGGCGGCCAGCATACGCAGTCTGTCCACCTGTCCTGTCCAAAAGCTTCCGCTGAAGAAAAGGGTCCCGGCAGTGACCTGTCCCTTTGAGGTGTGGACCGTCATCTCAGTGGAGGTCAGGCCGATATCACCTGGCGAGGCCAGGGAGATTCCCTCTTCAGCAGCCAGGGACAGCCGACCCTTCTCCAGTTTGAGCCTGAGGCCGGTGTCGAGCCTGATGGTCGCGTCCTGTCTGCCGGGCCGTTCGAGCACGGCCAGGACATACAGCCCGTCGTCCTCGTTGCCGGCCACAAGGACGGTGTCGTCCTCAACTGGCTCGATGAGGCAGCTGACCGCCTTTTTGGCCGCAAAGCTGCCGCTTCGGGTCTCGACAGTGTGCCAGGCCCCCTGGGAGGCTGTCACGACGCCCTGCTCCTGGATTTCGACGATCTCGCCATGCTGGCTTTCCACAGTGTTCATTGCCTCTCTCCATGGACGGGTTTTCAGGATTGTCCGGGTTGCCACGATTCGGCCCTGGCCAGCTCGGGATCGGTGCCAAGGGCCATATCCCTGTTCGATCCGTCCCACATGGTGTGCTCCTCAATGCTTCGGTGCAGTTTGGCCCGGAAGACGTTGGACCTCTTCATGTCCGCCCCTGAGAGGTCGGCACGGGACAGGTCGGCATCGACAAGGGTGGCCCTGACAAGGGTGGCTCCCCTGCAGACGGCTTCGGAAAAGACGGCGCTTTCGGCATTGATGCCGCTCAGGTCGGCCAGGGTCAGGTCTGTTTTCTGGAACACAGCCTGCTGCAGGTCAGCCCCGGCAAAGGAGGCCTTTGGCGCTTTTGCCTCCACGAACAGGGCCATGGGGGCCTTGACCCGGTCAAGCCTGGCCCCGGACAGGTCGGCCTGAATGAAGTTGGCCTGGGTCAGATCGGCTTGAGACAGGACCGCGCCATGCAGGTCGGCCTCTTTGAACTGGCATCTGGGAAAGGACATCCTGGCCAGATCCAGACCGGCAAAGCAGGACCCGGTCAGGAGAACCTGGTCGAATCGGGCGTTTGAGATGTCAATCGTCCTGAAGTCGACATTCATGAGCAGGGCCTGAACGCACGAGGCGTCCTTCAGGCTGGCGTTGTTCAGGCTGGAGTCGAGCACGGCGGTTCGGCTCAGGCTGGCTCCATCCAGAACGGCCTGGTCCAGACTGGACTGGACAAAAGAGGCCAGCTCGAGGTCAGCCTGCTTGAAGACGACCTGGGAGAGGTCGGATTCGAGGAACTTGGCCACCTGCATTGTGGCCCCGGCCATGGTTGCCCGGGAGAACGAGCACTCGGTGAAGACGGCCAGGTGCATCTCGGCCCTGGTCAGATCCGCTGCGTCGAAGCGCGTGTGGTCGAAAACGGATTCATTGAGCAGTGCCGCAGACAGGTTGGCGTTTTCGAAGCTGACATGCTCGAACACCCCCCCGGAGAGATCGACCCCGGAAAGGTCCATGCCGGAACAGTTCACGTTGGAGACGACCTCTCCGGAAGCGATCCTGTCCTGAAGCTCATCCGCCGAAAGAGTGCCGGGGTCTTCGGCTCTGGTCCTCATGGCCTCCAGGAAGGCATTGCGCATCTCTTTGCTGATCATCGGGGAATCCAGCGCTCGATGAAGGATTTGGCCAGGTAGGCCTGGGTGATGTCCGTATTGCTGAACCGGACCCGCATGAAGTCCACACAGCTCAGGTTGGCCTGCTGGAGGTTGGTGTGCTCAAGGAGAGCTTTCTGCAGAGAGCCCTGGAAGAGGTTGATCCCCGACATCCGGGCATGGGAGAGATCGGCCTTGCCGAACTGGGTCCCCGCGGCAGTGGTCAGGTTCATGTCAGCCTCTCTGAGGGAGCACTGTCCGAAATCGGAACCAGAGATGTCGGCAGAGCTGAAATCGCAACGGTCAAGGTTGGCACCCCTCAGGTTGGCCCCGGTCAGGCGGGCCCCGGAGAAGTTCGAGTCCTGGAAGGAGCATTCTCCGAGCATGCGCAGGTTCTTCAGCTCAGCCCCTGTGAGGTGGGTGTCGTCGCCGGTGACCTTGACCAGGATGGCCGAGACGAGACTTGCCCGGGTGAAGTCGCAGTTCCTGAGAGAGGCGCTGAGCAGGAGGGCTTCACTCAGATTGGCCCCCGGACACCCGGCACCATCCAGCCTGGTGTCCATCATTCTGCATCTCTTGAGGCTCGTCCCGGACAGATCAGCTTCCTGCAGGGAGGCTTCTGAGAGGTCGGCATCCTCCAGGTTGGCCCGGGCTAGAATGGCTCTGGAGAAATCCGCCTTGACCAGGATGGCCCCGCTCAGGTCAGCCCCTTCCAGATTGGCCCCGGTCAGGATCGCTCCCCCGAGCCCTGCTGCGCTCATGACGGCTGAGGCCAGACGGGTGTCGGCCATCCGGGCCCTGACCAGGACAGCTTCGGAGAGATCCGCCCCTTCAAGGTTGGTCCCGGAGAGGTCGGCCCCTTCCAGGAAGGCCCCCCTGAGATCAATGCCGGCCAGATCCAGTCCGGACAGGTCGATGCCGGTCAAATCCTTTCCCGCCAAACTCTCGCCGCTCAGGTAGCCCTTCAGGACTGTCCCCTTCAGGGCTTCAAGCTCCGAGGCCTGAAGTCTGGCACACGGGGGGAAGAAGTGGCCGTAATCCTTGTAGGCCGCCTTGAGGAGTTCTTCGGTCCTCTTGAGGAGGGTCTCGCCTTCCGGGTCCTGGACTCCGAGTTCGCGCAGCTGGCTGATGGTGTCCTCGGCCGAGAACCTGAAGTGGGCTGAGGGGTCCCGGCCGGGAGTGGCGGTCAGGTGATCGTAGTCGAACCCCTGCTCGGCCAGAGCCTTTCTGGCCTTGTCTTCAGCTTCCTGTCTCTGCATTCGGGCCTGGTCGACGAGGTCTTCCAGGCTTTCCAGGTTGTCGACGTCGACAGCCGGGCTCTGAGCCTGGGTGAAGTCGTAGGCGTCCGGGTTCAGCCCGGCTTTGCGGAGTTCCTCTGACAGCTTGTCCTTTTCCCTGTCCGCCCTGTTCTTCATGTTTCCGGCCAGAAGCCCTTTGCCAGTGAGCTTGGCGGCTTCGTCCCCGTCCATGATCCCTTTGAGGGCCGAGCTTTCGCCTTCCGGAATGAGGTCCGACTCCTTTAAAGCCAGGAGATAGCCCCTGTCCTTGTCCAGTCTCTGCTCAAGGGCCTCTTTGTAGTGCTCAAGGGGGCGAGACGGATCGGACAGCCGCTCATAGGCCAGGAGGAGGTGGCTCACGTCATCGGCATCGTCGGTGGCGACGTCCGTCACCCCCCGGTAGGTCAGAATGCCTTTGCGGGCCTGGGGGAAGAGCCAGACCGTATCGGCCCGCAGCTGGATTTCCCTGAAATGGGTCTCCCCCCCGGCCAACTGGTTCATGAAGCATCGGGAGCGGATCCCGGGAAGCCGCCCCTGAAGCAGGGACTGCTCGGGGTGCATGTTCACAAGCTCAAAAGGCTCGTTCCCCTCAAAAAAGCCCTGGAGCTGCTGATCCACAGGCGCAGTGTTGTAGAAAGACCAGTCCAGGTCATCTGGAAGGCCAGGAAAGCGCTCTTCGAGCCATTTCTGGTCATAGGTCCCCGATTTTGATCGTCTCTGGGGCCACATCATGTCCAGCGGCGTGAGACAGGCCGGTTCCGGTCTCTGCTTTGGCGAGCCGATGAGGTTGTGCGGGTCTTCGATGTTCGGCAGGGGGTGGAACCTCTCTCCAGCTGACGATGGGACAGGGGCAAACCCCTTGCCCAGGGGGTTCCTGTCAAAGCCCGGCCCGCCGAAGGCGTTGGCGAAGTCGATCTTCAGCGAGGTCATGGGTGCGGGCTCGGAAATGGCCAGGGAGACCCCGGCAGCCCTGATCCAGTATCTGGGGCCGAAGACGAAGAGCGTCTTGTCGATCTCCCCGAGAGAGAGGCGCACCCTGCCGGCTGGAACTGCTGTGTTGCCGGGTGCGAAGAAGCTCCCGCAGACCAAAACTTCCCCAAAGGGTTTGGGCATCCCCAGGTCCAGAACAGCTCCATCCCCCAGTTCCTGGGCTGCAAAGGGCCACATGGCATTTTCCGGGAGCAGCCCTGTCCGGGGGTCGAAGTCGAAGAAGCTGAACACCGAGACCGTGAAATGGAAGCGGTGATCGAATTCAAAAGTCCTGTGCAGCAGGCTCTGGCTGAGGGGCTTGATGACTTTCATGGCAGAAGGGTCACTGCTTGGCCGGGTTGCCCATCACCCCGGCGAAGATAGCCGCCTCGACATCGAGCCCGCTGAAATCGGCATCCTTGAAGACAGCCCTGACGAAGATCGCATCGGCGGCTTTGGCATTGGCCAGGTTGGCCTCGGTCAGGTCTGATTCGAGGAACTGGGTCTGTTTCAGGCTGGCCCGCTGCATGTCGGCCTGATTGAAGACGGCCCTGGTGCAGTCGGCTTCATCAAGGTTGGCTTCGGACAGGACGGCCTGGGAAAGGTCGGCCTCCACCAGCACGGCCTTGGAGAGGTTGGCCTTTTTCAGCTCCGCACGGCTCAGGTCGGCCAGGCCAAGGCAGGTCTCGGACATTTTGGCCGAGGGCAGGAAGGCCCGGGAAAGATTGGCCCTGACCAGGACGCAGCGGGTGAAATCCGCCCCACGGAGATCGGCGCCTTCAAGGTTGGCCCCTTCGAGAAAGCCCTCGGAAAAGTCGACTCCCCGCAGATCGGCTCCGGAAAGGTCGATGCCTGTGAAGTCCAGGCCGGAAAAGCTTTCCCCGTTGCCGTAGCCGGTCAGGACCAGCTCTCTCATCTTGGCCTTCTCTTCTTCGCTGGGCATGGCCATGGGCGGAAACCGGTACCCATACTTTCTGTAGGCCTGATTGTAGTTGACCTCAGCCCGGTACAGCGTCTCCTCCACCTCCGGGTTGTGCAGGCCGGCGGCACGCATTTTGGCGATGGTTTCGGCCGCGGAGAATTTGGGCGTGCCGGCGGCCCGTTTTTCCTGGGATGAGGCGTTTTTGAAGGGCGGCTCATTCATCAGGTCAACCTCCAGGGGGGGCGTCAGTGCTTCGAAACCTCAGGAATGTTGCGACTGTCGATCACGGTCAGAAAAAATTCGTCAGGCCGGACATGGACGTCTTGATGGCCGAGGTGCTCAGTTCAATGCCTTCATTCTTGATTCCGGTCGGCGTGTTGACCAGTTTCGGCCCGGCTGCCAGTTCCAGGCTGGCCGAAACAGAGACGGCCAGCTTGACGGCCAGGACGAGCTCCACCAGGCCGCCGACTTTGACCTCGATCTTGATGCCCACAAAGACCTCCAGAGCCCCGGCGACATTGATGGACGTCTTCATGCCGACAAAGACCTCCATGGCCCCGCCAACAGCTATGGAGGACTTGGCCCCGACAAAGACTTCGCTCTTGCCCCCGACGTAGACCTCACTGGCCAGGGCAATGGTGACCTGGCTCTTGGTCCCGACCCAGACGCTGGTGTTGCCGGCAATGCCGGTGATGTCCCAGGTCCCGACATAGAGGGCCTTCTCGCCGGCCACCTTGGTCTGCTCGCTCTGCCCCACGGCGGTGACCTTGAGGTTGGAGACGTTGAGAACCTCCTGGTTGCCGACCATGGTCGCCTTGGAATCCCCGATCTTTTTTTCCTCGGTGTTGCCGATGGTGGTTCCCTTCTTGTCCCCCAGGGTCTTTTCCTCAATATTGGCCTTGAAGGTGTGCTTGGTGTCTTCGCCGACCTCGAGGGACCGCTTTTGCCCGATGCTTACGATCTGATGGGCCTTGGTCGCCAGTTCCGTACCGTCGTCGCCGCCCTTTTTCCCGGTCCCGATGCGGAAGAAGGATTTTTCCTTGGGCGACTCGATCATCACCAGTTCCTGGTCCTTCTTGTCTTCGGAATGGATCTTGTTGCCGCCTCCGGTCTGAATGACGCACTGGGTCTGGTTGGTGCTGGTGACCGGGCTGGCAGTTTCCGGGTTGGGCACCGATCCGGCGATGATCGGCCGGTCAGGGTCGCCGTCGACAAAGGTCAGCAGCACCTCGACGCCCTTGTGCAGCGGGAAGTGCATGCCGTAGTTGGCCCCGGCATAGGGTTGGGACATGCGCACGAAACGTGAGGCTTTGCCGTCCGACCGCCCGCTCTGGTCAAAGGGCAGGATGACCTTGTAGCGACCCTGGTCGTCGAGTTCGGCGTACTCATCGGCACCGGCAGCATCGACCTTGGCGTTCAGGGTGCCGAAGAATTTGGGCCTCGGGGTCTTCTTTTTCGGCCGGTACTGAATCTCCGACGGAATGGCCGAAAAGACGTTGGAGTACTTCGGGCCCAACTCCCCCCCGGTTTCACTGTGGAAGCCTGACTGGCTCCCCTGATGCGTGACGTTGGTGACCAGGTACTGCTGGTTGTACGAGGGGCGAAAGTGTTCATCCAGCTCAAAGAGGAAACCAGGGCAGAGGTCGGGGACGATGCTTTCGCCGTGAAAGACCTTTTCCCGGCACAGGAGGGATTCGGCCCTGATCCTGGCCAGTGCGTTGCCCTGGTCCGTGTCCTTGAAGTGTTCGCCGTAAAGCGTGACCGTTCCCTGGCCCTGGGGGTCGACGTCAGCTTCGGCCTTGAGCATCTGGGAGGGGCTCCTGTAGTTGTAGTCCTGAAGGACCACTTTCTGCGGCAGTCGCTTGTGGATGCAGACGAAATCCTGGATCACGTCTTCATCAGGTGTCTCCCCCGTGGGAGGGGTGTAGCTGACCGTTCTCTCCGGCCTTGGGCTGTGGGCGGATGAACTGTCGGTGATGATCAGCTTCTCCCCTTCCTCGGTCTGTTCGAAAAAGAAGGAGATGCCTTCCCGCTCCATCCATCTGGAGATGAAGTTGAAGTCGGTTTCATCGAACTGGCAGATGTATTCCCACGTGGAGTAGCTCCCTGTCAGCCTGAGCTCGTAGTCCTGGCTGGTGAGCCCGGTCTGTTCCAGGATGTCCCGGATGATGTCCGGCACCGACTTGTCCAGGAAGAGCTGGTTCTGGTGGTAGAGGTCGGCCTGCCACAGCCTTGGGACGAGGATGGCCCGGTACTGGGCGCTGGACCTGATCTCAGGGAGTTGCTCAAAGTGGGCCACGATGCCGTGAAACTTGAGGTCCCCTTCGTCGCGTTCAAAGGTCAGGGTGGCCGGGTTGGTGAGGACGGCCTTGAGGTCGATTTCGGGATCGTCCGACAGGAGGTTGATGTCGAACTCATAGAGCTGGGAGATGCCTTCGCTGCCGGTCAAGCTCTTGACGAACAGGATCTCCGGGTCGTCGGCATAGGCCTGGGACAGGAACCTGTAGCTCATGGTTTCCACACTGGTCATCAGGCGCCTCCTGGCGGGATGCAGCCGGCTGAAAGGCCTCGGGGCCGCATCGGATCAAGTCGGTGTCCAGGGGATGGTCTTCGGTTCACAGTTGTCACTGAACGTACCCCATGAGATGCAGAGCAGAGGCTCGACATCTCGAAAGATGGCCCGGGCGGGAGTTGATGTCAGGCCTGAAACCGGACATCGAAGGTCCCGTCCTCGGCCAGGCCCAGGGTGACCTGGGAGGGCATCCCGGATTCCCCCATACCGGCCAGGATTTCCCTGGAGATCTGGGGAAGGATCGTCCCATGGAGGATGAAATCGATGTTCCTGGCCCCTGTCTCCACCTCGGTGCACCGTTCCGCGATCTGGGCCATGACCTCGTCGCTGTAGGTCAAGGTCATTTTGTGAGTGTCTTTGAGCCGTTTGGCCACTTTGCCCAGCTTGAGGGCCACGATGTCCTTGATCACCTCCGTGCCGAGGGTGAGATAGGGCACGATGGTCATCCGGGCCAGCAGAGCGGGTTTGAAATGGTTGCTCAGAATAGGCCTGATGGCCGAGGTCATGGTCTCCACATCCGGGGCTTCGTCGGCTTCGCAGAGCTGGGTGATCACGTCCGAGGCCAGATTGCTGGTCAGGAACAGGACCGTGTTTTTGAAATCGATGTTCCGGCCCTCCCCGTCGGACAGGGCCCCCTTGTCAAAGACCTGGTAGAAGAGGTTCATCACCTCCAGATGAGCTTTTTCAACCTCGTCCAGCAGGACGACGCTGTAGGGCCTCTGGCGGACGGCCTCGGTCAGGGCTCCGCCTTCACCATAGCCCACATAGCCGGGGGGTGATCCGATGAGCCGGCTCACGGTGTGCCTTTCCTGGAACTCGCTCATGTTGATGGTCACCATGAACCGCTCTCCGCCGAAGAGCAGGTCGGCCAGGGCCAGACCGGTTTCGGTCTTCCCGGTGCCGCTGGGGCCGACCAGCAGGAAGACACCCAGGGGCTGCTGGGGGTCCTTGAGCCCGGTCTTGGCAGCCTTGATGCCTTCGGAGATGCATGAAATCGCCCCGTCCTGGCCTTTGATCCTGGCTTTGAGGTTGTCATCGAGAGTGGCCACGTTCCTGGCCTCGTCCCGGAGGACATTGCCCAGCGGGACCCCGGTCCAGTCAGAGACCACCTTGGCCACAAGATCGGCGTCGACCTCGGTCCGGATCAGGGGGGAGTCGGCCTGAACAGCAGCCAGTTCCGCGGACAGGGCATCGATGCCGGCCCTGATCTCCGCGGGGTCCTCGCTGCCGTTGTGTGGTGCGTAGAGGGTCTGACGAAGATCGACCAGTTGGGCGGCCTTGTCCTTTTCACTGGTCCATTGTCTGCTCAAGGCGTCCAGCTCTGCGGAGACCTCTTCCAGCTCCTGGTTCAGCTCCTGAATGCGTTCCGTGTGTTCAGCCGACTCAGAACCGGTCAGCAGGTCCCGTTCCAGGGCCTTTCTTTCCCGCTCCAGGGCCTGGGTCCGGCGTTCACGGTCCTCAATGACATCGGGCTTGGCCGTGAGGTTGATCTTGACCCGGGCCGCGCTGGTGTCCAGGAGGTCCACGGCCTTGTCCGGAAGCTGCCGTCCCGAGATGTACCTGCTGGACAGCTCGGCCGCGGCAATGACCGCATCGTCGCGGACGATCACCCCGTGATTCTCTTCATAGGTCTGCTTGAGGCCGCGCAGGATGAGGATGCTCGTCTCCACCGAGGGCTCGTCGAGCTTGACCAGCTGAAACCGCCTGGCCAGTGCGGCGTCCTTTTCAAAGTACTTCTTGTATTCCGACCAGGTGGTCGCGGCGACCGTTTTCAATTCTCCCCTGGCCAGGGCCGGTTTGAGCAGGTTGGCAGCATCTCCGCCTCCGGACGGTCCGCCGGCCCCGATCAGGGTGTGGGCCTCGTCGATGAAGAGAATGATCGGGGTCGGCGAGGCCTTGATTTCGTTGATGACCGACTTGAGTCGGTTTTCGAACTCACCCCGCATCCCGGCGCCGGCCTGAAGCAGCCCCATGTCGAGTCCCAGGATGGTCACGTCCGTCAGGGAGTCCGGGACGTCACCGAGGGCGATGCGCAGGGCCAGGCCCTCGACCACAGCGGTTTTGCCCACCCCTGCCTCGCCGACGACAATGGGGTTGTTCTTCCGCCGCCTGGCCAGGATGTCCACCATCTGCCTGATCTCCTGATCCCGGCCAAAGACCGGATCCACGGCACCTTCCCTGGCCCGGGCGGTGAAGTCCTGACAGAACCTCTGCAGGGCAGAGCCTTCGGCCATGGGTTGGCTCGGTTCCCTGGCAGCAACCTCCTCGGCCGTGGGCTGCTCACTGGAGCCCTGGGCTATGGTCGTGAACTGCTCAAGGAGGGCGTCCTTTCCAATGGGGCTGAGGAGATCGACAAAGCCGGATGTGGTGAACTGGGAGGGCTTGGTCACCATGGCCAGGAGCAGGATTCCGGAACGGATCCGGTTCATACCGAGATCGACCGAGCCCGTGAGCCAGGACTCCTGGAACCATTCCAGGAGATGGGGGGAGAAAACGGGCTTGCCGGCGTTCCCGGTGGGAAACTGCTCCAGGGTGCTCTCCAGGGAGGCGCTCAGCCTGCCCGGCTCGAGGTCAAACTGCTTGAGAATCAGGGGGATGTCGGCCTTGGGGTCGTCCAGAAGCTTGAGGAGAAGATGCTCGACCGTGACCTCGTAATGGGTTCTGGACACGCAGGATCCAGCGGCGGCTTCCAGTCCATTGGTGCAGTATCCGTTGAGTTTGCTGAGCAACGCCTTGATGTCCACTTTGATCATAAGCCAACCCCTTTGACGTGTGATTTCAATTCAGGTGTTCAGGCTGAAAGGTGACCTCCACCTCGCCGATGGAGGACCTGGAGAAGACCCAGGTGTCCAGACCGAGAACGGACCACTGAGCCCCTCCGAGGCATGTCTTCTGGGCCTCTCCAGGAAACATGGACACATGGAGGTCGTACTCCAGGGCCTCTGGAATGTAGAGCCTGACCATGGTTGTCAGCAGCTCATGCTTGGGCATGCCGGGCATGAGCTCCTGGAACTGCCGTTTTTTCAAAGGGCCGATGTGGATCCTAAAGGCGCCCATTCTGTCCTGAATCATCTGACCGACATGGATGTTTCGTCCCAGGCTCGAGCTCTGGGTCCCCAGCCTGGCCCTCTGTTCAACCGGGATAGGGACCCACGTGGCGAGGCACTCTTCAATGGACAGGGATTTGAGCCCCAGGGCATCCCGCAGAAGGGCCTGGAGTCCGGCCGCCGAACGGGGAAACTGAGTGAACAGGCCGGCATAGCGGATCATGAGGTTCGGGGACCGGAACTCGTCCCGGAGCTCCTTCTCTCCAAGCCCCACAAGGCAGAAGAGCCTCTCCAGGGACTGGAAGTGGTTTTCTTCCACGACTCTGAGATGCTGACGATACTTGGACCAGGCCAGATAGAGGAGTTCGTAGACCCTCTGGTTGATGAAATCGAAAAAATCTCGGTTCACGCTCTCATCCTGGGACTGCTCATCGATCAGGTCTTCGGTGTAGAAGGTCGGCAGAGGCGAGGATGTCCCATAGAGACCGAGAAAGGAGACCGTCAGGTCATACTGGGGCTGGTCGTGGTTCAGACGTTCGATCTTGACGATGTCAGTGGACGGGAAGCCGAGAGACAGGTCCGGCCTGACCCGGATGGTGGCTTTTTCCCCCTCGTGCTGGCCTGCAAGAGCCTTGAGCAGGCGAAAGGCCTGAAAGAATGAAAAGCCCGGGCCTTTTGTGAGCAGGGCCTGTTCTAAATGAGAGGTCTGTCCCCGAGACGTGCCGGCCATCGATACTCCTCGCCGCTGAGGCTCTCTTCAACCGTGAACTGGGTGAAGGCATTGATTGAGGCATAATTGCCCAGAAAGGCGTTCAGGACAGAGCTGAACAGGAAGACGTCACCCCGGCCCGTAAAGTGGTCCTGGCGCAGGGTCAGCCTGATGTCCTGGCCGCGCATCATGATTCCGGAGACGAGCTTGTTTGCCGGTTGCGAAACCACGCGTTCCAGCCCATCGAGACGTTTCCGGTTGGCCAGGTAGGTTTTCTGATCCCTGGTGTCCGGAAAGAGGTAGAGCTCCAGGAGGGCCTTGAAGTTCTCGGTTCTGGCCAGGGAGAGGTAGTTCAAAGACAGGTGGGACAGGAATCTCCAGTGGAGGTTCTCTCCCATGGGGGGGAGCCCCCCTGGCCGGGGGATCATGACATTGGTGCAGTCGACGAACTCGGGGGTGTTGGCCGTGGGGAGACGGATATCGCCGATCTGGAGGTTCTCGGTCAGGGATCCGTTGGTGCACAGGAGCTCGATGGACAGGGTTTCGACCTTGGGCAGGCCGCCATTTTTAGGGAAATCGACGGTGATGAAGGTGCTCAGCCCCTGGTGGACCGGAGAGCGCTTTCTGATGACGTGATAGATGGGCGTGTCTCTGGACTGCGGGTTGTAGAGATCAAAGGGGGCATAGGCTCGCTGCTCGGCTGTGCCGTGGATGATGCCCACAACATCTGTGACCGAGTAGACCTGGTAATGCTCGGCCCGCGAGGAGTCGGGCTGGATCGGGAACTCGGTCTGGCGGTGATCCAGGCGGATTGGCTTGGCATGCATGGAAAAGAGGTTGATGGCCGGGGTGGCCGAAAGGATGAAGTTTTCGTTTTTCAGTCTGGCAAAGGCCTGAGGGGAGGTGTTGAGCACGAAACGGACCGTGAAGGAGTCGGTGTCGCCCCTCTGCAGCCAGTGTTCCCAGCCTGTCAGTCTGAAGAAGAGGAACTTTTCCGGGAGCAGGAAATATTCCTGAAGAATCCGGTAGCCTGGGAAAGAGTGGTCGGGGTAGGGGATGATGGCCTCATGGGGGCTGGATCCCATGTTCTGGAGATGGTCCGGCTCCAGCCGGCAGGTCTGGCCATCCTCTGTATCGATGGCGATGTGGCTGAGATGGCGCTGCAGGAGATAGAAGAGCTCGGTGGCCACAAGGTAATCGCCGCCCAGGTGGAAGCTCAGGCCTTGTGGATGCCAGTCCGGGCACTTCATGCCCTGGAGCTGAAAGGACAGCTCGATGACGTCCGCGGCTCCGGGAGGCTGATGGAATGCGGTTTTCATGAGCTTGACCGGGTGGACGCTGACCGGGTAGCAGGTCTGGAAGAGGCACTGGGTCCCGTCCACCGGGACCGAGGCGATGGAGGTGCCGGCCGGGACCTGCATCGGGTTCTTCAGGGCCGCTTTGGGCGAGAAGGCCAGAATGGTGCTTGCCGGCATGGGGCGAAGGTAGTGCGGCCAGATGATCTGCATCAGCTCGTGGATGATTTCCGGGAAGTCATCATCCAGCTTGACCCGGAGCAGCCCGTTGAGAAAGGCCACCCCTTCCAGGATGCGTTCCACATCTGGGTCGGAACTGGCTCCAGCCAGCATGGGGCCCAGGGCCGGGTGCTTCCTGGCAAACTCGGCCCCCAGGTCCCTGAGGTTGGACAGTTCGTCCTGGTAGTAGCGATTGAACATGTTGATCGGTGTCTCGTTTTTGACGGAGAGCGCGGTCGGCCTCTCAGCGCTTGACTTCGATCAGTCCGCCGGAGTTGACAGTGGATTCAAAGAAGACCTGGTCCTTGAAGTCCTCAACAGCCAGCCTGCCCGTAATGTTGAAGCGGATGGAAAGGGGGTCGTTCTCGTCCTGGACAAAACGGACCCTGACCCCCTTTAACCGGGGTTCGTACTTGAGTATAGCCTGCCGGATCGACTTCTCAAAGTCCTGCACGCCGTCAGGGTAGGAGAGGACGATATCGGTGAAGTCCGGCACTCCGAAATCCTCACCCAGGGGGACGTTGCCCTGCCTGGTGTTCAGGATGCGCTGCAGATACTCCAGAACCGAATCGACGACCCTGTTCGGATCATGCCTGGAACGCCGCAGGGGATTGGCTTCAGTGGCCCTGAGCCTCTGCAGAAGGCGTGTTTCACCCATGAGCCTCTGTCCTGATCTCGAAGCCGCTGTTGACCATGGTCGGATTCATTGTTCGGGAAGGGCCTCATTCATGACGGTCCACAAGCCCAGGAGCAGGGAAAGGTTGGCTGAGCGTTTCCCCTGCCCGGAGAACCAAGCGGCTGCCTGACTCCAGGGATGCACCTCATGCATGATCGACCCGGGCACTATGATCTCTGAGACCAGTGGTCTTCGTGCTCCACTCCGTCCGTTTCATAGGTCCAGCGGATCTTGCCGAAAACAAATGAGACTTCCTCGGTCGGCGGAGCAGTGGCGGAAGCCGGGTCGAGGGCGTCCGGGCTGATCCTCTGCACCGAGGCCACCCTCCCCTCTTCGATGCCCACCGTGAAGAACTGTTCCGTAGTCCCGTCACCGGACGGGCTGGGTCGGAAGAATTTGAAGGTGGCCTCGATGACCTCATTGCTGCACAAGGCCTTGGCGATCAAGGGCGAGCTCTTGTCAATCCTCTTGACGATCCTGAGCGGTTCGTAGGTTCGCTCTCCAGTGGCCATGCCAGAGGAGGCCTCCCGGGCCGTTCGCACGGCATCGGAGAAGGAGAGGCACTCGATGGAGTTCTCCCGATCCAGGGACAGGATGGTCGAGTCCCCGTCGATCTTGGTCCCGTTGGCCGTGAGATAGAGGTGGACGGTCTGTGCCATGGTCTTACCCTCCTGCAGTGTTGATGGTTACTCCTTGTCAAGCTTGCCCACCAGGGACAGGGTGAAGAAGGCCCCCATGTACTTGAAGTGCGGCCGGACCTTGAGACCGACCCGGTACCAGCCCGGCTCGCCTTCCACATCTTCCACCGTGACCTGAGCCTGGCGCAGGGGCCTCCGGCTCCTGACCCCGGGGGCCGGGTTGTCCATGTCGGCCACATACTGGCGGATCCAGTTGTTCAGCTCCCGTTCCAGATCGCTGCGTTCCTTCCAGGTACCGATGTTCTCCCGCTGGATGACTTTCAAGTAGTGGGCCAGACGGTTGATGACGAACATGTAGGGCAGCTGGGTCCCCAGCTTGTAGTTGGTCTCTGCGTCCTTGGCCTCTTTGCTGATCCCGAAGTATTTGGGCTTCTGAACCGAGTTGGCGGAGAAAAAGGCCGCATTGTCGCTGCCTTTGCGCATGGTCAGTCCGATGAAGCCCTCCTCGGCCAGCTCGTACTCCCGCCGTTCCGAGATCAGGGTTTCGGTAGGGATCTTGGTCTGAATCTCGCCCAGGGCCTCGAACTGGTGCAGGGGCAGGTCTTCAACGGCCCCGCCGGCCATGGGGCCGATGATGTTGGCGCACCACCTGTACTTGGCAAAGCTGTCGGTCAGCCTGGTGGCGAAGGTGAAGGCCGTGTTGCCCCAGAGGTACTTGTCGTGGCCCCCGGACACATCTTCCACATAGTTGAAGGATTTGACCGGCTGGGTGTCCGGGCCGTAGGGCAGGCGGAGCAGGAACCTGGGGCAGGTCAGCCCGACGTACCTGCTGTCCTCGGACTCCCTGAACGACTGCCACTTGATGTACTGCGGCCCTTCAAAGATGGACTTGAGATCCTTGAGGTTGGGCAGGGCTGTGAAGTCGTCGAGACCGAAAAACCTGGGGCTGACTGCCGAGATGAACGGGGCGTGGGCCATGGTGGCCACAGAGGCGATGTTCTGAAGGAGCTTGACGTCCTGGGGGCCGTGGTCGAACTCGAAATTGCCGACCATGGCGGCGTAGGGCTGCCCGCCGAAGGTGCCGTACTCAGCGGTGTACACCGTCTTGTACAGCCCGGACTTTGGGATCTCTGGAGAGTCTTCGAAGTCGTCCAGCAGGGTCTCCTTGTCCACGTTCAGGATCTCGACCTTGATGTTTTCCCGGAAATCAGAGTGATCCACGAGATACCTCAACCCCTTCCAGATGGATTCAAGCTTCTGAAAGGTCTCGTTGTGCAGGATCTCGTCGAGCTGGAGACTCAGCTTGCTGTCGATCTCCGCGATCATGTCATCGACCATGGCCTTGGTGATCTTGGACGGGATCTCCTTCTTGCCGGGCTTGACCAGCTCTGAGATGAGGGTCTCCAGACCCTGCTTGGTCAGGGAATAGGCGTCGTCCTGAGGCTGGATCCTGGTGGCCTGGACAATGGAATCCAACAGCGATTCCTGTTCAGTGGTCTGTTGTTCGGGGGTGGCTTTCTGTTGTTCCTCGGCCATATCACTCCTCCTTGTCGATGCCCAGTTCCTGTAAGAGTTTTTCCCGAGCGGTCTCATCCTTGACCAGGTCCTGGAGCTTTTTCCTGAACTCCGGGATGTTGCTCAAAGGCCCTTTGAGAGACTTCAGGGACTCGCGAAGCTCCAGCAGCTTCTTCAGCTCAGGGACCTGATTGGCGATGGCTTCAGGACCAAAGTCCTTGATGGACTCGAACTTGAGATTCACGGCCATCTCCTCGTCCGATTCCTCGGAGAGCCTGTTCTGGACATTGAGGCTGACGTCGATGTTCTGGCCCTTGAGCACCTCGTTGAAGTTGTCCTTGTCAATGTTCACGGGGTCTCTGTCCTCGACGGCCCTGTCGTCTGGCTTCTGGGTGAAATCACCCATGACCAGGACCTTGAGAGGCAGCTCGACCTCTTCCTGGGCGTCTCCAGTCGCCGGTTTATATACGATGTTCACTCTTTCTCGGGGTGCTACTGTGGATTCCTTGGCCATAACGCCCTCCTTGCGTCTGATGATTGCTGGTTCGTGTCGATGATGATCTCTGTTCAGGCACGTTCACCTCAGGACCCCAGCTGCAGGGCCTCGAAAGCGTCAAGTCGGGCGATCCGGGGCAGGATGGCCTGGGACTCCTCCTTGCCCTTGCCGGCATTGAGACCGCGAAAGACGGTCTGCAGCCCTTCCAGGGCAAGCACTGGGTCCCACTCTTCAAGCCTGAACTCGTCGATATCTTTGAGAATGAGTTCCAGGTGAGGCCTGACCAGTCCCGAAGAGGGTGCGCGCATGAGAATCCTGGCCAGGCCGATGCGCCAGATCAGTCTGTCCCTGCCACCAGTGCAGACCTGCATCTGCTGCTGGATGAGGCTGACGGCCTCTGGAAGCTTTTTCTTTCTGGCCAGGGCTTCGGCCTGATCCAGGGCTTCCCGGGTCTCGCCGTCTCCGGCAGCTGCCTTTGCCGTCCGGGCCGGGCCGGGCGATTCGCCTCCTTTTGGGATCAATTCTGCGAGCCACTGTCGGGTTTCCTGGTCCGCAAAGGGTGTTCCATCTGCATAGCACAGCTCAACAATGCCCGGCAGGCGGCGAATGAAAGAGCCGGTTTCCTGGCAGACTGCGTCATGGGCGGCCTGGTGCTGGTCACCAAGGCCGCTGAGGGCCTCGGCAGCGAAACGGTTGAGGTCGAGCCACAGCAGGGCAGTGGAGAGCTTTTCCTCAGCCTGCTGGAGCATGGCCTGCCAGTTTCCCTTGGCCCCGAGATCGCGGAGGGCGGTGGCCACCGTCTCGTGCTCCGGAGGCGGGGGCACCTGGGTCTGCCCATTCTCGGCCGGCGGGAGCTGCTGAATCATGGCCCATCCGGCCATCCGTCGCCACCTGTAGCTGCGGGCATCAGTGGGATCGAGGGCAGTGACCCTGTCTGCCGTGCGCATGACACCCTTGAAGGCCTCCCGGAGGATCTTTTCGGCCTCGGCCGTCGAAGAGATGCCCTCGCTCTGGACAGGGGGAGGAGGCTGAGGTTTTTTGACCTCCTGCCTGGGCGGCTCTGGCGGCGGCTGCCTCGCTTCTGTCTCCAGCTCCTGTGGGGACGGTGCTTCAGTCGCAGCGTGTTCAGCCATGGCCGGGATCCGTTCGATGACCCTTTCCAGGGGCCTGAGCAGAGGCGGTTCCTGAAGGTGCTCATCAAGCACGGCCTGGATGGTCTTCAGGTCGTCGCGGACCTGATCCAGGGTCTCGGTGGACAGGGGGGGGATCTCCATTTTTTCCAGAGCGGCTTCGCTCCTCTCCAGCCACCATTCGATGGCTGCAACCCGGCCTTTGGATCTCTTCTTTGGAGGAAAGAGGCTCTCCCAGAAGTTCTCCACGATATCCCGGAAGACCTTCAGACCATCTGTCAGGCCTTCAATCTGCCTGAGCTGAATCTGGGCCACGGCAAAATAGCTGGCCACCAGGAGATCTTTGGATTTCTGGGACAGGATGGACTGGCACAGGGTGCTGACCTTCTCCCAGTTCATTTCGCCGGACGCCGTGGGGGAAGAGAGCTTGTCCATCTCTGCCTGGAGTTCTTCAAACTCCGGATCGTAGCGGGCATCGGAGCCAGCAGGGCTGTCCTGGCCAATGGGCGCTTTACCAATCTGCAGGATGTCCATGTCTACCTCAGTGACCACATGGCGGTGAAATCCGCCGGGGTGATGGACCGGAAAAAGCTCTGCACATGCAGGGTAGAGGCGTTGCCGCCCATGAAGACTGTTTGCGGCCGGATATTCCGGAAGAGGGTCTTCAACCGATCGTGACACCGGGCCACGAGGGCGGCTGAACTGCTGCCTTCCCGAGGAGTGATGCGATAGCTCATGGTTTGGTTGTGATCCTGTTGTGAGCTGGGGTCTTTCTGGATCTGATCGTCAGCAGAGCCTTCAAAGGCCCTGGAAAAGGTTTTCCGGGCTGCCGTCCAGTCGGAGCCGGGGGCTCGAAGCTTTGCCAGGCCCTCTTTGAAATCTTCAAGGGAGTCCAGACGCCTCACGGCCAGGTGTTCGGCCTGGGACCAGGCCTGTTCACAGACCAGGGGCAGCAGTTCCCACTGCGAAGCCCAGGTCTTCAAGGTGCCGCAGCCGATGAACAGGATCGGATAAGGCCGTCCCCGGCTGTCTCCGCTGTCCCTGATCAGGCCCAGGACGAGTTCGTCGTTTCTGGCCCCATGAGACCAGAACCTCCACGAGTTGACGTCAGGATTCCCCCTGCCCTGCCTCAGAACTCCATCATACCCTTTTTCCACCCACCATTGAAAGTGGGTGGCCAGGGGGCTTTCATGCCCGACCTGGAAAAAATCGCCGACAACAGGATGCTTGCCGGATGAAAACCACGTCCAGGATCCCATCGTCACTGGTCCCAGCAGTCGGCGATCATTTTTGGGGCAGCCCCCAGTCCGGCCCTGAGAAGGGCAATGACCGGGCCGTGTCCGCTCAGCTTGTACTGCATGTTGACTCGCCTGATTCCGAGGCGTTTCCAGGCCGTGGTGGCCTCTTCAAAATCGCCTGGGCTGAAGGTCTTCTCCCCTCTGGAAAAGTCCCGCAGAAATCTTGGGAAGGCATATTCCCCAAAGTAGCGCCTGGTCAGGACCTCATCGTGGACCTCCATCTGGAGCAGAACGTCCCCGCACTCGCCAGGAGACCAGACAAAGGTCTCTGAGGTCGGGAACATGAGATTCATGAGGGTCTGATCCTCATCCCCGCACCTGAGGACGAGCCTGACAGCATGAGGCTGATATCGGGCGTCGCTGTTCACGTTGACCGGAAGGGCCGTGATGTTGACTCGATACTGGTCCTTGACCACGACCTGGCGGACGGCCCCCTGGTTGAGATAGGTGAAGAAAGGGGTCTTGAGGGGCACAGATTCACCGTAGCGTTCTCTGGGGTGGTAGCCTTTCTGGACGTTGCGGCTCACAAACGGTGCTGCAGGACCTTTGACAAAGCTCCAGGCAAAGCCGTTTTGCCCGAGGAGGAGCTTGTTGACCGTGCCCTGATCCGGCGCACCACGGACCTCGGTCAGCACCTGGGATTCCCACAGGCTCTGCAGCCGGCAGCCGGACTCCCTGAGGACGAACTGCCAGGCCGTGTCGACAGGACCCTGAAGGAGGTTCCAGAACACCTGATTGTCCTGGTGCCCAAGGCTGGCCTTGAGCGACTCGATGGCCTGATTGGCTTCGAAGAACGGGGACTCCTCAGTGGCCGGGTCTTTGGTCAGGGTGTCGGCCGCGGTTTCAAAGGCCAGTTTCTGCGACGTGGCCAGGGGGCGAAGCTTTTCCAGGGCCAGGCTGTAACTCTGAAAGGTCTTGCCGGCCATGAAGGTGTCGGAGGCATCGTTTGCTTTGGCCGACTCGACCTCGTCCAGAGCCCTGAGCACCTTCCTCCCTTTCTTGAAGACCTTGCCCAGGGCAGCCTTGCCCTTGGTGGCAATCTCGCTGGAGGCGTCCCTCTTGGCCTGCTCCACCTGGTAGAGAAAGGCCAGCCATTCCGGTTCCTCTGCGTCTGAAAGCTCGAGAGCGGCGACCTCATCCCTGACGTGGCCCAGCAGGGCGAAAAAAGGTCCCTGATCGGTCCCCAGGCGCTGGATCACCTGCCGCCATTCCTCCCTCGTGGCCAGGGTCTGCCTGCCGCTGGCAAATCGGGATGCATAGTCCTGCCAGGCCTTGATGTAGAGGCTGTGGTACTGGCTCATGAAATCGTTTTTGTGTGCAGCCATGATCAGAGGGTCTGGAAGGGCGTTTTCGATTTCCTCGATAAAGTCGGTCACTCGGTTGTAGCCCTGACTGGTGAACGCCTGGGAGACGGCCATCTCCTCCTCGAGCGGGAGGCTGCCTCCCCAGAAGTCGATCACGTCGACCCGTTTCAGGTCCGGCTGGAGCTCGGCCCAGGCTATGAGCCAGCCCATGTCCTGTCTGGTCTGGGTGAGCAACCGTTTCAGCCAGGCCTGGAGGCGGTTCATCTCCGAGTTCATGACGCTGGTGTCCTCTCGCCAGGCCAGGTAGGTCAGATAGAGCTGGCTGAAAGTCTGACGGATTTCAGGCACTGAAGCCCCTTTTTCGCTGACGGCGTCCAGGACAGGGGCATACCGGGGTTGTGGATTGTCCTGCAGGTCCTGAAGACCGTCCCCCTTGACCCTGTCCTTGATCAGATTGATTCGCCTCGTCAGGTACTCGACGTGATCGGCGATCTCTCTGTCTGAGGTTGCAGCCGAAAAAGCTGTCATTCTCTTTTCAACCTGGGCGTCAAGGGAGACCAGGAAACCTTGCTTGAACTGGCCGAGGTAGGCTTCCTTGACCCCAAGCTCCACATCCTTGCTGGCGTCAAGCCCGAATCTGGGGATCCACCAGCCCTGATTGGCCTCTTCCAGCTTGTTGATGGCCTGCTTGAAACGGTCCATGACCAGGGTGTCGGTCATGAAGTCTCCGCTGCGGACCGGTTGTTCGGCCTTGAGGGTGCTGGTCATGGAGTGAATGGTGCTCAGATTCTTGAGAAAAGACAGGCTGAGCAGACCGCACAGGGCCAGCACGAGGGCGATCCAGGCTGTCAGGCCGATGTTGCGGGTCAGGCTTCGCCACTGGAGGAAGTGCTGGGTCGGGGTGAACAGCTTCCGGTCAGCTGGCAGGAGCTTGGAGAAGAAGTCGTGCAGGAAGAGGCCGCGGCTGGTCCCTGGGAGCATGTCCTGCCGCTCCATGAGTCCGAGGGAGTGGAGCATGTGGGAGAAGGGCATCCCTTCCTGCCGTCCGCTGGAGAAGTAGACCCCCCGAAGATGCGGTGTTTCCTGGTAGGGGTTCTGGGCAAAGGCCCCCTGGGTGAAGGCCTGGACGCCCTTTTCCAGGCTTTTGAACTCGTCCGGGAAGATGAGGACCGAAGGGTCGCTGGACAACGTGTCGTGGGCGTGGTGAACCTCCAGGAGTCGAAGATCCTTGAGTCTCTCAGCTACCTGGTTCACGGCCTTGCTGGAAAAGGCGATAGGGTCGGCCTCGAGGGACTGGTTGAGGACCCCCATGGCCTGTTGGAGACTCTCTTCAGGCAGGGATTCGCAAAAGGCGGTCATGCCGACAATCAGGTCGCACTTGGTGACCATGAGGTACACCGGGAACCTGGCCCCGAGAACCCTCATCAGCTCGTTGATTCTGGCCCGGATGCTCTTGCCGTCTTCGAGGAGCTGCTCTTCCGTTGACGTCAGGGCCTTGTCAGCGGACAGGGTGACGATCAGCCCGTTGAGGGGCTCCTTGCGACGATATTTGACCAGGAGTCTCAGGAAACGCTGCCATTCATCCTTGTCCCGGCCTTCGTCCACTGGGATGGCGTACCGTCCGGCGACATCGAGAACAATGGCCTCTTCAAAGAACCACCAGTCGCAGTTTTTCGTCCCGGAGAGGCCTGAGATCCGCTGAACGTCGGCGAAGGGGGAGGAGAGTTTGGCGCTGTTGATGGCGGTTGTTTTTCCGGAGCCGCTTTCGCCGATGATCAGATACCACGGCAGGACGTAGAGGGGGTTGCCGTACTGCCGCAAATGGGACTTCTTGAGCTTCTGGACGGATTCCTTCCAGCGGTCCTGGAGCTCCCTGGCTTTCTGACGATCAGGTTCACTGAGGGTCTGATGATGGGCCTCGTCCTGGGCGATGATCTGCTGAACAAAGCGCTGTTCGCGTTTCCGAAGCAGGATCTTTTTCACAAAGAGCAGCACCAGCCCCAGGCCAGCCAGACCGAGGAGGATGAAGAGGGCCACCCACCATGGCCAGTCCAGGCTGAGGGTGACGCCAAAGACCACGACACAGGTCAACAGGACCAGAAAGATGAGGAACAGGACCCAGAGGGCCTTGAGGAGGATCTTTTTCATTTTGGTACCATTTCAAGAATGTTCCCGGCATAGCCGTCCAGGACCAGGGCATAGATGGCGTACAGGACCCCGAAAATGACCACGGGTGCACAGAGCCCGATGATCGAGGCCGTGGAAAACCTGGCTTTTGCCCTGGGCAGGCCTGAGGCCTCCGGAGATTCCGGCACGGCGTCAGGAAAGAGCTCTATCTCCTTCAGATTCGGAACGCCCACCGATGACCCGAAGAGGAGCTTGAGATTCGAGCCCCGGAGCTGATCCAGGAGGAATTTGTCCTCGTCGTGGATGTACCGGCCGGAAAAACCCAGACCGAGGCAGATGTAGTAGACTTCGCGCACGTCCCGCTGATGCACCCCCAGAGCGTTGAGGCGGTCAAAGAACTCCTCCCCGGCCCGGGTGGTTTTGAAGTACTGGCGCTGGAGCTGCTCCTTTTGCCATTGCTGGCGGCCTTCCCAGTGGACCGAGAGGAACATCTCGTCGATCCAGGCGCAGATGGCGAACCTGGCCTGGTCGATGTCCCCCGGCTGGAACCCCCCATTGGACAGGCAGGTCTCGCTCTTGGACATGAGCCGGTTGACGTTGTTGCGGACGCTCTCGTAAGGGGTCTGCGAACCGGCAATTTCCCTGGTTGTCATGGAGACATAGGTGATGAGCTCCAGAAAACAGTCGATAAGGCGCATGGCTATGACCTGCCCACAATCATGAGTTCAATGTTCAGATCTTCAGGGGCATCATCCCAATAGAGGGCAATGTTTCTGGCGTCGAGAACCTGAGACCACTGGTCGCCGTGGTGCTGAAGGCTGAAGTAGATGCTGTTGCTGCGCCGCGGGAGTTCCTGGGGCGGAACCTGGAGGTGCCCGATCCCCAGGCCGGGGAGGGCCCTGGCAATGAGGATCGGGAGGTTCTCCCGCGAGCTGGCCTTGGCCACTTCGGTCAGCGAGGTGATGACCCAGTTGGGATCGGCCTCGGTGGAGATGACCAGGTAGTAGCGGTTGCCCTCTTCAAACACTTGAGGTTTGAGATCGGCGGAGTAGAAGGTGTCGTCAAACTCGAGCCGGATCACATGCTCCGGTCCGGCGGTGATCTCCTCCAGGAGCGTGGCGATCAGGTTTTGCGCTTTGGAGAACTGCTCCCACAAGCGCTCATGGTCGTAAGCCGGGATCAGCTGCTCACCGCCAACCTCTTCGCCCAGGGCCCCGACCCTGTCGGAAAAGGTCGAGAGCTCCCCGATGAGCTGACGGAGCAGGCCGTAGACGGACCATGGATGGACCGTCTCGGCTTCGATGACATGGGTCAGGCTGGGGACAAACCTGGCCAGGGTGCGCAGGGCCAGGAGAAAGACCATGTCCCTGGAGCCGAAGTCCGCGGTGTGGATGCCGCGCTGGCGCTTGTACTCTTCAAGCTGGTGGCAGCGGAAGGCGATCTGATCCTTGACCTCCCTGACCAGTCTCAGGAGCGGTTCCGTGGCCGAGAGGGCCACACAGGGGGGGACGAACTGTCCGGAGAGCAGGATCTGATCCCCCTCCCTCTTGAGCCGGGCCAGGGGGATCAGGTTGTAGGCTCCGAGCTGGTCAAGCTCTGTCCCCCAGAAGATGCGCAGGACGTACGAAAGCTTCTTGACCAGGGCCGGGTCTTTGCCCTCATGCAGATCTGGCACCTCTTCCGGGTTCGTTGGAGCCACAAACCGGGTGTTGCTCTGGCTGGCCCCTTCCAGGCCTGGCAGGACCGAGACGTTCTTGTTCTTGCTGTCCCATTTTTTGAGACCGAGATAGACTGTCAGGGGTTTGCCTCCCTCGACCCAGTCCTCGTCAAATGATCTGGCCTCAAGGCTGGCGTTCCCGGGAAAGACGACAAAGGAGCCGTCTGGAAAGAGAAACTCCCCGCTGAGGATTTGAAAGGACCGGTTGTTCAGGGCAGCTTCGTGGACCTCAACCCGGCGGATCCCCCACAGGTGAGGGCAGGGGTAGCGGAGCAGGGGGGAGAGCTGGGTCGCTATGGACCTTTCCAGCAGCTGAAAGTGCTGCGGTTGGAGAAAGAGTCCCTGATGCCAGAAAAGGGGGTTATGGACGTCCACTACTCATCTCCGATCGTGCTGAGACGTTCTGGTCCAAGATCGAAGGTGACCTCGAGGTGTCCCAGGAGACGGGTGACCTTCTTTCGAAAGAAGCCTTCAGTCTTTTCAATGACCGGGATCTGGACCAGCCTGACGGAATGCTCCTTGTCCAGCTTGTAGTAGCCTGCCGCAAGGGCAACATACCGTGACCCCTGAGCCCGGTCCAGGACGACTGTGGACTCGCTGCCGGGCTGCATGATCACCTTTTTGGACATGGTCACGCTGGGGTCGAAGCTCTTGCATCGGAGAAGCTGTGAGATTCCAGCGGCGTCGTTCGAATACTGGTTGATGCTGTTCGGGTTCGAGAGCTGGTAAATGCAGAGATGCAGAGCATGGGCACTGTTCTGGAATCGGTTGAGCTGCTCGTCGGCCTTGAGATGGATGACGATGTCCTCTTCAGAATAGGTGGCCTGTGCCTGGGGCGGAGGACTGACGGTCTTGCTTCCGCATGAGGTCAGGACACCAACCAGGAGCCCGAGACAAAGATGAAGGAGCAGTGTGCGCACGGTATCACCTCGCTTTTCTAGAGGCTTACTTCATGTTTGTTGAGAAACGTTCACAGTTCTTTTCGAATTCACGGACAAGGTAGTCTCGAAACCGGCCGGTTTCGAACCACATGACGATATTCTCATACTGGGCCTTGTAGAGCTCGAAGAGTTGAGCCTTCCTGAGGGCCCCGAATTTCAAGCCGCCACCGACCTTGGTCTCCAGCTTTTCAGGGGAAAGGGCGTCGAGGACCTCACGCATGACCCCTGAGCCGCTTTCCAGGAAACTCTTGTGGGCAACGAGGAAAGCCTCCTTGATCTGATTCAGGTGCTCGTGCAGGGGCCTGGAGGTCTCTGCTCCGCTGACCTCGGAGGCGATGACCGTTCGGATCGTGGCTGAGGTGTCCGGCCTGCCCTTGAGGTTCTCCTCAACGGTCTGGATGAGCTCATTGAGGGTGTCGAAAAGGACATTCAGGCTTTTGCCCAGTTGGGCCAGGACATCCGGGGAGCTCAGGCTTTCGTCGGAGATGCGGCTCCCGAGGAGGAGGGACATCAGGCGGCTGAGGACGTCCTGGTCTCCGACCGCAGAGCTCTCAGGAGCTGGCCGTGGCGACGCAAGCTTCAAGCGGACAGCCTTCACCACCTCCAGCCTGGATTGGCTGTCCAGATCGCCCAATTCCTGAGCAAGAAAGGATTCGATCCTCCCCCTTGGCTGATCCGGAGAAGACTGGAAGATCTCCCTGACCCTGGCAGCCAGGTTTTCAGCCCTGTCCACGGCCGCCTCCTTTGGTCTTCCTGGTGTCAAGGATGACCGTCTTTTCGAGATCGTCCCCCTCTTCCTCCACCTCTTCGTTCTTTGGGGGCTGTGTGCTGGCTTCCCTCTCGGCTTCCGGCCCTCCAAGATCCTGATCTCTGGACAGGATCACCGTGGCGTCGAGGTCGTCCACCTGGGGAGGAGCTGCAGGCGGGGGGGCTTTGGGCGGAGGAGCTTCAGCCCTGGACGCTTCTGGGGGAGGGGGCTGACCGGTCTGGACAAAGACCGTCCTTTCCAGCTCAGGCTCGTCCTGCAGTTGAGAGGGCTCGTCCACAGAGCCCTGCGAAGAGGAAGCTTCCGGTTCCTTGTCATCAAGACTCAGGAAGACGGTTTCAACCCTTGTTTCGTCAATGTTCATGGTGTCTTCGTCAGCAGGCTCCCTGGAATCGAGGTTGAAGAGGATGGTTTCATCCTGGGCGGCAGGCTCATCCTGGGCGGCAGGCTCCGCTCTGGGACCGTCCTGCCTGGATGACCACGATGCGATGATGTCGTCCATGATGGTCACCAGGCTTGATGACTCGGACAACGGTTCAAAGGTCTGGAAGGGTTCTGGCCTTTCAAACAGCATCTTGCGGAGGTCCTGGATCAGGCTCTCCAGACGCCCGCGCTGGCTGTCCAGGAAGGCGACTTCATCCAGGTTCGCTTCAGGGGTCAGGAATCGCCAGCAGAAATCCAGCGATTCGTGCCAGGCATTCAGAGCGGCTGGAGGGAGCCTGGAGCCGAACCGCTCCAGGGAGATGGAAGCAGGCGGGAAGAGAGACTCCCAATCCATGCTCTCTCTTGCCTGGTTCTGGGCGGCGCTCTCGAGTTTTTCAGGAAGCGTGTCGCGATCGGCCAAAAGGATGGAGAAGCAGTGCATCCCGAATCGGTGCAAACCCTGAGAGATATGCAGGGCTTTCGGAAGCCTGGTTGCTGCTTCAGGGTTCAGGTGGTTCAGCCAGCTGACGCTGAAATCCCAGAAATGGGGCAGGGTTTTGGATTTGTTTCCGAGCTTGACCCAGAATGAACTCAGGTACGAGGTTTCCAGGATGTTCTGGACAGGAGTCGACGCTGTCCGGGCGATGAGCTTTTCAAGCACGTCAAGAAGGAAGGTCATCTTCAGGAAGAGGATCTCCACGAACCGACTCTCCCCCTGGGGCTGGAGGAACCAGTGCGTCTGATATCGGCTCAAGGTCTGCTCAAGGTGGACAGCCATGGACCAGTCTCCCCGCTTCCTGTGGCGTTCACCGAGCTGCCCCGGATCGCTGCCGCTGAGGAGGGCCAGGAAGTCATCAGCCCGGAATGTGGGTTGTTCGAGGATGAAGAGATAGAAAGGGTAGAACCCGAAAATGGAAATAGGAGGCCACGCCTGTCGTTCTGCAGCGAAGCAGGTCGAAAAGGAGGAGCATTCCAGGCATGGAAAGCCAAGATCAGGGGAAGGCTGAACCGAGAGGTTCCCATAGCCCTTGATCAGGGCGTGCTGGTCATGGACGCATGGTGGTTGGTCCAGGGAAGGGTTGAAGGCATAGAACACGGGATCGGCACCTTTGCCGAAGCATTCGCGGCAGCAGAGGTATCGCTCCAGGGATGTTGAATATGCCGGCAGACCTGACTGTCCCAGGATCCCGTCACTGGTGCACAGCTCCAGCGGATGTCCGCATTCAGGGCAGGGAGGGTGAAAGAATACGCCTTTCGCCGCACAGAAGAACAGGGAGGAAAATGGTTGCAGGTGTCCCAAGCTGTCATGCTGGGCCGCGAGCCGGATGCATGGTTCACCTCCGTCATCCATGGCTTTCCAGGCCTTGAGCCAGGCGGCGTCGACGTCCTGGTTGCTGGAGAGGCCATCCCGGCCGGTATAGGCGTCCTTTTGCTTGATGAGGAGCAAATGCTGCACAGAGATGTCGGCATCGGTGACCAGGTCGGCACTGAGAAGGGTGCAGCAGGCAGGGGAGTCGTCCAGGACCCGGAAGGGGGCTGGTGAGGAGCGCCCATCTCCCATTGCAGGGGTCCAGGGCAGCAGATTGATGGAGCAGGTCCCGCGCTGCCGGTCCAGATAGGGGAGCAGGGAGGAAGTTGTGGCCATGAAAGCTCCCTGGCGTTCCGGGACCTCTCGAAAGTTCGAATGGTCCGAGAATTCAGTGGCTGAGGTCAGAACACGTTGCGGCCGTTGGCCATGTCTGCGCATCTGGCAGGCTCATTTCTGAGCACGGGATGCCCTGCAATGAGAGGGTCAGGTTCAAAACACTGGTCAGCTCGAGTTGTAGGTTTGTCCATGCTTGATGAAACCGGGCCAGAGCGTGAGCAGGGAGGTGGAGTTGAAACCTGTTTGACTCGGACCACCCGCGAAACAAGATAAAGACCGGTGGGAGATATGAGAGAGCCTACTCGAATCTGAAAATGATAATTTACTTATATCCAAGAAGAAAAAGGCCTGTCAAGCTCATGTTGAACCAAAGCTCCAAACCCTGCTTGAGGTCGTGGACTTCAGGAGGACAGGTCTCCCGGTGATTGAGGTCAAAGAGGTTCTCATTGCTGAAGCAGCAGGCTGTGCGGGCAGGCTGCTGACCATGTCCAGGCAGCTCTCCTGGCAGCAGATGCAGGTCTGGCCAACCACCACAGGGA
>CAZNIP010000028.1:0-31799 GCA_964573115.1 uncultured Desulfohalobiaceae bacterium | reverse complement strand
GAACCGGAGAATGGAGGTTTTGCAGACCTCTGCCTTACCACTTGGCTATGCCGCCTGAAACTGCTGGAGCGGGAAACGGGATTTGAACCCGCGACTTCAACCTTGGCAAGGTTGCACTCTACCACTGAGTTATTCCCGCTCGGTTTGGAGGCGGCATCCGGATTTGAACCGGAGAATGGAGGTTTTGCAGACCTCTGCCTTACCACTTGGCTATGCCGCCTGAAACTGCTGGAGCGGGAAACGGGATTTGAACCCGCGACTTCAACCTTGGCAAGGTTGCACTCTACCACTGAGTTATTCCCGCTCGCTGAAAGAATAGACTTACTTCAGCACATATTTTTTTGTCAAGATTGTTTTCCGCCTTTTTGTCCGCAGGCTCGGTTGGATCATGGCGCAGACGGCCTGCCAGGATTGACCCTTTACTTTTCTCCTGGTTATGCGTTAGGGAATTCTCTTTAGTCATCAAGCGCTCGGTTCCTCTGCCAGCGGTCAAGGAGGTTACGCCATGGACCAGAATGATCTCCAGTTCTTTCGAAATCAGCTGGAAAGCATGCTCCAGGAAATCCAACAAAAAGGTCAGAGCACCATTGAAGATATGTCCGGCACGAGCCAGGTATATGCAGATCCCGCTGATCGGGCTTCCCAGGAGTCAGATCAGTTCTTCACCCTGCGTCTCAGGGACAGGGACCGCAAGCTGATCAACAAGATCAAGGCGGCCCTGGAGAGAATCGACGACGGCAGCTACGGCATCTGTGAAATGTGCGGCGAGGACATCAGCATTCCCAGGCTCAAGGCCCGGCCGGTGACCACCCTGTGCATTCAGTGCAAGAGCAAGCAGGAAGAGGATGAGAAGCAGGCCTAGGGTCTGCCTGGTGAAGCTCAGCGTGATATCCAGGTGATTCAAGAGGGATGGAGGCCCATTTTTTCCGCTGTTTTGTTGCTGAGGCCGGGCCGGGCCTGATCGGCCGCAGGATCGAGAAAGTCTACTCCCCCTTTCCAGGAGTCTGGACCCTGAAGCTCGCCTCCAGGCTCCACCTGATGGTGATCAGCACGGCACGGAAGCACGTTCTTTTCATGAGCGAGTCGCGGCCGGACAACCCGCTTTCCCCGGGCCCCAAGGTTCAATGGTGGAGAAAACGCCTGCAAAAGAGACGCATCATCAGCTTTCGGATGAACTGGCCGCAAAGGCAGCTGGCCCTTGGATTGAGTCCAGGCCCGGAAGACTGGCTCCTGCTGGACCTCAAGAGGGGGCTGAGCCTGGAGTCCGAACTGCCTGAAGGATTTGACCAGGACCCGGACTGGCCAGAGCTGGAGGCCATCCTTTCAGACAGCACCCTCTATCGAACCTACCCCCAGTTGACGCCGCCCTTGCGACGCACTCTGAATCAGCTCGAACCGGAAAAAGGTCGGGACCTCCTGGAGAGTCTCAAAGCTGGCCGGGTTCAGCAGCTCTACGGGACCTTCAGAAACGGCCGGCTGGCCGAGGTCCTTCCCTATCAGCGGCCTGACAGCCGGCAGGACGAACTCCAGGTTTTTGAATCCGCATCACGAGCTGCCCATGATCTGGGCTGGTCCCTTCTGGCTTCCCTCGACGATCCCCAGGCCCGTCAGGAGGCCAGGGTCTCCTCTGAACAGCGGCGCCTGGAAAAGCTCTTAGCCAGGGTGGATGGGGACGAAACACGTCTGCGCAGCCTGGCCGGCTTGCGCACCCGGGCGGAACTCATCAGGGCCAACCTCTTTCGGCTCGAGCAGAACGAGAAAAGGCGGAGTCTGGAGCTGACAGACAACCGCGGTGGCGTGGAGTCCATTGAGCTCGATCCGACCATGACCGTGCTGGAGAACATGCAGCGGATGTTCACCAGGGCTCGAAAGGGTGAACGGGGGCTGGCCTTTCTCGCCAGACGCCGGGCTGAGCTTGAGGCTGATCTGGCCCGACTCGGGACCGGTCAGCCGGCCCTGGCTCCAGAAGCTCCCGGGCTTGGGCGCCAGAGGGCTTCAAAGACCGCTTCCCGACGGTTCCAGGGGGTGAAGGTCCATGAATTTCTCAGCCAGGACGGCTTCACCATTGTCCGGGGCAAGGACCAGAAAGCCAACCACGCCCTGCTGACCAGGGCGGCCAAGCCTTTTGACTACTGGTTTCATGCCGAGAACGGCCCAGGTGCCCACGTCATCCTCAGGAGGGATCACGAACATCAGGCCGTTCCCAGAAGGTCCCTTGAAGAGGCGGCCATTCTGGCAGGACTGTCCAGCTTTCAGTCCAGAGATTCCCGGGCCAGCGTGATCATGGCCCTGGTCAGGCATGTCCATCCGGTCAAAGGGGCGGCACCGGGGCAGGTCCGCGTCGACCGGGTTCAGGAGAGCCTGCTCGTGACCCTTGATGCTGATTTGGAAGCCCGATTGAAACACCATGGATAAGAACCCCTCAGTACAGGTGCTGGTCGTTGAACCAGAGCAGGACATGGCCTCTGAAATGGCTGAAAGGCTCCAGACCCTGGGCCTGGAGGTCAGGACCGTTCACAGCCACCTCAAGGGCCTGGCGGCCCTGGACGACGGGCCGGCTGAGATCGCGGTGGTCTCCATGGAAGCCACGGACATCGACGGCATCGAGTTCGCCAGGCTGCTCAGGAGACGGGAAGCGGAAACGGACGAGCAGTTCACCTACGTCATTCTCGTGGGGGAGAACCGGCACAGGGCGGACATCACAGAAAAGGGGGCCATGGCGGATGCCTTTCTGATCAGGCCTTTTCTGGCCTCGGAGCTGTCATGGCAGGTGGGTTCGGCCTTGAAGACCATTCGTCTCGTCCGGGGTCTTCGGGATCGGCTCAAGGAATGCCCGGAAGACGCTGTGCTGACCAGAGACACCTTTCGCATGGTCCTGCTCGAGGAGCTCAACAGGACGGTCCGCAAGCAGAACAACCTGAGCCTGGTCGTGATGCGCATCAGGGGCCTGGATTCTGTAGAGCTGGATTACGGCCTGACCTGGTCGAACTGGCTGGAAGGTCATCTGACCCAGGAGATCCTTCAGAAATTGCGCAACCACGAAAACCTGGCCAGGATCGACAGGGGGCTCTTCTGCCTGCTCCTGGCCGGAGGCACGCTGGAAGATCTCCAGGGTCTGGTGGGCAGGATGGTCCTTGAAACCGGGGACCACCTTCAGAGCCACGACTCCCACCTCTTTTCCGGCATAGCTTTCGATATTCGGGGGCTCTTTCTGAGCCTGGAGGTCGATCATGGGCAGCAGGCCGCCTGTGCAGAAGGCCTCCTGGAGTGGCTTGAAGGAGGTCCTCTGGAGGACCGGGGTTCCGGGGCGGCCATTTTTCAGGGCTCGCTGCAGCCAGCTGGCGTGGTCATCACCGGCCCGGTTGACAAGAGCTGACATGACCGCCGGTTCTGGAGCAGGGCCATGAGGGTCATCAGCGGCGCCTTCGGCGGCCGGAAGCTGAAGACCACCTCTGGCTCGGGGTACCGCCCGGCCACAGACCGGGTTCGGGAAGCTCTTTTTTCCATGCTTGAAACCAGGGGGATCGACTGGGAACATTCCCGGGTCCTGGATGTGTTTGCCGGGAGCGGGAGCCTGGGGATTGAAGCTCTGAGCCGCGGAGCAAAGGTGGTCTGGTTCCTGGAGAGGAATCGCCGCGCCTGCGGGTTCATCGCCGCAAACCTGAAGGCCTTTGGTGTCGCTTCGGACAGGACCTCCATCCTGTCCAGAGACGTGTTTGCGATCTTGAAATCCCCGCCCCAGGCGCCCTTTGACCTCGCCTTTGTCGACCCTCCGTACGGCAAAGACATGCTCGAGCCGGCTCTGAACCTGCTTCTGGCCAGGGGCTGGCTGTCTCCTTCAGGGTTTGTGGCGGCCGAAATCGAAGCCGGTCTCACGATGGATCCCGCAGCCCGGGACGGGTTGGATCTCCTTGTGGATCGAACATATGGACAGACGAGGATTTGCGTATGGACGACAAGCAGTGCATCGCCGTCTACCCCGGGACCTTTGATCCCCTGACCAACGGGCATCTGAGCATCGTCCGCCGGGGTCTGGACGTCTTTCAGACCATCGTTCTGGGGATCGCCAAGGACAGTCCGAAGAGTCCGCTGTTCAAGCTCGAAGAGCGGGTGGAGATGGCCCGGGAGGTCTTCAGCAACCAGCCCAGGGTGGTGGTGGAGCCGTTCAGCGGGCTGCTGGTGGATTATGTCTACAATCGGGGGGCCAAGGTCGTCCTGCGGGGGTTGAGGGCCATCTCCGATTTCGAGTACGAATTCCAGATGGCCTTGATGAATCGGCGCCTGAAAAGGGACATCCATACCATGTTCATGATGACCGACTACAAGTGGCTCTTCACCAGTTCGTCAATCATCAAGGAGACAGTGGGGGCCGGAGGCAATGTTCAGGGGCTCGTGCCAGAGGTGGTCTGGACCAGGATTCAGGAGCGCCTGGGAAAAAAGCCCTGAAGCCGGAGCGGTCAACCAGGGCCTTGAGCGCTCAGCCGGCTGGTGAGTCTGCCGTGAATTCGGATCGTTTCCAAGCTGCCCGGGAGCGGACGCGCCCCAGGGTCATCTGCCTTGTCGGGCCGACGGGGACTGGCAAGACCCGGGCCGCGATCACTGTGGCCCGGGAGTTCGGGGGCCAGATCGTCAACTGCGACTCCAGGCAGGTCTACAGAGATTTTCCCCTGATCACGGCTCAGCCCTCCCCTGAAGAGCGGTCCCAGTGCCCGCACTGGCTGTACGGCTTTCTGGAGTGCTGGGAGAAGATCGATGCGGCCATGTTCGCCGACAAGGCCCGCGAGGCCATGGAGCAGATCAGGGGAGACGAAGAGATCCCTGTTCTGGTTGGGGGGACCGGCCTGTATCTGAAGTCGATCCTCTTCGGGCTGGCTCAGATACCGACCATCCCCGGGGAGATCCGGAGCAGGGTCTGCCGGGACTACGAGCGGCTTGGTCCGGAGCGCATGCATGCCTGGCTCCAGACCGTGGATCCGCCGGCCGGGTCGAGGATCCATGCCCGAGACCGGCAACGGGTCACCAGAGCCCTGGAGGTCTTTCTGGCAACCGGCAGACCGATATCGGAATGGCAGGAGAGGTCCCGGAGGGCCGAGCCCTGTTTTGACGCCTGCCTGATCGGGCTGTGGTCAGAGCTGGACAACCTGACCCCCAGGCTGGAATCCAGAATAGAGGCCATGCTCGCCGGACAGGCTTTGCAGGAGGTCGACCGGGCCTGGAAGAGATGTCCGGACGAAGCAGCCCCCGGCTGGTCGGGCATCGGGTGCATGGAGCTCCTGCAGGCCCATCTCGGCCGGGTGAGCCTGGCAGAGGCCAGAGCCCTCTGGCTCAAAAACACCAGGTCCTATGCCAAGCGGCAGCTGACCTGGTTCAAAAAGCTCGAGGGCGTGGCCTGGGTCAAACCCGGGGACGACGACGCCCTGAAGCAAAGAGTGGCCCGGTGGCTGGAGCAAGGACCGGGTCGGATCGGAGCAGAACAATGAACACATGTCTCCAGAAAACCCTGCGCTGGTGTGCCCTGGTCTGGCTGGGGCTGCTCATCCCGATGGCCACGGCAGACCCTGCCCCGGGAGCCGATCCGGGGGCCTTTGTCCAGAGCTTTGATTTCGGCGCCGTTGACTGGACCCGGGGACTGGTTCTGGCCGCAGCCGAAGGCAGTGCACCTGAGACCGCGGGCACCCGGGAAAAGGGCTTTGCCCTGGCCCGGCGGCAGGCGCTCATCGAGGCCAGGCACCGCTTGTTCGGCACGGTCCAAAAGATCAGAATCCAGGGCCCCCAGACCGTCAAGGACCGCATGCTCAGGCGGGCGGGACTGGAGACCAGGCTCCGGGAGCTCATCCATGTCAGCCCCAGGATGAGGACAGAACGTTTTCAGGACGGGACGCGGGTCAGGGCAGAGGCCCGCCTGGATCTCAGAGACCTGGCCAGAGTCTGCCTGAGCCCGAGCGTCTGGACAGCCAGGAGTCCCGAAAACGGACCGGACGGGAGGCCGCAGAACGCTTCGCTGAACGCGACCGGGCCTCTTCCAGAGGCCAGGTCCTACAGCGGCCTGGTGCTCGATGCCCGGGGAACCGGCGTGAGCCCGGCCTTGGCCTTTCAGGTCTACGACCAGCAGGGGCAGGTGGTCCTCGGACCTGGAGAGGTCGATCCTCAGCTTGGACAGGCCAAAGGCGTCGTCCAGTTCTTTTCCGAGCTCGAGGCGGAAGGCATCCAGGAGCGGGTGGGCAGACGTCCCCTGAGGATCAGGGTTGCGGGCGCAGCGCCGGGCAGCGGCGGCGACGCCCGGATCTCCGACCTGGATGCCTTTCGCCTGGCCCTGGCCAGGGGCGTCAACGATTTTGTGGCCTCCTGCAGTGTGGCGGTGATCATCAGGAGCAGCGACGACTCCAGGGTCATCGAGTATTCCATTGACTGATCAGCGCCGCCCCTGGCCGCGATGATCTTTGGGGATGAAAATGAAGTCTCGAAAGGGTGGGTGGCAGACCCTGTTGCTGGGAGTGCTCTTCGTGATGGGACTGTCCTTTCAGGTTCGGGCCGGGTTTCACGAGGTCACGGTTTCCCAGGAGGTCGACCAGAACGGTTCCAGGATGACCATGGTTCGGATGGCCAAGGAGGCCGCCTTTGTCCGGGCCGTGCACCGGGAAGCCCTGACCATTCTCCCGTCCTCCCTGGAAAAGGCCAGGTCCCGGGTTCTGCTGGAAATCCTGAAGCCCAGAGCTGAGGAGTACGTCTTCAGCTATTCCGAGCTGAAACGGCGTCTGGACAGCCAGGCCCTGGAGCTGCGCATGTCTGTGGGTGTCAACGGGCAGGCCCTGAAGGCCTTTCTCAAATCCTGGGGGATCTACTACACCTCCAGGCAGTTCATGTCCTGCTCGGTGTCTGTCCAGGGGGGGGAGGAAGGTCTTCGCCAAAGGGTGGACAGGTTGATGCTCATCACCGGGGTCAAGAGCTCGTTCTTTTCAGTGGAACGGTCGCTGAAAGTGGTCCAAACCTCAACTGAACCAGAGTCGTGGGAACTGCGGCTGACCGGTCCGGAAACGACCTTGACCAAAAGGGGCCAAAAGCTGGAGTCTGTGTGGCACGATCTGTGGTCAGAGTACTTTTCCCGCCCCGATGTTCAGGGTCGATTCGGACAAACCTTTCTGATCAGCATTTCCGGTTGGACCACGAGCACCGAGCTGGAGAGCTTTCAGACCCGGCTGGCCAACTGGTCCAGAGAGCTGGACACGGCAGAGCTGCAGCGGGTGGACATCAAGCCTGAGGGCCTGGACGGGACCTGGCTGGTCAGAACCATGGACCGGAGAGCTCTGGAGTCCCGTCTCCAGCAGGAGACCGGCCATTATGGCCTGGAGGTCAGGATGGTGCCTGCTGAGGAGGGGTTTGGGGCTTCAGAATAAGGGGGCGTGCTGAAAACGGCCTGGTGGGAGCTGGCGAGCAGTGTTGGATCCGGCCCGTTCATGACCCGGGGGCAAGCCCGGGTCAGGATTGGAGGCAGCGGGTTCAGGATTCCGATTTTTTTTCAGAATCGTTGTTCTGCTTTTCGTCTTTGTTGGACCCGATATCGATCTCATCAGGTTCGTTGGTGGCTTTCTTGAAGTTTTTGATGGCTCGCCCCATCCCGGACCCGATCTCCGGGAGCTTGTTGGCTCCGAAGATGACCAGGACGATCACCAGGATGATGATGAGCTCTGGAATGCCGATTCCAAACATGCGACCTCCTCAAAAATGACAGACTGGTTCAGTGTCCTCAGCGCTCGGCCATGTGTAACCTTTTTGTTCTCCGAGTGCAATAAGCCCACCAACACCTGGATCATGGCCATGGTGCCTGACTGTCGACAGGGTTCATGAAGCCTCAACCATCGACCTGTCAGGCCGGCCAGAGATTGATCCGAGTTGAGGAATGCCTATGACGTTTTTTCTCTTTCCCTGGATGCACGTCGAGAGTCTGGGTTTTCAGCTTCCCGACCAGGTGCATCTGCTCGATCCGGGCGCCAGACAGGCCAGAACCGGGAGAGCGGCGTTCTTCAGGCCGCCTCATCTGCCTCTGTCTGAGGACGAGACTCGAAAGGTCATTCAGCAGGTTCTGGACCTGGGAGGACAGTTCAAGCACGTCCATGAGCTTGGATCCCTGGCCAGGGCCTCCCGGGAGGACTTCTTTTCCCAGACCTCAATGGGGGTTCGTTCTGATTTCAGCAGGTACGCCCAGGGTCGGCAGGACGACCAGGAGGGGCTGACCAGACAGGCCCAGATGATGCTCCTTTTGTTCTGGGCCCTGGAAGAGTCCCTGCTCGAGTTCAGCTCCCTGGAAGAACGGGTGGACACCCTCTGGCAGAGTTATGGGCAGGTTCTCGGCCTGAATGGTCAAGGAGCCTCCCCCGGCCGTCCTGAACAGGGATCGGAAGGACTGAACATCGAAACCGTCTTGACCGGATCCTTTACCTGGGACAAGCTCCTGCCCTGGTTTCTGTACTTCCTGCCGGATCATGGCCGGCTCCTGGTCGTCGATGCTCAGATACAGGAGAGCTGGCTTGAAGCCGGGCTCTCTTCCCGGCCCATCTCCAGGGCAGATCTCGCAGGCCTGGGCGGCTGGGCTCCTGACGAGCTGGACCGGGATGCCGCCGTGTTTACAGCCCCGGGCTGGCAGCTGTGCCTGATGCAGGGGCCCCAGGAGGGCAGGCCCTGGCTGTCCAGGGAGGTCACCGCCGTCTCCTGTCCTGGCGGACACGATCATGGCGAGGGCAGGGTCTGAGATGAGATCACCAGCGGGCCTCATCTTCGACTGCGATGGAGTGCTCATCGACTCCAGGGAGGCCAACGTGGCTTTCTACAACCTCATCCTTCAGGGCCTGGGACGGGGACCCATGTCCCCGGAGGATGAGGACTATGTCCACTGCCAGACCATCCACAGCTCGATCCAGCGCATCGTGCCTGAAAACAGGGTTGAAGAGGCCTGGCAGGTCCTCTCGCAGCTGTCGTTCAGCTCTGTGGTCCATCTGGTCCGTTTGCAGGACGGCCTGGTTGAGCTCTTGAAGTGGCTGCGCCAATCTGGCATTCTGTGCGCAGTGAACACGAATCGGACCAATACCATGGATTTGGTTCTCAGGCATTTCGGGCTGGAACCCTTCTTCTCCCCTGTGGTGACCTCTTCTGACGTGTCGAGGCCCAAGCCCCATCCTGAAAGTCTGCAGCTCATTTTGAAGACCTGGAATCTTCACAAACAGCATGTTGCCTTTATTGGAGATTCTGAAGTCGATCAGCGGGCGGCCCAGGCCATGGGAGTCCCCTTTTGGGCCTTTCAGAACCCATCTCTCCAAGCTGACCTGCACATCCCGGATTATTCAACCCTGCACCAGCAGTTCGTGCAAGCTGTGAACCCTTCTGGTTCGTGAAGGAGGAACCATGTTCGTTGTGGGCAATTTTCTCCAGGCCATTGCCGTGATTGTGAACACCATCCTGACGCTCTATTTCTGGATTGTGATTGTTTCGGCCGTCCTGAGCTGGGTCAGCCCGGACCCCTACAATCCCATCGTGCGCATCATCAACAACCTGACGGAGCCGGTCTTCATGTGGGTCCGCCGAGCTCTGCCGTTCACCATGCTGGGGGGCATCGATCTGTCGCCGATCATCGTCCTGCTGGTGATTCAATTTCTGAAAATCTTTCTGGTCCAGTCCATCTCCCAGCTGGCCATGACCATGTGATCTTCAGGGACGAGGATGCTACCGGAATTTGTGACCAGGAGCGGCAGGGAGGGGTACCTGCTCCAGATCTGGGTTCAGCCAGGAGCCAGGAAAACCGAGATCTCGGGTCTCTATCAGGGCTGTCTGAAGATCAGGCTCAAGGCCCCGCCTGTGGAGAACAAGGCCAACAGGGCATTGATGTCTTTTGTGGCCGCCCGGCTCGAGATACGTCCGAAGCATATCGAACTCATCAGCGGTCAGACAGGACGAAAGAAAGTTCTCCATGTGACCATGTCCGGACAGCCGGACTGGGAAGTTTTGTCCCATTCATGAACCGAGCAGGAGGGATGACCGATGGAGCAGTATGAAATGGAGCTGATCAAGAGGTATGAGGATCAGGATCCTGAGCTGAAAGAGCTGTACGCAAAGCATCTCGAGTATGCCCAGGAGGTCGATCGCCTGGAAAACAAGCGTTACCTGAACCCTCAGGAAGAAATGGAGCTCAAGAACATCAAAAAGATGAAGCTGGCTGGAAAGACAAGAATTCTCAATATCCTGGACAGGTATCGCCAGCAGGAGGTCGGGGATGAAACGTAAAGGGGCGCAGATCCTGCTCGAGTCCCTTGTCAACGAAGGGGTGAAGACCATTTTCGGGTTTCCAGGAGGGGCTGTCCTGGACATCTATCATGAGCTTCCGAATTACGATCTCCAGCACTATCTGGTCCGGCACGAACAAGGGGCCGTGCATGCGGCTGACGGCTTTGCCCGGGCCACAGGTGAGGTGGGCGTGGCCCTGGTGACCTCAGGACCGGGGGCGACGAACACCGTGACCGGCATCGCCACAGCCTATCTCGACTCAGTGCCCCTTGTCGTGCTCACCGGACAGGTGCCCACCAAGCTCATTGGCAACGATGCCTTTCAGGAAGTGGACATCGTGGGCATCACCCGCCCCTGCACCAAGCACAACTATCTGGTCAAGGACGTGACCCAGCTGGCCGCCATCATCAAGGAAGCCTTCTATCTGGCCAAGTCGGGGCGCCCGGGACCGGTTCTCATCGACCTGCCCAAGGACGTCATGGCGGCCAGAGCTGACTATCACTACCCCAAAAAGGTCAGCATGCGCAGCTACAACCCCCATTACCAGCCCAACAAGCGGCAGGTGAAAAAAGCGGCCACCCTGATCAGAAAAGCACGAAGACCGCTCATTTTCGCCGGCGGGGGAGTGATCACCTCCAACGGGCACGACGCATTGACCGATCTGGCCAGATCGCTGAACATCCCGGTCACCACGTCGATGATGGGCCTGGGGGGGTTTCCCGGCAACGACCCCCTGTCCCTGGGGATGCTGGGCATGCACGGGACCTATGTGGCCAACATGGCCGTGAACACCTGCGACCTGCTCATATCGGTGGGAGTTCGCTTTGACGACCGGGTCACCGGAAAGCTGGAGACCTTTGCCCCTGAGGCCAAGATCGTCCATATCGACATCGATCCGACGTCGATCCGCAAGAATGTTTCAGTGGACGTGCCCATTGTGGCCGACTGCAGGCTGGCCCTGGAGTCTCTGCAGGAAGAGTTCAGCGAGCCGTCAGAGCTTGAGCAGCTCAAGGAGCGGACCTCGTCCTGGGGCGACAAGATCAGGGCCTGGAGTGAGGAGCATCCCCTGACCTACAAGAAGAGCGGGGTGGCGGTCAAACCGCAGTATGTGCTCGAAACCCTGTACCAGCTCACCCAGGGCGAGGCCATCGTGACCACCGAAGTGGGACAGAATCAGATGTGGGCAGCCCAGCACTTCAAGTATCACCGGCCCAGGACCTGGATCTCCTCCGGCGGTCTGGGGACCATGGGCTACGGGTTCCCTGCGGCGATCGGGGCTCAGGTGGCCTTTCCGGACAAGCTGGTCATCGATGTGGCCGGTGACGGCTCCATCCAGATGAACATCCAGGAGCTGGCCACTGCCGTGTGCTACAACCTCCCGGTCAAGATCATCATTCTGAACAACAGCTATCTGGGCATGGTCCGGCAGTGGCAGGAGCTCTTCTACGACAAGAACTACTGCTCCACCTGCCTGCAGCACAGCCCGGACTTTGTTGCCCTGGCCAAGGCCTACGGGGCGGAAGGGTACCGGATCGACAAGGACGAAGAGGTCGAGCCCGTGCTCAAGCAGGCCCTGGCCTCGCCCAAGACGACCATTGTCGAGGTTGTGGTCGAGCAGGAGGAGAACGTCTACCCCATGGTCCCTGCAGGGGCAGGACTGCACGAAATGCTGCTGGTTTAGGAGAAGGCTATGCGCCATACGCTCTCAGTTCTTGTGGAAGACGAGCCTGGAGTGCTCTCCAGGGTGGCGGGGCTGTTCAGCGGCCGGGGCTTCAACATCGAATCCCTGAATGTGGCCCCGACACTGGAAAAAGGCGTCTCCCTGATGACCATCGTCACAGAAGGGGATGAGCAGATCATCGAACAGATCATCAAGCAGCTGCGCAAGTTGATCACGGTGATCAAAGTCGTGGACATGAACTTCATCAAGAATGTGGAACGGGAGATGGTCCTCCTGAAGGTCAACGCCCAGGACCATTCCCGGGCAGAAATACTGAGGATCGTGGACATTTTCCGCTGCAAGGTCGTTGACGTCAGTCCAGAGGAGCTGACCCTGGAGGCAACAGGGGACAGCGGTAAGATCATGGCCCTCATCGGTCTGCTGCAGCGTTTCGGGATCAAGGAATCGGCCCGAACCGGCAGCGTGGCCATGCGCCGGAGCATGCAGTAGTGGCGCTGGCATCCAGGCCGGTATCAGGGCGGGTTTTCGAGATCAGGGGCGTATCAGGTGTTCAGGAGAGATCAAAGCAATCAGGCCGGTCAGCGGCCGGGCTGACAAGGAGGAAGCAATGCGGGCATTCTACGAGCAGGACGCAGATCTGAAATTGTTGCAGGACAAGACCATCGCCATCATCGGATACGGAAGCCAGGGGCATGCCCATGCCCTGAACCTGCGCGATTCCGGATTGAACGTGATTGTGGGGCAGCGTCCTGGGGGAGCCAACTATGAGCTGGCCAGGGAACACGGCTTCGATCCGGTCAGCGCGTCTGAAGCGGCCGGACAGGGCGACCTGATTCAGATTCTGCTCCCTGATCAGGTTCAGCCGGACATCTATGCCAACGACATTGCGCCTCACCTTGGGACGGGCAAGACCCTCATGTTCAGCCACGGCTTCAACATCCATTTTCATCAGATCGAGCCCGCCCCGGACGTGGACGTGATCATGATCGCCCCCAAGGGGCCGGGTCACCTGGTTCGGCGGGAGTATGAAAAGGGCGGCGGCGTTCCGGCCCTGGCCGCTGTCCACCAGGATGCCTCCGGTCGGGCCATGGACACGGCCCTGGCCTATGCCAGGGGCATCGGGGCCACCAGGGCCGGCGTGATCGAGACCACCTTTGAAGAGGAGACCGAGACCGACCTGTTCGGGGAGCAGGCCATCCTCTGCGGCGGAGTGAGCGAGCTCATCCGGGCCGGTTTCGAGACCCTGACCGAGGCCGGGTACCAGCCTGAGATCGCCTTTTTTGAGTGCATGCACGAGCTCAAGCTCATTGTGGACCTTCTCTATGAAGGGGGCTACAAACGGATGCATCACTCCATCAGCGACACTGCCGAGTACGGGGATTACATCAGCGGCCCCAGAGTCATCGATGACCGGGTCAGGGCGACGATGAAGGAGGTCCTCCGGGAAATCCAGAACGGTCGCTTTGCCCGGGACTGGATCATGGAGAACAAGGCCGGCCTGCCCTCCTTCAAGGCCATGCGCAAGAAGGCCCATGAACATGAGGTCGAGCAGGTCGGAGACAAGCTCAGGGAGCTCATGCCCTGGCTGAAACACTGAGGGGACCATCGCGGTGAACGAATCAGCCCAGTTCCAGGCCGGGAAGAAGCTTCTCCAGCAGGGACAGTTCGAGCAAGCCCTGGAGACGTTTCTGGCCCAGTACGAGAAAGGTCAGCACTCTTTTCAGCTGACCAAGTACATCCTGGAGTGCTGGGACAAAATGAACAAGCACCATGAGATGGCCGACTTTCTGGCCCGGGTGCTCATGGAGAACGAGTTCGAGACCAAGGTCCAGGCCCAGCTCTACTACCGGCTGGGCCTGACCCATTACCGTCTCAACCAGTACAATGAGGCCAGGCAGGCCTTCTGGCACTTGCGCAAGATCTATCCCAACTTCCCCGGCCTGGAAGACAAGATCAAGGAGCTGGAAAAGAGCCGCTCCAGGGCCAAGACCAGGCACGATCTCCTCCTGGAAAAGGGGAGCCTGCAGAAAGAGCAGCTCGATGCGGCCAAGGACAAGGCCAAGAAGGAGAACCGGGACCTGGACCAGCTGCTCATCGACCAGTTCAGGGTGGCCAAGGAGGATCTGGGCCGGTCTCTGGAGGCCTTTTACGATGTCCCCTTCGTCGATTTCGACCCCTCCATCGAACCGCCTTTCGAGATCTTTGAAAAGCGCCGCCTGGACCCGGATTTCCTGAAGCGCTACGGCTGGGTCCCCTTTGCCCAGAACGGCAAGTCCATCGAGGTCCTGATGACCAACCCCTTTGATCTGGGCAAGGTCGACGAGGTCCGCTTCATCCTGGGCACGAGCCGGGTCGAGCCCAGGGTGGCCATGAAGCAGGACATCGAGGCCTTCATCGACCGCTTCTTTCAGGAGATGAGCGGCGGGGAGGAGCTGACCGACTTCGAGGACGAGGTCGACTCGGAGATCGATGCTGAAGACGATATCGTGGACATGGAGGAGGCGGTCTCAGAGCAGGACTCCGAGGTGGTCCGGCTGGTGAACGCCCTTCTGGTCGAGGCCTGGAAAAAGGGGGTCTCGGACATCCACATCGAGCCCAACGCCATTTCCAAGTACTGCTCCATCAGATTCCGGGTTGACGGGACCTGCCACGAGTTCCGCAAGCTCAGGCTGGGCCTGTCCAGACCCATGATCTCCAGGCTGAAGATCATGGCCCGGCTGGACATCGCCGAACGGCGCCTCCCCCAGGACGGCAAGGTCAAGCTCAAGCTGCCCCAGATCAACAAGAGCGTCGAGTTCCGGGTGGCCACGATGCCGACCATTGACGGACAGGAGGACATGGTCCTGCGGGTCCTGGCCTCTGGCAAGCCTCTGCCCCTGGCCAAGCTGGGCCTGTCTGAGCGCAACCAGGAGGGCTTTGAAAACACGATCTACCAGCCCTACGGCATGATCCTGGTGGTAGGCCCGACCGGATCGGGCAAGACGACCACCCTCCACTCCTCGCTGAGCTACATCAACACTCCGGAGCGGAAGATCTGGACGGCCGAGGATCCTGTGGAGATCACCCAGGAGGGGCTCCGCCAGGTCCAGGTTCAGCCCAAGATCGGGCTGAACTTCGCCTCTGCCCTGCGCTCCTTTCTCCGGGCCGACCCGGATGTGATCATGATCGGGGAAATGCGGGACACCGAAACCGCCCACATCGGGGTCGAGGCCTCACTGACCGGCCATCTCGTCTTCTCCACCCTGCACACGAACTCCGCCCCGGAGACCGTGACCCGGCTGCTGGACATGAACCTCGACCCGTTCAACTTTGCCGACTCGCTGCTCTGCGTGCTGGCCCAGCGGCTGGTGAAGACCCTGTGCTCCAACTGCAAGGAGGAGTATGTCCCCGGCAAGGAGGAGCTGGACGAGCTGCGGATGGAGTTCGGGGAGGGCTTTGACGAGGTCGTCGGCCCGGAGTTCCTCGAGAACCCCGTGCTCTGCAGGGCAAAGGGCTGCAAGCAGTGCATGGAGGGCTACAAAGGCCGGATCGGCATTCACGAGCTCATGCTCAACTCAGACGAGCTCAAGCCGATGATCAAGTATCGCAAGTCAACTGAAGAGATCCGGGACCGGGCCCTTGAGGACGGCATGCTGACCCTGAAGCAGGACGGCATTCTCAAGGTGGCCAACGGCATGACCGACATCCACCAGGTCCGCAAGGTGGCTGGCAAGAAGGGCTGAGCCCTGCCCGATCTCCCTGCCTTTTCTCGACCTCCAGCCTGGACCGGCCAGGCTGGCACCCCCTGACGACCCTGTTCTGATCAGGTCACCCTTTGGCCCACCCCGCCGCCCTCACAGGGAACCATCACTCCTCGATCAGAGCGTCAGTGGCGACTTGACCATCGGCCTCTTGAGTGTGCAATGTTTGACTCTTTGTGGAAATTTTTTACACACCAAGGTGATCTGTCGTGCACGGCTGTGAGCGCCAGGACGAAGGATGTGATATTTGAGTCAATGAATTCAAAAGGATTGGCGTTTGGTCCGCCAGGCTGGTTCAGGCACATGACTTGCTAGGTTGTGGTATCTTTTCCAGAGAGTTGGAGCGCACCTGAAGGGGATTCAGGAGTGGGTCCAACACCACGTCTAGAAACCATGGAGGCACGACAATGGATCAGTTGAGCTCTCTCCTCGTCAATTCCCTCAAGGCAGTCCAGGAGCTGCAGATCGTGACCGTGGTGGGCAAGGTCACGGTGAGCGACGCTTTTGAGCCCGCCAGCCGCAGAATCGAGCTGGCTCAGGAGCAAAAGGCCATGGTCACCTCAATCAGCCTGCTGCAGGGAGATGTGACCAATGCCCTGGACGACGCCTTCACCCCCGGCAAGGACGATGCCCTGCGGGAGTTTCACGAGCGGCAGGTCAGGCTGGGCAACGACATCGTCAACCGCAATCTCAAGCTCCTCAAAGACATGGTTTCAGACATCATTGAGATTGCCAGGAAGACCAAGGAAGCCAATATCTCCTGAGCGAACCAGCACGAACAGTGATCCCGGAGGCTGCACGTGACCAGGTCTGGATCGGTACTTGCCACCTTTTACGACATCGGACGGGACCTCCTCAGTCTGGAGGTGAACACCATCGAAAAACCGAACCTGACCGGCCGCAAGATGCCGGTCATGCCCCATGCCCTCCTGGACATCGCCGAGTTCTACATCTGCTGGCTGACAGACCGTCTTGATCTCTCCACCTACTGGAGGCTGTCGCCCCTGGAGCGGCAGGCGTGGTCCCCGGCCCGGCAGAGGAATCAAGACGGGGGCACCTGGAGAGGGCTTGAGCTGACCACCGGGGCGGAGACCTTTGACAGGCTGCGCTGGGCTGCAGCCCAGGCCCTGTGGTCGGCCAAAAAATTGGGCTTGACGGAGGCTGACCAGGTCATCCTCTCCAGGATCCGCCGCAACTGCGACCTCCTGAAAAAAATGATCGAGGACCTCAAGGACGACGACCACTGGAAAGAGCTGCTCGAGGACAAGACCCGTCTTGATCTCCTGGAGACAAAGATGCGGAACAAGCTCTCCGGGAGGCTCCCTGTGGATTACGCCATCATGCTGCGCAAGATCTGGGATATGGGCGTTGAAAGCGTCCGCCTGCAGACCATGATTCAGATCGACGGGGATGTCATCACCCGGGTCCAGGAAGGTCTGGAAAGGGACAAACGGGCCCTGCTCCTGGAGCTCCACACCGGGTCCATTGAGGTCAGCATCAAGCACTGGGAGACCCTGGTCAGGATCGTGGAGCGGATTGCCGGGAGCTTCACCAGGCTGTTCCTGCCCAGAGCATCATCGGAGTGAGGCTGGACGCTTTCCAAAACCTTTGAGCAGGAACGACCTCTGCTGTGGGGGCAGCGTGTTTCAGAAAGCGGCGGAAATGATCTCAGGCGGTCTGACCGTCTGTTCCTCATGGGCAGAAGATCAGAGCCTCTATGCCACGACCGTCATTCAGCTGGACGGCGACGTGATCACCGCCTATTCCTCACAGGCCGTGGAGTCTCCGGACTTTGGCCTCCTGAAGCAGCGCCATCTGGATGAGGTGCACGCTGCCCTGGCAGCCTTGAACGCCTTTGGGGATTTCATCGCCTGGCTGCAACATTTTCTGCTCTCTCTGGCCGCCCTGTATGGGGTGTTGACCGCTCTGGCTTCTCTCCAGAGCAGAGCCTGGATGAGCGCAGCAGAGGTCTTCTTTCCTCTTGCAGTCCTTGCTGCCGCAGGATCCGCCCGGCAGGTCTGCCTTGTTCTTGTCCGCTGGCAAGTCGGTCGCATGGTGGCTTCAACCACCCGTTCGGCAGAAAAGGAGTATGCCCGCAGGCTGGGGTTGGATGAACCGTGATGGTCAAGACCAGTGTCGTGCGTGATCGAAACCGTCAGACGAGGGGGCCGCTGGAGGAAAACGTGCGGCTCCTTCCGGGCCTCAGCCGCCTGCCTTCATCCATCGACCTTTCAGCCCGGCCGGCGGACCAGCCTCAGACCTTCAGGGTCTCAGCCTCTCTGATCCTCTTCACCAGCAGGGCCATGCAGTTGCGGATGTTCTCTTCGGTGTAGAGCAGAAACTCGCCTGTGTAGTACTCCTGCACGAGCTCCTCCACCACGGTCCGGTCGTCCCTCGGGTCCTGGCTGAGTCTGTCCCGGAGCTGCAAAGCGGCCTCCCTGGCCTGCTCCAGGCCCCTGGCGGCCTGGTCATCCATCAGCGGACCCTGGTGCCCGAGGCCGACGATCCTGGGGCTGAGGCTCTGCAGATAGTCCAGGGTCTCCAGATAGGCCTTGAACCCGGTGAAGAACAAGGGCAGGAACAGGCCGTTTGAAAAACGGAAGCCCAGACTGTCGGACAGGAGCACGGTCTCCAGCTCCGGGACATGCACCACGAGGTTGCCCGGGGAATGGCCCGAGGCCTGGTTGAGCCTTGCCGTGATCGAGCCCAGATCGAGCTCCAGACTGTCCTGAACCACAATGGTCGGTTTGGGAAAGGTCACTTCCTGGATGGGGTCCCTTCCGGGCTGAACCCCCATTGATTCCAGAGTGCGGGACATGTGGGCGTCTTCATTGACCAGCATCCCGGTGGCTTTGGGGTGGAGGACGAACTTTTCCGCCCCTTCGGCCGCAACCACCTTTGCCCCTGGGAACTCCTCCACCAGGGCCTCCAGGCCGGTGAAGTGATCGGCATGGGGATGGGTCAGGATCAGAAAGTCCGGGGCGGTCTGCAGTGTTCTGAGCTGGTCGATGACCCGGTCTACAACAGCGGACACCGAAACCTCCACCAGGGCCGAGGCCCTGTCTCCGGAGATCAGGTAGGTGTTGAAGTGCGAGGTCCCCAGCAGCCATGCGTGCGGATTCAGCTGCTGAGGGCCGTTGCGGCCGTGCTGGTCCATGGGCGTCCTCCAGTCCTGTTTTTGAACAGACGTCGAGCTCACTGTGTACTGACAAGGCAGGAGTGGTGTCAATTGCTGGGCATCCGGCGGAGGATCCCTGAACCGCATTGAGGAAAGACCGGGATTGGGGTAGGGTGAAGCAGAAAGGCTTGATTTTCACTACAAAAGCTTTGTCAGGCCCAAGGGATCATTTCGGTCACCACATCGAAGGCGATTCTATGAACTACAGACGATTGCGGACAAGAGTGGAGGAACTGCTCAATCTCGCCGATGTCCAGATCAACGGTGACAGGCCCTGGGACATTCAGGTCCACGACGAGCGGCTCTATGCCAGGGTGATGACTCAGGGGTCGCTTGGTCTGGGTGAAGCCTACATGGACGGCTGGTGGGACTGTGCCGAGCTGGACCGGTTTTTCTGTCGCGTGCTCAGTGCCGAGCTGGAGGGCCGGGTCAGGCCCTGGAAGGACGTGTTCAACCTGGCCAAGGCGTGGCTGATCAATCTGCAGAGCCCTGCCCGGGCGTACAGAGTTGGGCAGCACCACTATGACATGGGCAACGACATCTATGAGGCCATGCTCGATTCCAGGATGATCTACAGCGGGGCGTACTGGAAAGAGGCCCGGAACCTTGATCAGGCCCAGGAGGCCAAGCTGGACCTGCTGTGCCGGAAGCTGGACCTGCGGCCTGGAATGCGCCTTCTGGACATTGGGTGCGGCTGGGGCGGGACGGCCAGATATGCAGCCGAGAACTACGGCGTGGAGGTGGTCGGGATCACCGTGTCCCAGGAACAGGTGGCCTTTGGCCGCAAGCTCTGCCAGGGCCTGCCGGTGGAGATCCGCTACCAGGACTATCGAAGCGTTGAGGAAACCTTTGACCGGGTTGTGTCCGTGGGCATGTTCGAGCACGTGGGCTGGAAGAACTACCGCCGCTTCATGACTGCCGTGAAGCGCCTCATGACTGAAGACGGGCTCTTCGTGCTGCAGTCCATTGGCCGCAACACCTCGGCCAGAGGGTGCGACCCCTGGATCGTGAAGCACATCTTTCCCAACTCCATGCTCCCTTCAGCCAGGCAGATCTGCGAGGCAGCCGAAGGCCTTTTTGTCCTTGAGGACTGGCACAGCTTCGGGCCGGATTACGACCAAACCCTCATGTCCTGGTTCTCCAGGTTCCAGCAGGGCTGGGACAGCCTCAAGGCCACCTACCCCGAGCGCTTCTACCGCATGTGGACCTACTACCTCCTGAGCTGTGCCGGCTCGTTCAGGGCCCGCAAGAACCAGCTCTGGCAGATCGTGCTCTCGCCACGCGGGGTCGAGGGCGGCTACAGGGCCCCGAGGTAGTCAGCTCTTTCCATACCTGGTGACGATGGTCCTGGGCTGGATGCGGTCGCCAAAGATGCGGAGCCGCCAGGACCAGACCCGGGCCGCGGCAGCTGCCCCGATGCCCAGTCCGGCATCCCTCCAGGTCCTGGGGCCGATCAACTCCTGAACTGACCTTTCCAGCTCCAGCACCCTGTCCTTTTCCAGGTCGTTGACCGCCCACCCCTTGAGCACACGGATCAGGGGACGGTACTCCCTGACCTGGTCCAGAATCTGGGCATGCCGGACCCTGATCACCGGGTCGTCCCTGGCCTCTTTGGCCAGGTTCCTGGCTCCCCGGACGGCTGTTTCGATCAGCCGGCCGATGGAGCTGCCGTTGCGCTGATAGTCGGCCTCAAAGGCTGACTGCAGCCATTGTTCAGGCTGGTTGCCGGGGAAGGCGGGGTGGTGGAAGTTGAGCATCTTCTGCCCGTGCCACTCTTCAAAAGCCAGGTCCTGCCGCAAGGTGCCTGCGTCCTTGAGCTCCCGGTAGAGCCTGGTCACCGGCAGCCCGGTCAGGAGCATGAACTGGATCATGTCCGGTTCAAGACCGATCAGGACGTCGATGTCCTCCTGCATGGTGGAGGGGGTGTGGTGCTCCATGCACAGAATCCCCGAGGTCAGGACCCCGACCCCGTGATCCCGGAGAGTCCGAACCAGCTCCTGGAAGTCGATCCCCACGTTTTTGTCAAAGGCCGAACCGGTCCTGGACTCCACCCCGACCCAGACCAGATTGACGCCCAGGCGGACCAAATTGGTGATGCCAAAATCCAGGATGGTGTCGGCCGAAGAGAAGATGTGAAACCGGAACCACCTCTGGTGCTCCTCCATGAGGGCCAGCATGTCCAGGGCCCTCTGCTTCTGCTTCAGCAGGTTCTCGTCCATGACGAAAAAGGAATCGGTTCCTGTTTCATCTGAAATCCTGCAGGCCAGGTCAAAGAGCTCCCGCCCTGTGGACACAAAGGGGACGTACTGCCGGCCGAAAAAGTGCGAGGTGGAGCAGAAACGGCAGGCATTGGGGCAGCCCACCCCCGGGGCCAGCAGGGCGGCGGTCGGGCCTTTGACCGGGACGCCCAGGATGCGCCGATACTCGTTGCTGGGCAGGGTGGGGTGGAAGACAGGGGCTTCAGGGTTCTGGCCGAGATGGGACCTCAGCCAGGAGATCCCGTCGCCGCAGACGATGTGGTCGCAGTCGATGAGCCTGTCCAGCCCCTCGATGGCCGCCCCATGGCCGCCGAGGACAATCTCGGACCTGGGGGCGTTTTCCCGGATCAACCTGGCCATCTCCCTGGCCTTGGCGAAATTGGGGGTGATCAGGGAGATGCCCACCAGGTCGAACTGCTTGCGGATTTCCTTGATAAAACGACGTCTGGACGGGAAATCCAGGACAGTGACATCGGCGTCGACATTGGCGGCCAGAAAATAGAGCCCGAAGGTCCGGTGATGCAGGCGCAGGGAGGCGATCCCCTGGGCCTTGGTGACCTGATTGTGGAAGAGCTCCATGATGTTCTCCTTGCGGCCATAGGCATCGTCAACCCCGTAGGGGCCGAACACGCCGCAGAGGAGAATCCTGGGGGGCTTTGCCTGTTTCGATGCTGTTGTGTCCACGGATACGCCTGAAGAGTGGGGTCTGCTCAGACAATGGCAAAAAAAAGGCCCCAGAGCAATGCTCCGGGGCCAGGATTTGAGGTGCTGCCGGGCGCTCAAGACCCGCAATTTTCTTTCAGCGCAGCCTGAGGCTGCGCTGAAAGAAAATTGATCAGTGGCCGGGCTTGTACGTCTCGATCAGCTCATCCCAGTATGGGTCGTCCATGAGCTTTTTCAGGCCGGCATTGAGGGTCTTCAGGAACTCGGTGTCCTCCTTGCGCACGGCATACCCGAACTTTTCCGTCTTGTAGCCAAAGGTGCCCAGGATAGTCAGGGGCTTTTTCCTGGCCGCATCCTTGGCAGCCACATCATCCATGGCCGCGGCCTTGATCCGCCCGTTGATCAGGTCGGTCACGGCCAGAGGCTGGGAGTCGTAGTAGCGCAGGTCATAGTTCCAGTTTTCCCTTTCCCCGACCTGTTCCTCGAGCCAGTCAGCAGTCGGAGTGCCGCTCTGGGCCCCCAGGACCACATCCCCGGTCAGGATGTCGTCCACGGTCAGCTCAGAGCCTTCAGGGACCACAAAGACCTGGTCCACGGTCCAGTAGGGGATGCTGAAGTTGACTTTTTTCTGCCGTTCCTCGGTGATGCTCATGCCCGAGGCGATGAGGTCGATCTTTTTGGCCTGGAGATTGGGGATGATGGTGTCCCAGGCCATGGGCTTGTGGGTGACCTCGAAGCCCATTTCCTCAGCGATCCAGTTCACGGCCTGGATGTCGAACCCGTCAGGTTCACCCTGCTTGTTGACAAAGGAAAACGGGGGGAAGTTGGCGTCGATGCCGTTGACATAGGACTTCTCGGCCAGGGCAGTGCCGCCCAGGGCCAGTGAGATCAGGACCATGAGCATCAGGACCTTGGCAAACATCGTTTTCATCGTGTGGCCTCCTCGTTTTTTGGGTTGCGGCAATCAGGACTGTGTCTCATTGTCAGCTGAGGACGATACCAGAACTGACCTGAAAGCTCAAGATCCTGGAAACATTGACGCAAGACTTTTCTGCCTCGCCAGGGGCCAGAGAGCCACAAGAATCGAACCTCTTTGACCATCTGAGAGGCTCGAGATACGCTCTCTGAGATGCGGCTGCCAAAACCTGCAGTGGTTAGAATTCAGCCCGGCCGCTGGCCGGGCTGAAGGTCGAGGGTCAAGGGTTGAGGGTTGAAGGTTGAGGGGAGAAAAAATGCCCGACGTGACCAGCAGGATCTCGACTCAGCCAGGTTGATCAGGGAAGAAACTCTGTCCAGCCACACCACTGAACACTTTACTGCAGGGCAGGTGAAGAACAATGCGCTACGAAGGTCCGATATACCGCCCACCAAGCGAGGCCGACAGCCTGCTCATCCAGGCCACGGCAGGCTGCCCCCACAACAAGTGCACCTTCTGCATGGTCTACAAGCAGGGGCCGAAGTACAGAGTCCGGCCGGTGTCCGAGGTCATCGAGGACATGCAGGAGGCCCGGCGGAACCTGGGAGATGCTGTCCGGACCATGTTCCTGCCGGCCGGGAACTCCATGGCCGTGCCTGCGGATCAGCTGGTGAAGATCTGCCAGGCAGCCAGGGAGATCTTTCCCCTGCTGGAGCGAATCACGGTCTATGGGTCTTCCAGGACGATTCTGGACAAAGGGGAGGGCGACCTGAGGCGGCTGGCCCGGGCAGGCCTGTCCAGGGTCCACGTGGGGCTGGAGAGCGGTGATGACGACGTGCTCAGGAGAATCAAGAAAGGGACGACCAGGCAGGAGCAGATCGAGGCCGGTCAGATGCTCGTCCGAGCAGGGATCGAGAACAGCACCTACGTCATGCTGGGCATCGGGGGCAGGGCCCGGACCAGGGCGCATGCCCAGGCCACGGCCTCGGCCATCAGCCGGATCCGCCCCGATTGTGTCCGGGTGCGCACTTTCCTGCCCAAGGTGAACACGCCCCTGCTCAGGCAGATCGAGAAGGGTGAGTTCGAGGTGGTCTCGCCCCATGAGGCCCTGACCGAGCTCAGGACGCTCATTGCCGGGGTGGAATGCGAAACCGGGCTGGCCAGCGATCACTACACCAACTACGTCAATGCCGAAGGGGTCCTTCCCCGGGACAGGAAGCGGCTGCTGGAAATGGTGGACCGGGCCCTGGCCATGGACGAGGGCTGCTTCCGGCCGGTGTATGTGGGCAGCCAGTGAAGCTGGAAGCTGCATTGGAGAGGCCTGTGTGACCTCTGGTCACGCTGGTCTGGAGATGGCCCGTCCCAGGTCTCCGGGTCTGGGGAGGCCGGCGTGGGGTGGAGCCATCGCCTCCAGATTTCCCTTGATCATGGCGTCACACGTGCAGACCTTGACCGCTGTAACAGAACACATGGCATCCCCGAAGAGCCGTCATGTTTTTTGGGCTCGTGAGCCAAAAAGTCATTCCGAACGGTGCCGGAAGAGCCAGGCGGCTGCCGGCAGGGTCACGGCGGCCATGACGAGCAGCGGCCAGACCTGGGGCCAGATCATGGACATGTCCGCCCCTTCCAGGAAGACCCGGCGCAGCCCCCTGATGATGTAGCGGACCGGGTTGATCCGGGTGCCGAGCTGCAGCCATCCGGGCATGTTCTCGATGGGTGTGGTGAACCCGGCCAGGATGACCGCCGGCATCATGAACACAAACGAGCCCAGCAGGGCCTGCTGCATGGTCCTGGACAGGGAGGAGATGAACAGGCCCACCCCGACCATGGCCAGAATGAAGCCGCCCAGAACAAGGAGCAGGGCGGCGACGGTCCCCCGGAAAGGGACACCGAACCAGAGGATGGCCCCCAGGGAGAAGATCAAGGCGTCCAGGAGGCCGAAGAGCATCCCGGGCACGGACTTGCCGAGCAGGATCTCGGCCGGGGTGAAGGGGGCCACCAGGAGCTGGTCAAAGGTGCCGAACTCCCGTTCCCGGGCCACTGAGAGGCTGGTCAGGATCATGACCACGACCATGCTGATGATTCCCCCCAGGGCGGAGACGATGAACCAGCGGCTCTGGAGGTTCTCATTGAACCAGGCCCTCTCGGACAGGAGGACGCCGGGCCCTTGAGGGCTGGCCAGCCCTCTGGCGGCCAGGCTCTGGTTGAAGTCCTGGACGATGGTCCCGATGTAGCCCAGGGCGATCATGGCCACGTTTGAGTTCCGCCCGTCGACGATGACCTGGAGCTCGGCCTGGTCCCCGCTGCGGACGTTGCGGCTGAACCCGGGTCCGAGGTGCACGACCAGCCTGGCCTTTTGGCGGTCGATCACGGCCTCGATCTGCTGAGCCGAGCTCAGGGTCCGGACCAGCTCAAAATGCTCCGACCCCTGAAAACGGGCCAGGAGCTCCCTGGACTCCGGAGTCCTGGCCTCGTCCAGGACGGCGTAGCGGACATTGGTGATGTCGTAGGTGGCGGCGTACCCAAAGACAAAGAACTGGATCAGGGGCGGCCCGATGACCACGAAACGGCTCTTGGGGTCCTTGAGGATGATGACCAGCTCTTTGAGCACCAGGGCCAGGATCCGCTGGACAATGTTCATTCGTCCTCCAGCCGCTTGCGAATCTTCCGGAAGGCCAGGGAGATGAAGACGATGGCCATGAAGGCCAGGGCCAGCCCGTTGGGCAGCAGGACCGGCCAGACGTCCCCGGCCATGAACAGGGTGTGGCTGATGGCCACGAAGTACCTGGCCGGAACCGCATGGCTCAGGACCTGAATGAACTGGGGGGTGGACTCGAGGTCAAAGAGCAGGCCGGACAGGAACAGGGCCGGCAGAAATCCGGCCACGATGGCCGCCTGGGCGGCCACGAACTGGACGCGGATGGCGGCCGAGAGCAGGAGCCCGAATCCCAGGGAGGCCAGCATGAACAGGGAGCTCAGCCCTGCCAGGGCCGTGAGGGACCCGCGGAAAGGGACATCAAAGAGGGTGACCCCCACGATCACCGAGAGGACCATGCCCAGCATGCCCAGGCAGAAGTAGGGCAGGATTTTGCCCAGGAGGATGTCCGTCCTGCGCAGGGGGGTGACCAGGATGGCCTCCATGGTGCCCCTCTCCCACTCCCGGGCCACGACCAGCGAGGTCAGCAGGGTCCCGATGAGGGTCATGATCAGGGTGATCAGTCCAGGGATGAGAAAGTTCCGGCTCACGGCAGCCGAGTTGAACCAGACCCTCTCAGCAACCTTCACCAGGGGAACGGCGACTGGCTCGCCCCGGGCCTGCCTGATCCGGCTCCATGTCTGCAGAGCCCCCCTGGCATAGCCCTGAATGAGCCGGGCCCGGTTGGCGTCCACCCCGTTGAGGATCATCTGCACCCGGGCCTGGTTCTGCCGGGCCAGATCCGAGGCAAAATCGCCCTGCACATGGAGGATGCCCTCAACCCGGCCGGTGTTGAGGTCCTGCTCCGCCTCCTGCAGGGACCGGACATGACGGGTCGTGAAATGGGTCGATCCCGAGAAGCGGGCGGCCAGCTCCCTGGCCTCCGGGCTGCCGTCCTCGAGCACGATGGCGATGGGCACGTTGTCGGCATCCAGTGAGACGCCATAGCCAAAGATGAACAGCAGGGCCATGGGCAGGAGGATAGCCAGGGCGATGCTGCTCGGATCCCGCCTGATCTGGAGCGTCTCCTTGCGCAGGATGCCGCGCAGGCGCATCAGAAAGAGGACACGACGATTCATGGCTTGTTTGCTCTTCATCGTCTTCTCAATTTCCATGTTGAGACATGCTTCTTTCAGCAGGCTGCCACCCTCTCGAGCAGTTCGGGCCACCAGGACACGAAGAAGCCGAGACGTCGCCTTTCTTCCTCAACTCTCTCAACCAGTTCAACCTTCTCAACCTTCTTGTTCAGCTCCGTGCCCAGCGACATCCCCCAGAGCCAACGCGATGAAGGCGTCTTCAACGGTCGGGTCCGGGGTCTCGGCTGTGCGGGCCATGGACCGGATCTCGTCCGGCGTGCCCATGGCCAGGGCGTCCCCCTGGGACATGATGAGCATCCGGTCGCAGTACTCGGATTCTTCCATGAAATGGGTCGTGACCACGACAGTGACCCCCTTTTCGGCAAAGCCGGTGATCCTGAGCCAGAACTCCCGTCTGGCCAGGGGGTCCACACCAGAAGTGGGCTCGTCCAGGAAGAGGATGTCCGGCTCGTGGAGCAGGGCCGCAGCCATGGCCAACCGCTGTCTGTAGCCCCCGGGCAGCTCCCCGGCAGCCGTGTTCCTCCAGGCATGGAGGGCGAACTCGCCATAGGCCCAGTCGATCCTCTGCAGAAGCCTCTTTCCGGACAGGCCGTAGATCCGGCCGAAAAAGCGCAGGTTTTCAAAAACGCTGAGCTGGGTGTAGAGGGAGAACTGCTGGGCCATGTATCCCAGGTGTGCCCTGGCTCTGGCCCTGGAATGCCTCAGGTCGTGCCCGGCCACGCTGACCCGGCCCGAACTGACGCTCAAGAGCCCGCAGAGCATCCGGAAGGTGGTGGACTTCCCAGCCCCATTCGGTCCCAACAGCCCGAAAATTTCCCCTTGATGAACGTCGAAGCTCAGTTTCCTGACCGCCTCGAACTGGCCGAAGACCTTGGACAGCTCCCTGGTCCTGACCACGATACCGCTCTGGCCGGTGTGAGGTTTGCCTGGCTGTGAAGCAGCCTGGAGGCCTGCTTCCCGTCTGGGGATCAGGCTCATGAACCCGTCTTCAAACGAGGGCTCGGCTTCACGGATCTCCGTGGACCTGGGTTCCGGAACCAGGCCGGCCATCGTCTCTTGGGCCTGTTCCAGGGTCACGACCCGGACCCGGCCCGATCGGATGGTCGCGTCCAGGACATGGCCGGCCACGAGGTGCTGAATCGATCTCGGGCTGGACGTCTGTGACGGGCTGATCAGGGCCACGCGCCCCCTGACCAGGTCATGGAAGTGGCGCGGCGGTCCCTGGTCGAGCTTGCTGCCCTCGTGCAGGACGACAACGTCGTCGCATCGTTCAGCCTCGTCCAGATAGGCTGTGGACAGGAGCACCCCGATCCCTTCCTGTTTCACCAGCTCGTCCACGATGTCCCAGAGATCCCGGCGGGAGACCGGGTCCACGCCCACAGTGGGCTCGTCCAGAAGGAGCATTCGGGGGGATTTGACCAGGGAGCAGGCCAACCCGAGCTTCTGCTTCATCCCTCCGGAGAGTTTTCCAGCCAGCCGGGTGGTGAATGGACCGAGCCCGGTCATCTTCAAGAGCCGGTCATACCGTGGCTGGCGGAGGTCCATGCCCACCCCCTGAAGATCGGCGAAGAGATCGAGGTTTTCCTGAACGGTCAGGTCCTGGTACAGACCGAACTTTTGCGGCATGTACCCGATACGGCTCTGGATCTCCAGGCCCTCCCGGACAGGGTCCAGCCCAAGCACAGAGATCGACCCCCTGCTGGGCTTGAGCAGCCCAGCGGCAATGCGGATCAGGGTGGTCTTGCCGGCCCCGTCGGCACCCACAATCCCTGTGACCTGCCCCTGAAAGACGTCCAGGGAGATGCCCTGCAAGGCCTGAACAGGCCTGGCTTTGGGCGGCCGGAACTCCTTTTCCAGCTCCCTGGCCTGGAGGGCCACATCCGAGGTCCCGGGAGAATCTGCAATGAATTGAGATGGTGTCGTCTTCATGCCTCAGGGTTGAGGTCTATCCGGACCGTGACCGGCATGCCCAGGCGAAGCATGTTGCCCGGGTCCTGGACATTGATTCGGACCTCGTAGACCAGCTTTGAGCGCAGATCAGGGGTTTCAACACGTTTGGGCGTGAACTCGGCCACCGGGGAGATGAACCCGACTCTGCCCACAAAGGGTCTGTCCGGGAAGGAGTCGCCGAGCACCCTGGCCTTCATGCCGGGCTTGATGCGGCCGAGGTCTGGCTCGGGCACATAGGCCCGGACCCATTTGGGATCGGTCAGGGCCAGGGTCAGGACCGGGCGGTTCGGGTTGGCCATCTCCCCGGGCTCCAGGATCCTGCTCCGGACAAGACCCTTGCTGGGGGATCTCAAAATCAGGTCGTCAAGCCGGACCTGGAGCAGCTCCAGGGAGGCCTTCGCGGCCTGCAGCCGCTGCCTGGCCTCGTTGATGTCCTCCTGGCGCGGACCTTCAACCGCCAGGGCCAGGGCCTGCCTCATGGCGGCCAGGCGGGCTTTTTCCACCTCATACCTGGCCTGAGCATCGTCCCTGGCCTGCTCAGTCGAGGCGCCTTTTCTGGTGGTCGTTTGAATTCGCTCAAAGGTGCGCTTCAGGTTGGACACGTTCTTCTCCAGGGCCTGCACCTCGGCTCGCAAACGTTTGATCTCCTGGGCCCTGGTTCCGGCCAGGAGCTTGTTGACCCTCTGCTGCTGAGCGGCCACCAGGGCCTCTGCTTCCCTGATCCGGGCCTGGAGCCGGGTGCTGTCCTGCCTGGCCACGATCTGACCCTGGGCAACGGCGTCGCCTTCCTCGACCAGAATCTGGCTGATTCTTTCCTGCTCGTGAAAGGCGAGCTGGGCATCGCGAATGTCAATATTCCCATACAGGGTCAAGGTGTCGGCAGGTTCGGAGTTTTTGCCATTCTGCCACCACCAGATTCCGCCTCCCAGCAGCAGAACGATCAAAACCAGGACCAGGATGAGTGTCTTTTTCATGTTTCCTCACGTGAAGACCAACGCTTTGAAGGCGTCTTCATGAAAGCTGACTCGCCCCGTTCAGACGTCCCAGTGCGGCCCTGGTCTGTTCCAGGACGATGTTCCGGATTTCCTGGGTTTCTTCCGGGCTGTACCCGTCCAGGCCAAGGGAGCGGACCATGGTTTCCCGGCCGATGCGAAAGACGAGGACCTGTCCGAGCAGAGAAAAGGCCCGCAGGACCGATTCTCTGGACGAGGTCGAGTTTGTGGCCAGACCCACAAGCTGGGACAGGGGGGTCAGCATGGGCTCCATGAAGCGGGAGAACAGGAGGTCATAGGCCGGGGACGGGTAGAGTTGCTCCCTGAGGATGATGCGCATGAACCGCTGGGCTTCCTTTGACCCGACCATGAGGTCGATGAGTCCCATGAGGAGTCGTTCAAACAGTTCCCGGGCTTCCTGAGGTCCCGGCCTGGTCTGGGTCAGAGCCTTTTCAATGTCGTCCAGCGGCGCCTGGAGACGGTGCACGATGGTTTCGGTCACCAGCTCGACAACGGCATGGTAGAGCCCACGCTTTCCATTGAAGTAGTAGGGGATGGCGGCGATGTTCATCCCGGCCCTTTTGGCGATCATCCGGGTCGTGGCCGCGTTGTAGCCATGCTCGCCAAAGACGTCCAGCCCGGCCTCCAGGAGCTGCTCCCTGGGGCTGCGCGGAGTCGACCGGTCCAGGATCGAAAGCGTTCTGGTCATCCACGTCCTCCTTGCGTCGTTGAGAACGAGAGTAAGTCAATCGATTGGTTGAGTCAATCGATTGAATACATCAATGCTTTTCGTAAGGGTCAGCAGGGCTGAACCTGATCGGGAGGAGGTGTCGATCAAAAAGAACCCCGGGTCTTGGCCCCGGGGTTCTTTCAGGAGCGGTCACTTCTGCAGCGTCCACCCATGTGCAGACATGCTCAGCGGGTTGAGCCGGAAACGACAGTGTCCAGGGATTTGCCGCGGATTTCTGCCTTCCCTGGCTTGCCGGGTGGGATCAGTCGTCGACAATCATCATCACGCTCGAGGCCTTGACAAAGGCCTTGGCCGGCTTGCCTTCCTGCAGTCCCAGACGTTTCACGGACTGGGTGGTGATGACCGAGACCATCTCCTGGCCTCCGGGCAGCTCCAAAACAACCTCGCTGTTCACATCCCCCATGGTGATGGCCTTGACTGTTCCTTCCAGGGTGTTGCGGGCGCTCATCTTCATGGTTTCAGGCCTCCTTTTTTGGGTGGTCAATGATCGTACTGGCCGGCATAGTCAGCATCATTGTACATGGGCTGGCCGAACTGCTGCAAGCCGTAGCTCCCCATGATCTCCTGGCCCATCTCGCCGGCCGCAAAGTCGATGAAGGCTCTGGCCAGTCCGGCGTTCTCTGTGCCTTCTGGCACGCTCAAAGCGTGATAGACGTTGACCAGGTAGGGATCGCCCGTGAAGAGCACGGCCAGGTTGTCCAGACCTTTCTTTCCCGCCACCCAGGTGCTCGAGTCGGTCATGAAGTAGCCGTTGACCTCGTTGGCTTTCCTCAGGGTGGCCATCATGAAGTCGTTGGTGATCATGTACCAGTTTCCCGATGGAGAGATCCCGGCCATGTCCCAGATGGACATCTCCTTCTTGTGCGTTCCGGAGTTGTCGCCCCTTGAGAGGAAAGGGGCCTCTGCGTTGGCGATCCGGGTATAGGCCTGAGCCACGTCTTCGGCCTGGGCGATGTTGGCCGGGTCAGACTTGGGACCTACGATGTAGAACTCGTTCGATCCCAGTAAGGTCCGATTCTCGGCCCAGCCTTCTGACATGGCCTTTTTTTCTGCTCCCGGGGCATGGACCATGACCAGGTCCACCTCCCCTTTCTTGAGCAGGTTGAGCGAGGCCCCGGAACCGGCCTTTTTCCAGCAGATCGAGGTCTGGTGCCTGGCGTTGAAGGCATCAGCCAGGACCTCGAGCAGGCCAAGCTCGCCTGGGCTTCCAGTGGCGATCCGCAAAGGCTGGTCCGAGCTCCCATAGATGGCCTTGCAATCCTTGGCCATGGCTCCTGTGGCCAGAAAGAGCAGCATGATCACCAGGGCTCCGATGGTCTTTTTCATGGCATCCTCCTTGGTTTGAGATGGATGTGGCGTGCCCGGAAATTCTGTGAAAGAGCCTCAAAGAAGTCAAGCTTGTTGTCATTATAAGCTGTAAAAAAACAATTTATAGTCTTAAATAAATATTCGTACATATAATAACCTATAATAACACTTTTGATGATCTTCAGGCGCGCTGGCTGTCTTGACCAAAAGGCACGGGGGGAGGTACCAGATGTCAGTCCGGCCGCTGGCCGGGCTGACAGGTCGAGGGTTGAGGACAACGCACCCCGATAACGGGACA
>CAZNIP010000027.1:0-32543 GCA_964573115.1 uncultured Desulfohalobiaceae bacterium | reverse complement strand
TCCCTCAAACATCCACCCTCAACCCTCGACCATCAGCCCGGCCAGAGGCCGGGCTGACTCCTGTCTCCTGAATTCTTTCTCCTGACTCCTTCTTCAGCGCGTCCACAGGCCGCGCTGAAGAAGGATCACGTCGCTGTCGACGAATTCCAGGTGGAGTTCAAGGGCGTCCGCCAGCCAGACAAAGGTCTCCCTGGAGAAAAAGCAGATGTGGGTCGGATCCCGGATGTAGTGCCAGCCGGCGAAACGTTCCGGACTCAGGACCAGCTTGGTCATGATCCCCAGCCAGCCGCCCGGCCGGAGCATGGTCCGCAGCTGAATCAGGGTCTGCCATGGGTTGGCCAGATGCTCGAGCACCTCGCTGCAGGTGATGAAATCATAGCTCCCCTCCAGCCGGGACGGTTCATTGGCATAGTAGGGGTCGAAGAGCTCCACGTCGTAACCCTGCTCTTCCAGCATGGCCGGCAGGGCAGGTCCTGGTCCGCACCCGAAGTCAAGCCCTTCTGCCGGGGGAGGCACTCTGGCCGTCAGGGGGTGCGCCAGCCTGGAGAGAAATCCCCTGTATCCCGGGTCAGCCGGGTCGTTCCGGTGTTGGTCGTACCTGGCCCTTTCGTGCTCCGGGGAGAGGTGAAAGCCCGAGGGCACAAAGACCAGGCCGCATATGGGGCACGACATGTAGGACCGCTGGCGGTCTGCATGGTACGTGGATGCGTCCGTGGAGGCGCACAGGGGGCAGGGCGGTCCTGCCCCCGGGGCTGTCCCGGCCAGCTGGTCAGCGGCCATGATCCTGCCTCACTCCTCGCGGACCATCTCCAGAGAAATGGTCACCAGGACATCTTTGCCCACCACGCCCATCTTGAAGTATTTGCCGCTGCCCACCCCGTACTCCAGCCTGTCCAGGGCAAAGCTGGCATCAAATCCGGCCACCAGGACGTCTTTCTGCAGAGGGCTTTCGGTCACCCCATGAAAGACAAAGGGGACGGTCAGGGTTTTGGTGACCTCTTTGAGCTGCAGGTCGCCGGTGACCTGGTACTCGTCGCCCTGGAGGTGCTTGATTTCAGTGCTCTTGAAGGTCATTTCAGGATACCTGGAGGCGTGAAAGAAGTCATCCGACCGCAGATGCTGGTCCCGTTTGGAGAGGTTGGTGTTGACGCTGTCGATGTCCACGGTGAACTCGAAACGGCTCTGGTCCAGATTGTTCGGGTCAAAGGCGAAAGAGGTGCTGAAATCGTCAAAATGGCCCCGAGTCGTGGAAAAGATGTGCGTGATGTCGAAGTAGAGGTTGGCATGGGCCCGGTCCAGGTCCCATTCCTGGGCGGCGGCCCATGAACCGGCAGGCACGATCAGGGACAGGAGCAGGATAGAGGTCAGGACGTGTCTTTTCATGATCATCTCCTCATCTGTCATCACAGCCTCTGGCTGTACTGACGGGCTGGGGGTTGAGGCTCGAAGAGCGACTTGGCCAGGCTGTCGGACCGCCTTCAACCTGGCAGGGGCCTTTGCAGTGGGTCGGGGTCAGAGCTTGAACCTCTCCATGTGGATGCGGTCCTTGCCCACGTCCATGTCCAGGAGGTGACCGCGGACCGCGTCCATCATGGCCTGGGGGCCGCAGATGAAGAAATGGGTGGCTGGTCCCCAGTCCGGCAGCAGGTCTTCCAGGCCCTGACGGTCCAGCCTCTGGGGCTGCCCTTCCAATGGGGTTTCCCGGGTGATGACCACTTCGACCCGGCCATGCTCGAGCTGTTGGGCGATCTCCTGGAGCTCTTCAGCCAGGAAGACATCGGCATGGGTCTTGTTGCTCCAGAGCAGGGTCGCCGACCGCGGGTCCCCGGCCCTGGCCATGGTCCTGAGCATGGACAGAAAGGGGGTGATCCCCACCCCTCCGGCAATGAAGACGAAGCTCTCGGCCTCGGGGTGGGCGCAGATGGAGAAGAGCCCGAAAGGACCCTGTATGCCGGCCTTGCTCCCTTTTTGCAGCTTGTCCACCCCTTCTGTCCAGTCGCCGCACTTTTTGATGATCAGCTCCAGCCTGTCCTGCTCCAGCGGGCTGGAGGCGATGGTGAAGGGATGCTCCTCCCTGGAGAGGGCAGGGCTGGCAAAGGTGGCGAAGGAGAATTGACCGGGGGCAAAGGGGAAATGGGTCCCTCTGGCCGGTGCGAGCTCGACCCTGACAGCGTCCCGGGATACCGGGTTGACGCCAGTGACCGTGAAGGGCGCCCCTGCGGGAAGGAGGGACAGGATCCTGAGCCTGGCCCAGGCCAGGCCGAACAGGGCCAGGGCCAGGATGAGCAGGGTTCGGGGCGGCCCGCTGGCAAAGGTGTCGCTGACAGAGAAGGTGTGGATCCCCAGGAGGACGACCAGGACCGGAGTGACCAGGCGGTGCCCGAGCCACCAGAGGTGAAAGGGCAGCCTGAGCTTTTCCCGCCAGATGGCCAGGATCACGGTGGCGGCCAGGGTGATGACGAGCAGGACCCCGAGCCATTCCGGCCAGAACTCCATGGTCGGCTTCAGGCTGAAGATCCCGTTGGGCCCCAGGACCAGAAGCGGATGGGCCGCTGCCAGGGCCAGGGCCATGATCGCCAGGACCCGGTGTCCGGCGTAGAGGTTGTTCAGGCCAAGGATGCGGTCCAGCCAATGCAGGCGCGAGGCGCTGGCAATCTGGAGAAGGAGCAGCACCGCGGCCGAGAGCCCGACCATTTTTCCGGCCCTGAGCAGGGTCCGGTCCAGGCCGAACTGGTAGAGGATGGATGAGGATTCGTAGCCAAAGGGAATCCAGCAGGCCGCGGCCAGGATGAGCAGGACGAGGCACATCAGGGCAAGCGTCAAGAGGCGGCGCGTCCCAGGGGAGAGGATGGTCATCCCTGCAATGCTGTTACAGGCCGGATTCAGGCTGGCAGGGCCCGAAGTGTTGCCGGAATGGTCTGGGGGGTGCTGCATAGCTCTCCCTGGTGGCGACAGGCAAAGGCCTGGGCCAGGATTGACTCCGGGTGAAGTGCCTGGCACTGTTCAAAAAGTGCTGTTTCATTCCAGCGCGGCCGGCGGCCGCGCTGAAACGTGACTCCGAAATCATGTTTGACACAAGGGGTGTTCGGTGAACCGTCTTCTGCTGCCGTTGCTTCTGCTGGCCCTGCTCCTGGGATGCAGCTCTCAGGATGCGCAGGTCCAGTCTCGCTTGGACGAGCTTGAGAAGAGCATAGCCTCTCTTTCCGATCAGGTCCAGAACCTGGACACCCGGATTCAGGGTCGGATGGCCGGGGTCGAGGAGCAGCTGGACAGCCTGCGTCTGGACCTGAAGAACGTGCTTGAGTACCTCAGCCTTTCCCTGGAGAGTCTTCGGAAGACGGCCCGAAACGACGGAGGCAACCTGAGCGAGTCGGCCAAAGAGACCATTCGCCAGAATGTGGACCGGTTGCTGGATCTCTCGGGCAAGGTCCTGGACCGGCTCGAAAAGGAGCTGGAGCAGGGTCTGAGGGAGAAAGCGCCTGAAACCGGGCCTGGGCAGACCCGCTGAGATTCGGGTTCTCCGCCGCGGCATGGAGCAAAGCATGAGCCCCATTTTCGGGATCGGCGATCGCAGTGTTGAGGGCAACGGGGCGGGGTACATCGCCCACACGGCAGTGATCATCGGTTCGGTGGTCCTCGAGGCCGACTGCTCCATCTGGTTCAACACGGTTCTTCGGGCTGACAACGACCGGATCGTGATCGGCGAGGGAACCAACATCCAGGACGGGGCCGTGCTGCACACGGACGAGGGGCTGGAGCTCAACCTTGGACACACCGTGACAGTGGGGCACAATGCGGTCATCCATGGCTGCATCGTCGGGCAGGAGACCTTGATCGGCATCAACGCGGTGATCCTCAATCAGGCCCGGGTGGGCTCGAACTGCCTGATCGGGGCCAACACGCTGATCCCGGAGGGCAAAGAGATCCCTGACAACTCGGTGGTCATGGGGTCTCCCGGGCGGGTGATCCGACAGACCTCTCCCGAGGAGCGGTCCCGCATCCTTGGCAGTGCAAGGCATTATCAGGACAAGGCCAGATTCTACGCCCGGGCCTTGAGGATGAACCCCAGCTGAGGCCTCGATTCACGAGATCAGCTCGAGCTTCTGGAGAGTGAGACGTGGTCAGCAAGAAGATTCTTTTCAGCGCAGTCGGCAAGGTGGCCGCCAGATACGGCGACAAATGGGCCCGGATGGCCGGAGACAAGACCGTGAGCCATTTGACCAGGCTGGCCAGGGACAGGGGCTTGTCCGATCGGGTCTACGATCTGGACTCCCTGACCAGCGAGCTCAAGGACATGTACCGCCAGGGCCGGTTCAACCGCCAGGAATGGTCGGAGATCAGGAAAAAGCTTCGCCAGGCCTGGGCCGAAAGAAAGCGGACCGACAAGAGCTGATCAGTTCGTGAACCCCGGCGGCAGCCCCTGGGAGGGCTCTTCCGCCTCAAGCGCCTCCTTCCCCCCCCGGCTGATGTCCATCCCCAGGCGTCGGCCTTCCAGTTCGTAGGAGCCGGTTTCGAGTCTCATCTGCCACATGGGGGCGACCCGAATGGACGGTTTTGCCTGAACAGGGCAGGCGTGCTCACAGAACCCGCACCCTGTGCACTGCTCGAAGCGAACCACCGGGAGAGCCACCTCCTGGGACTGCACCTGCTTGAGGCGAATGGCTCCATAAGGACAGGCTTCGTCGCAGATCAGGCAGCTCTGGTCATGGGCCCAGGCCAGACAGGTGTCTGTGTCGATGACGGCAGTCCCCATCTTGGCCCACATCTTTTCTGCCGGGTCCAGGGATCGAATGGCCCCGGTGGGACAGACTCGACCGCAGGCCGTGCATCCGGGTTCGCACGGGCCCCGCCTGGCAACGGCCAGAGGCGAAAACACGCCTGAAATCCCGTTCTCATCCCAGGCCGGCTGGAGCATGTTCGTCGGGCAGACCTTCATGCACAGCCCGCATCTGATGCACAGGTTCTGAAAGACAGTTTCCGGGACAGACCCGGGGGGGCGAATGAGCTGCCCGGGCATGATGGACCCCTTGTCGCTCCGGGCCCAGTATTCGCCAAGGCCGGTCCGGCCGAGGAAGGCCAGTCCCAGCCCGGCCCCGATGGCTGCCATGGCGCTCCGCCGGCCAGGGAGGAAGAGCGGCCTGTGCCGGCTGCCGGGCCTGGAAAAGCTCACCGCCTGGACAGGACAGACCCGGACGCAGGTCTGGCAGACGATGCACTCCCCGTTCAGGGTCGCACATGGGTCCTCGGGGATCGCATCCATGGGGCATCTGGACTGACACAGGCCGCACTGGATGCACGACTCGGCAACCTGCCGCTTGAGGAGCGGCCTGTGCCCCAGGAGGGCGAAGACGGCCCCCGAGGGGCAGAGGTAGCGGCACCAGAACCTGGGGATGAGCCTGTCCAGGCTCAACAGGAGGACAAAGAACGGGACCAGGACAACGAGCGTGGCGTACCTTGAGGGCTGGCCAAAAGGCAGGGTCAGGTCCAGCCCGGCCAGATCGGCTGCCGATTCCAGGCCCCGGGCCGTGTGCTGGAGCAGGAACTCCAGGCCGGGCCCGATGACCAGGGCGTAGAGACGGGCGACCAGGGACAGGGGGGAGCCCCAGTGGACGAGGTTCAGCGAGAACAGGGCCGAGGCGGCCATGATCAGGAGCAGGACGACCTTGACCTTTCGCCATGCCGGCCTGGGGGTCCAGGACGGCGGTGAGGGCTTCTTCGGAGCGGTCGCCAGCCTGGTCAGGTCAAAGGTGGTCCCCAAAGGGCAGAGGTAGCCGCAGAAGAATCGCCCCAGGAGAAGGGTCCCGGCCAGGAGGATGGCCAGGGCTGTCAGCCCCGGGATGATCACTCCGGTGGAGAGCAGGACCCCGAGGGCGATGAGGGGGTCCAGGGCCACCAGGGCCTCCACACCCAGCCATGGAGCCATGGGAGACGACGTCCAGGTCAGCAGCCCCAGGAAGAGGAGCAGGAAGAGGAGCTGGGTGAAGCGGCGAAAGGAGATCATAGCTGGATGCGCTTGACCTCCAGCCTGTCGATGTCCATGCGGCCGAGCCCCCTGTCGTGGGCTTCACGGATGTGTTTGACCTGCCTGGGGGCGATTGACTTGCCGTACCACGGGACCATGGCCACCACCTGGGCGTCGGCCGCGACCATGTCCCTGGACGCGACCACAGTGTCCATCCTGACCACTTTTCCCGGCCCGGAGGGGCCGCGGGTGGTCAGGGCCCGGCTGACATCGATGACCGTGAGCTGGGGGGTGAGCCTGGTGCAGAGGTCGACGATGGCCGTGTGCAGGTCATAGCGCCAGTGAAAGACGCCCCGGTTGAGGATCAGGCCCATCATGCCCTTCATGGACAGGCTGACCCCGGCGCTGGAGTGGTGCTTGGCCACCGGGGCGGCGATGAGCACATCGGCCTCCAGAACGTCTTTCATGATCTCGGTCTGCTTGAGCAGGACCCCCTGGGGGAGGTCGACTTCCCGGAACCGTTCAGAGGATTTCTGGGTCTCCACCCTGCACTGGGGGACGGCCTGGCCGGCCGAGCGGATGCCGCTGGATTCGAGGCAGCGCTCGCCGTCACTGAGAGGGTTGTCCAGAACGGCAATGGACCCGGCATCAGCCTCCCGGCACATGGCCGCCAGGGCCTGAATCACGTCCGGGTGGGTGTTGGTGCCGGCTTCCGGTGGCTGAGCAAAGCTCATGTTGGGCTTGATGACCACCTTGTCCCCGGGCCGGACAAAGGACGTCATCCCTCCCAGGAGTTCGACACTGGCCCTGGCGGCCGGGCCAGGGCCGCCCTGGACCACGGCCAGGTCAGGTTGACCAGAGGCCAGGGCGGCCGCAGGGTTGTGCAGTCTGAGCCCGGTCATGGCCGCCAGGCATCCGGCAAACTGCCACTTGATGAAATCGCGTCTGTTCATGGTCGTGTTGATCCTCTTCAGGGTTGAAGTCCTGGTTTGACATCTTCATGAAGGCAGGTCCGGGCGTGCCGCCAGCAGCCCGTCATGGTAGAGGATGCGAAAAGGGCGGCTCGTTGTCAATAAAAAGAACTCTTTTCAATCAATCTGTAATCAATTGTTTGAATTAATTTTTTTTGAAAAAAGGCCACACGGCCTGTGTTGACGCTGTGACCACCTTTTTTTAGGTTCGCACCTGGGGTGCGGGCCACATCCACCATGGAGCATATGACACCTGTTCCCAGGACCGCGTCCGCGTTGAAGCGGTCCTGGCCTTGAAAACATGGAGGGAACCATGGATCAGAATTCCTTGCAGGATACCCTGCCTGCAGGCCATCCAGCCCGGGTCTGCTTTGGGTGCGGAGCGGACAACGACCAGGGGCTGCGCATCAAGTCGATCATGGAGGAGGGCACGGCTGTCTGCCGGTTCAGGCCGCAGCCCCACCACACCGCCTTTCCCGGGGTGCTCAACGGCGGAATCATCGCCACCCTGCTCGACTGCCACGGGGTCTGGACAGCCGTGGGCCACGTCAACACGACCCGGGTCGACCCCCAGGAGACCGAACCTTCGACCATGTTCGTGACCAGGAGAATGACCGTGGACTACATCAAGCCCACGCCAGTGGATGATGAGCTGGTCCTCAAAGGATGGGTGGTCAAGGAGGGGACCAGGTCCATGACGGTCCAGGTGGAGCTTCTGGCCCGTGATGAGGTCACGGCCCAGGCAGAGGTCGTCGCGGTCCGGGCGAGCTGAACGTCCCCTCCGGGGGACTTGCGGCACCGGGTCCGGGAGCGCTCAGAACATCGTTTGCAGGCTTTCAGTCCCGGGGCGGCTCGCGTTCATCAACCCTTGGTCTGAGGGTGTGTTTCCTGCCCTGCTCTCAGGAGGTCAATCATGAAAGTCATGCGGGCAACGCGGATGGATCGCTGCATCGGCTGCCATTCCTGCTCCCTGGCCTGTGCCAGGCTGGTTTACGGGAAGCTGTCCTGGAACACGGCCGGGATCAGGATCATTTCCTCCGGCGGCATGACCACCGGTTTCGAGGCCAAGCAGTGCCTGGCCTGCGACCCTGCCCCCTGTGTCCAGGCCTGTCCAACGGGGGCCTTCAGCCAGCGAAAGGGGGGCGGGGTGATCCTCAAGCGGGAGCTGTGCATCAGGTGCGGGGAGTGTGCCAGGGCCTGCCCTGTCGACGCGGTGTATCTGGAGGTGGACAACTCGCCCTACGTCTGCATCCAGTGCGGGCGATGCGTCGCTTTCTGCCCCCACAACTGTCTGGAGATGGTCGGCGGGGACACGGCGACATCCGAAGCTGCAGAGGAGGTGGAGCATGTCCGCTGAGAACGGGTTCCGGGTCCTCAGGGTTCACCTGGACAGCGGCCAGGGCGAGGTCATCTCTTTTGGGGACCGGTTTGCTGATCTGGGGGGGAGCGGCCTGGCCGCCAGGCTGTTTCAGTCTTTCGGCCTGCCTGACGAACGGTTCGATCACCCCGACCAGCCGCTGATCTTTGCCATCGGGCAGCTGACAGGCTTTTTTCCCCTGATGAGCAAGGTGGTCTGCGGGTTCAAGTCCCCGTATCACGACCAGTATGCCGAGTCCCATGCCGGGGGGCGGATGGCCCTGGCCCTGAAGTTTGCAGGCTTTGACGCCCTGATGCTCACCGGGAGGGCGGCCCTGCTCTCCTGTGTGCTTGTGGGGTCCAGGCGGATCGAGGTCAGGGACGTCCACTTTCTGGGTCATGAAGACGTGTTCCAGACCGGTCGTCTGCTGCGGCGGATGTTCCCGCAAAGCCCGGGGCACAGGTCCATCGCCAGGATCGGTCCGGCCGGGGAGAACGGGTCCGCGTTTGCCTGCATCAATGTGGACACCTACCGCCATTTCGGTCGGCTGGGGGCGGGCACGGTGATGGGAGGCAAGAACTGCAAGGCCGTGATCATCCAGGGTGACGAAAGCCAGGACATCCCCCAGGGGAAGGCGTACCGGAACCTGTTCAGGTCCATTTACCGGGATCTGACCAGCACCAAGATGATGAGCAAGTATCATGACCTGGGGACGGCGCAGAACATGACCCCCCTGAACGCCCTGCAGTCCCTGCCCTGGCGAAACCTCCAGTCCACCCGGGACAGTCGGGTGGAGGCCATCTCCGGGGAGCACTATGCCGACGAGATGCTCCTGCGCAACACCGCCTGCTCCGGGTGCCCCGTGGGCTGCATTCATGTCGGCGTCCTCAGGGAGCAGTTCGCGGACGGGCACCGGTTCAAGTACAGCCAGGTGGCCTATGACTATGAGCTCCTGTTCGCCCTGGGGTCCATGCTCGGGGTGACCGACCCCTCCAGCGTCCTCTCCCTGATCCATGCCGTGGAGAAGCAGGGACTGGATGCCATCAGCACCGGTGTGGCCCTGGCCTGGGCCACGGAGGCCCTGGACAGAGGGGTGATCGGAACCCAGGAAACCGGTCTGGAACTGCGCTTCGGGGATGCACGCGCCTACAGGGAGGCCGTTGTCAAGACGGGGGGGATGGCCAACCGGTTTTACGCCCTTCTGGCCCAGGGGACCGAGGCAGCGGTCCAGAGCTATGGCGGTGGGGACTTCGCCTGTGTCCTGGGGCAGGAGATGGCCGGGTACGCCACGGGGGAGAGCTACTTCAGCCTCCAGTCCCTGGGGTTCAGGCACTCTCATCTGGATGCCGGGGCCTATTCCCTGGATCAGGAAATGGAGGACATCGATCCCGACTCAACCGTCGATTTCCTGGTCAAGGACGAAAGAGCCCGCTGTCTCCTGACCAGCCTGGTGGCCTGCCTCTTTGCCCGCAGCGTGTACAAGCAGGAGACGGTTGCCGAATGTCTGCAGGCTCTGGGGTACGCCGAACTGGCCGAAAACGTGGATCACAAGGCTGGAGAGGTTCAGAAGCTGCGCTGGCAGACCCGCTTCCGGACCGGGTACAGGCCGGAAGAGGTCCGCATCCCGAAGCGGTTCACCGAAGTCCGGACCTGGAAAGGGCCCATCGATGCCAGGGGACTGGAGGAGATTCGAACCAGGTACGCCCAGGCCGTCAGAGAGCTCGGTGAACCAGAGCCTCAGGGTGCATGAGGCCTGAGAATGGGCACGATCCTTTCCGTCCTGACCACTCATCCCAAGCGCATGGCTTGGGCAGGGCCTTGCTCTGTCGAGGGCCTTCAGCGGTCGCGTCGGCTTCTGTCCTCCATCTGGGCCGTGCTTCCGCGATGCATGGAGTTCTGGCCTGGAGAGGACGACCGCATGGCCCTGTATCTGCCGATGACAAAGCAGGCCAGAAGAGCTGCCGGAAGGATGGCCAGCAAAAGGTAGCCGACAAAATGGTTGCTCCTGGGATGGACCGTGACCAGGACCTGCTGCCTCAGGATTTCCTGCATCAACCCCTGCCCGGCGAAGGAGGGGATGTGAGTCTTGAAATCCGGCCTCGGTCTGGTCGAGGGTTTTTTTCCCTTTTGGAACTCCGGCTTGAACTGGCCGGTGATGGTCTCGCCCTGGACGTCGATCCTGGCGATGTGTCCTGCCTGGAGGTGGTGGTGAAATGTGCTGAAGGAGAGAGCTGGGATTGTTGCTGTGAGCATGGACAGGTTCCAGAGGATCAGTGCGCCGAGGGTCACAAAGGCCAGAATCGGCCAGAGCTGACGTAGGGTCCTCGAATCGAGGAGATCCCAGAGCGGATGCCTGTTCGCGTCCATGATGCCCCCCTTTCTCCTGCTCGAAAGGAGATTTACGGTTTGCGTACAGGTTACCACGATATGAGCAAGGTGTACAGAATACATTCCTTTTGTCATCTTTTCGTCACATTTCTGCACTACCCTCACGACCTTTTGGTTGATTCAGCCCTGGAGGCCGAAGCATGTGACCACGCCCGCATGTGCATCCCTGATTCCCCTTGACCACGACCTGGCCCTGGATGCCCGGATTGTGGGGCACAAATTCGCCAACCTGGCCAGGAGCTGTCGGCACGGGCAACAGGTCCCCAAAGCGGCGTGCCTCCCGGTGGAGTGCCATGCCCACTATCAACGGCACGGTTCCTGGGTTGCGGGCCTTGAACAGGCCGTACTCAGGACTGCCCGGGATCTGGGCCTGGACAGGGGGGGCGTTGCTGTCAGATCGTCGGCGACCCTGGAGGATCTCGAGGGTCTCAGTTTTGCCGGGCAGTACACGAGCATCCTCCAGGTCAGAGACGACGAGGCTCTGCTCCGGGCTGTGGAGACCTGCTGGCAGGCCGTGGACCAGGAGGCGATCCGCCGTTACCTGGAATACAGGGATCTCCAGGGCCGCACCCCGAGGATGGGGGTGATCATCCAGGCCATGATCCAGGCCGAGTTCGCCGGGGTGGTCTTCAGCCGCAACCCTGTGGCCGGGGGGCCGCAGGACATGATCGCCGAGATCGTGGCCGGGATGGGAGAGCATCTGGTCAGCGGGAAGGAGACCCCGATCAGGTGCCGGCTTTCCAGGACAGGTAAGGTCCTGGAAAGGTCGCTTCCGTCCCGGGCGGCTCAGCCCCCTGAACACTTGTGTTCCCGCCTGGCGGGGCTGACCCTGCTCGTGGAGGACTGCTTTTCCGGGCAGGCGGTGGATATCGAGTGGGCTGTGGACAAAAGCGATGTGCTCTGGCTGCTTCAGGCCAGGCCGATCACCACAGGCAGATACACGCAGGAGAGCGCCCCTTCCGGGATATGGACCCGAAAGATTGCCGATGACCTGTGGGCTGACCGCTTGACCCCATTCATGGCTGATCACATGGTGCAGTCCAGCCGCCGGTTTGATCTGACCCGATACGCGCAGCGTCTGAAAATCGCTGTCCCCAGACCGACCCTGGGGGTGATCGACGGATTTCTGTACGTCAACTGCAGCAGCCTGTCTGCTGTCCTCTCCCTCCTGCCAGGACGCTTCAGGATCAGGCCGGTCAGGGAACTGTTCCCGGCCGAGTTCGATCTGGACAGCATCGAGCGGCCATCCCTGCTTCGAATGACCCTGCTCGGGCTGCGGGCCCTGTGGCTGAGTTTCCGGGTGCCCGGGAGCCATCCCCTGTTCTGCTCTCTGTTGACCAGGGCCTGGCTGAAGCGCTTCAATACCAGGCTTCACAAGCTTGACGAGACCTCCGCATCCGGTTCGGATCCGGCCGGACTCCTGGACAGGGCGGAGTCTGGGTTGAACCTGCTGGCCGAGCTGCAGGAGCGAAACCAGTTCCCCTACATGTACGCCACGGTCCTGACCTGGGGGCTGCACTGGCTGACCGTGGAGCGGGGCAAGCTGGACGGGACCTCGTTCTGGTCGGGGCTGAGCAGCGGCTCGGACAACGTGACCGTGACCATGGAGCGGGACGTTCGGAGTCTGGCCCGGACGATCAGGGATGACCCCCGGCTCCGGCAGCTGCTGGCCGACCACGGGCCTGAAGAGGCACTTCCTCTGCTCCCTGAAGGGTTCAGGAACGACCTTCACTCTTTCCTGGAGCGTTATGGCGTCAGGGCCAGGCACAGGACACTGCTCGTGCCCCGCTGGAAAGAGTCGCCAGAGGAGGTCTTGAGCCTGGCCTGGCAACTGGCCAGGCAGGAAGGGACTGGTCACGGCGCACGGCGTCACCGGCTCGAGGTCAGGCAGCCGTTCTTCCTCTGGCGTCCCCTCTTTGGGCTGGCCAGGCGATACCTCGATCAGCGGGAGGAGCTGCGGTTCAGCCTGGATCATGTCCTTTTCCTTCTGAGGCAGACGCTGCTCGAACTCGGGGAGCAGAGCGGGCTGGGCAGAGCGGTCTTCTTTTTGACCAGGTCCGAGATCCGCCAGGTCATCCAGGGTCAGCTGCCCGCACCTGAGGCTTCGGCCCTGTCACGGGAGCGAGAGACGGTCTCCAGAGGAACCGCGAGACCGGCCCGGTTCATGGTCCACGGCCGACCGGCCGAAGGAGCAGGAGCCCAGGGGCAGACCCTGACTGGAACCGGAACGAGCCCCGGAAGGGCCGGGGGCAGGGCCAGGATCGTGCATGAACCCTCTGCGGCTGACCTGGTGGAAGGGGACATTCTGATTGCCGAACACACCGATCCGGGGTGGACGCCGGTCCTGGATCTCGTGGGCGGAGTGGTCACCGAAGAAGGGGGCATGCTCAACCATTGCTCCATCGTGGCCAGAGAGCTGGGCATTCCCGCTGTGGTGGGCATTGAGAACGCCACCAGGCTGATCTCCGAAGGGGCTTTTGTGCTCGTTGACGGCGCAGCCGGGACCGTGCACGTCGAGCCCGATGGCGACGATGGGGAGGTGGCCGGCGGTGTGGAGACATCAAACCAAGGAAACCGGAAGGATGAACATCGCCCTCTTGACTGACGCCTGGGCCCCCCAGATGAGCGGGGCAGCCATGACCCTGGAACGGATGGTCCGGGAACTCTCAGCCAGGGGGGACAGGGTTGAAGTGGTTCACCCGGGCCGCTTCAGGACCATGCCCTGCCCGACCTATCCGGACATCAGGCTGGCCCTGCGGCCGGGCCCCAAACTGTCCAGCATCCTCGCAGCCTTCCAGCCCGAAGCCATTCACATCCCGGTTGAGGGCCCCATCGGACTGGCTGGACGACGGTACTGCCTCCGGCATCAGCTGCGCTTCACCACGTCCTTCATGACCAAATTCCCGGAGTACATCCGGGATCGCTTCAAGATCCCCCCGGCACTGCTCTACCGGCTCTTTCGCTGGTTTCACGCCCCGGCCTCCAGGACCATGGTCTCCACCCCGGGCCTGAAGCAGGAGCTGGAGTCCAAGGGGTTTCAGGACCTCGTCTTCTGGAGCCGCGGGGTGGAGCACGAGCTCTTTCGACCCAGGCAGGGGCGTGTCCTCGATGTGGCCAGGCCTGTGTCCATGTACATGGGGCGGGTGGCGGTGGAAAAGAACATCCAGGCCTTTCTCGACCTGGACCTTCCGGGGACGAAGGTGGTCATCGGAGACGGCCCGGCACTGAAATCCCTGCAGGATCGCCATCCCGAAGCCCTGTTCCTGGGTCGCAAAACCGGCCAAGATCTGGCCGTCCACCTGGCTGACGCCGATGTCTTTGTCTTCCCCAGTTTGACGGACACCTTCGGGATCGTGCTCATCGAGGCCATGGCCTGCGGAGTCCCGGTGGCCGCCTACCCGGTGGTCGGACCCAAGGATCTCGTGGTCCACGGCACAACAGGCTGGCTGGACAACAATCTGCAGACCGCCGTGGAAAAAGCCCTGGACATGGACCCGCAGGCCTGCCGCGACCACGCCCTCCAGTTCACCTGGGAGCGAAGCGTCGAGCAGTTCCGGAGCAATCTGTTCACGAACAGCTGATGTTCTTTCCCGGCAGGAAGGTGGACTTGAGGAAGCGGGGGCTGAAGAATCGCCACGGCTCGACCAGGATGGTGTCCGGAAGGAGGTGGTACCACCTGTAGCCCAGGGAGTGGAAGAAGAGCTCGGCCTGATGGAGGTGCCCGGTGTCGGCGGCTGCAGTCAGGATCGCGTCCCTCTGGCATCTGGACGACGCCCCCTGACTGGCGATCCTGGGCCTGAAACCGTAGCGGCGGAAGAGGCGCTTGAAGCGACGGTACTCCCTGTACCGGCTCACGCTGTCGGCAGCAGAGCACAGAGCGACGCTGAAGCAGAAGAGGCTTTTGGCGGTCAGTCCGAGGTCCGGACCAGAATGGTCTGCCCACAGGGCCAGACAGGCCAGGACGCACCCCAGGGCAAGGCTGAGCGTGCAGAAGCCCGCGGGCAGCGGTGCGGCCCGCAGGCGGTCAGGCCAGGAGGACAGGAGGGTTCCAACCATCACCGACAGACACGTCTTTTCATGATCTGCTCAAGGGCTCATTTCCCAGGGGTCGTGCCCGGGCCATCCTTGTCCGAAGCCGAGTCATCAGAATCGGCATGCTCGTCGTCCCGCTGGTTGAAGAGTTCAAGCTCCCTGCGATCCCTGCTCCGGGCTGCATGGCCAAAGACATAGATGATCGCCAGCATGGGAAACATGATCATCCCCTGCTTGAACCGGCCCTGGGAGAGGGAAAAGACGCTGTGCCCGAGAACGATGACCATCACGACCAGGAGGATGAGGCTGCCGACTCTTCGAGGTTCCATGGCTGCTCCAGTGCAATATGCTCATCATGATACATGGGTCGGCCATGGCAGGTCAACATCATTCAGGCTTGGCCCGTGTACGGGCTGGACTCGGGTTGACAAGGAACCAGAATCAGAGCAACAACACTCTTCAGTTTTGCCAGCAGCCTTCAACCCTCAACCCTCGACCTGTCAGGCCGTCCAGCGGCAAAACTGACATGGAAGACAATGCACGACCAGGTTTCTCTCGCTGTTTTTGCCCTTTCCTTCCTGGCCATCACCACCCTGTCCCTGAAGAAGTCCAGAGCAGTCAGGACCAGCGAAGATTTTTCCGTCGCCGGCAGGTCACTCGGGGCCCCGGGGGTGTCCTGGGTGATCATCGGGACGCTGGTGGGCGGGGCCTCGACCATTGGGACCGTGCAGATGGCCTATTCAGACGGTCTTTCTGCCTGGATCTTCACCCTGGGCAGCGGCCTGGCCTGTCTGCTGCTGGGCCTGTTCTTCTCCAGGGCCCTGCGGGAACGGGAGCTGCTGACCGTTTCTGAATATCTGGGCTCCTACTTCGGGAAGCCGTTTCAGGTCTACAGCAGCGCCTTCACCTCTGTAGGCATGTTTGTCCATGTGGTGGGGCAGTTTCTGGCCTCCATGGCCATCCTGCAGTCCATGTTCGCCTTCAGCCCCCTGACGTCGATGGGCATCACCCTGGCACTGATGACCGTGTTCGTCGTTTTTGGCGGAGTGGCCGGGGCCGGGCTCGTTGGCAAGTTCAAGTTCTTCCTGCTCTACGCCATGCTCATCGCATCTGCCGGCATGGCCCTGAAGCTGGGGGGCGGGCTTGGTGGCATCCTTCAGGGACTCCCCAGGGACCAGAACATGCTCGATCTCTTTTCCTATGGCCGGGGCCGGGGCATGATCGACCTGGCGTCCATGGTCGTCGGGGTCATCTCCACCCAGGTCTATCTCCAGGCCATCTTCAGCGCCAGGGATGTGCGCACGGCCAGAAAAGGCGCCTTCCTGAGCGCAGCCGTCATTCCCCCGGTCGGGCTGCTGGGGATTGTGGTCGGCCTCTATTTGAGGTCAAACCATCCCGAGCTGACCGGAGCGTCGGCCCAAGCCCTGCCGTTCTTCCTGAATGAGGCCTTTCCCCCTGCTCTGTCCGCGTTTTTTTCCGCGGTCCTGCTGCTGGTGGTCCTGGGAACCGGGGCCGGGCTGGTCCTGGGGGTGACCACCAACCTGGATGTCGATTTTCTGGAGCGGTTCTGGAGCGGTGGGTCCTCGACCGGACGGCTGCTCAGGATTCGGGCCTGCAGCCTGATCGTGCTCCTCATGTCTGTGGCCCTGGTCTTCACCGGCCTGGATTCAGCCATTCTGCGCTGGAGCTATCTGTCCATGGGGCTTCGAGGTTCGGCCATCTTCGCCGGGCTGTGCCTGGTGGTTTTTTTCAAGCCGGCAACCGGGTCCAGATGGCTGGCCCTGGGACTCTCCACTCTTCCGCCGGTCTACCTCATCCTGGCCTGGCTGCATGGCTGAAGCCCGCTGCCCAGGATCGCGGATTCAGGGTCCCGACAGCTGATCCCGCGGCGCCATGGGGGTTCGAAGCTGCCTGACGAGCCGGTTCATCTTCTGCCGGTCGCGCTGCAGAATGTCCTGGCTCAGCCGCTCCAGGAGACGGATGTTCTCCGGCCGGGCATCATCCATGTCGTCATTGGGGGCGTCTTCATCGTCGGGTGCGCTGGACATCGCAGTCTGGAACCTGAAGTAATCCCGTTGAGACAGGAGCATGGACAGGTGATAGTCCACAGCATCGCTGACCCCGTCAAAGATGATGTACAGCAGTGGCCTGGCCCATCCGGCCAGCCCCCAGTCCCTGGCCTCCTCGTAGGGGATTGTGCGCCGGGTTTCCCCTGTGCCCAGGGACAGGACCATGGTCCTCGAGGCCCGGGGGAAGAGCTTTCGGGCTGCGGTCAGGGCGCACATGGCCGGGTTGTTGGCGAAGACTCCTCCGTCCACCAGAGGCAGGGTCCTGTTTCGCTTTTTGAGCACTGCAGGCTCAAAATAGGTCGGGGCGGCGGACGTCGCCCTGGCGACCCAGCGGACTTCAAAGTCCCGCTGGACGGCGGCCTCTTCCTCCCTGACGTGCTCGCCCCGGGCTTTCCAGCTCTTGAAGAAGAAGGGTTTCCGGGTCTGGAGGTCATAGCTGGTGACCAGGAGGTCCTGATGGACTTCGGAGAGCATGGTGTCGCCAAAGAAAGCCTCCAGGATGTCTTCGAGATGCCTGGCCTCATATTTCTCATCCACCAGGCCGCCCAGGGAACCAAAGCCGTGCCAGAACGAACTCTGAAAGATCTCTCTGCCCCGCTGGCGGTAGAGGTCTGCGATTTCTGAAGCCGGACGGGGCCTTCCGTTGGGTGCAGGGGAGGTCAGGGCACAGGCGATGATCCCCCCGGTGGACGTCCCGGCCACGAGATGGAAGAGCTCCGAAATCCTGCGACCGGTGCGGGCTTCAATGTGCTCGAGGATCCGGGCCGGGATGATCCCCCGAATGCCTCCGCCGTCAATGCTCAAGATCCTGACTGTTCCTGGCATGGTCCCTCCTCCCTGAAACAGATGCGAAAACCTGGCTGCTTTCCAGCGCTGATCCTCGAGGCTGCGGCACCTTTCGGACCTGAGTCGTCTTCAGCACACGGGCTGATTTGGATGATGCACCATGGTGACCTTGCATGCCAGATGAACATGATTATTTAAAACGTTGTGATCAGCAAGGCTTTTGAAAACATCTGCGTGCAGGGAGAAGGTGTCGATGGATCCGTATCAAAACGAGTTGATCTGTGAACACATGAGCCCGCGTCTTTCAGAGCACGAGGACCGGGCCGGGTCTCCTGGTTTGCACCGCCAGAAATTTTCAGGTAGTCTTAATGTCTTTTTCGAAAAGGATCTCCGGATGAACACCGAAGACCATGTTGAGGAGGGGTTTATGACCGAAGCGAAGCAAGGCGATACAGTCAAGGTTCACTATAAGGGAACGTTGAATGACGGGACAGTTTTTGATTCCTCATACGAACGGGATCCGCTGACCTTCACCCTGGGTGACGGCCAGATCATTCCCGGGTTTGAGACAGCTGTTGAAGGCATGCAGGAAGGGGATTCCAAGCAGGTGGTGGTCCCAAGCCAGGATGCCTATGGGGATCGCAACGAAGAGAACATGATTCAGGTCGAACGGTCCAACCTGCCTGACGACATCGAGCCAGAGCTGGGCATGATGCTCCAGATGAAGACTCAGGACGAACAGGTCGTCTATGTCACGATCACGGACATGGACGAGAGCTCTGTGACTCTGGATGGGAATCACCCTCTGGCCGGCAAGGACCTGACCTTTGATATCGAGCTGTTGGAAAAAACAGCAGGGTGAGGCACTGATCTGATCTGATCTGATCTGATCAGATCAGTGCCAATCGTCAACGATCCGGTCTCTTTTCGAAATCCGAGAGGCCCGTTGCTCCTGAGAGGATGCGACGGGCCTCTTTTTTTCTCCAGCCGGGATCTCAGGGGTCAGATTCATCCCATTCTGCCCTGGACGAGGCCATCCATCGGATCTGCCTGCAGATGCCCATGAGCAGGTTGTACTCGTGCTCCCGCAGGGACAATCGGTTCATGAACCGCTTCAAAGGCATCATGAAGTAGTCGGCATGCTCGCTCTTGAGGAAGTCGATGTCCTGGAGGGCCGATTTCATGGCCCCGTAGAGCGTGTGCAGCTCCCTGTGGGTGACATGTCGGCCGTTCTCCACCGGGAGGCGCCGCTTGTCCTCCAGCGGGGCGAGCTTGAAGCATTCGTAGAGCACGACCAGGACGGCCTGGGACAGGTTGAGGGACGCCGCGCCCTGGATGGTGGGGATGGAGATGATCGGTCCGCAGAGCTCGATTTCCTGATTTGTCAGGCCCTTGTCTTCGGGGCCAAAGACCAGGCCGATCCTCCGGCCCGCGGACGTGCTGGTCATGATGGTCTGGGCGGCCTGCTCCGGGAGCTGAACGATCTTTCTCCAGCCGCCCACTCGGGCGCTGACGGCATAGGCTGCATGGCACCCTGACAGGGCTGAGACGAGATCAGGCTCGATGCGCATGGTTTCCAGGAGGTGTCGGCCCTGGGATGTGGCCAGGGGCTGAGCGGCCTGGATCCCGTCATGCCTGGGGTCGACCAGGATCAGGTCCTGACAGCCCATGTTGGCGCAGACCCTGGCCACGGACCCCACATTCTCGGGGTGCTTGGTCCTGACCAGGATCACGGTGATGGTGGACGTGCTCATGCCTTTCATCCGTCCTCATCGGCGGGTTGATCTCTTCAATTGACGGTCGGTTGCTCTTCAGGGCATGCTGGCCGCATTCGCATCGACCCATGTCAGCCCGGCCGCTGGCCGGGCTGAAGGTCGAGGGTTGAGGGTTGGAGGTTGAGGGGAGAGAAGATGCCCCAGGTGTCGGGAAAAAGTCGACCGGCCAGTTTGATCAGGGCAGTAACTCTGTCCAGTCATTGTACTTGAAGGCCTTCCTCCTGAAACCAGACATTTGAAACCTCGCGATGAAGTTTCATACGAGACCAAGGAGCGTATCAGGTATGGACTGCAAAAAGGACGAGAATCTCAAAGCCTGCAACTGCACCTATGAACCCTGCAGCCGCAAAGGGGTCTGCTGCGACTGCATCGCCTATCACCTCAAGAGCAGACAGCTCCCGGCCTGTTGCTTCTCAGACAGTGCGGAAAAGACCTATGACCGTTCTTTCGAGCATTTTGCCAGGCTTGTCAGTCAGGGCAAGGTCTGAAGCAGAAGGGGTCTCTGTCCGTGCGGACATCCAGGCCTGAACTGGAGATCACGGCCTGGCACCCCCCGCAGACCGGGCGGATGGAGCAGGTCCTGCAGCCGGCTGGGCCCGTCCGGTACATCCTGGCCTTTTCAGAGTCATAGATGTCCGCCAGGCGCTGCTCGGAGACATTGCCGATCAGAGAGGGAAACTTTCGGCAGGCGTGAACCTCGCCGTCCGGCAGCAGGGAGACGAAATTGAAGGCTGCACCGCAGCCGAATCCAGTGCACCCGCCAAAGACCCGGCTGGACGTTTCCTCAAGGACGAGGTTCAGCAGATTGTCCTTCAGCCCCAGGACCGGGTTGGTCTCGGTCTCCCTGACGTAATCCCTGAGGAAGGCTGCATAGGACTCGGGGTCGGGCAGGGCCAGCTGACTCCCTTCGCCGGTCTGGGACAGGCGGTTGAAGGTCATGCACCCGGTCAGGCCCTTGAGCTGCTGCGCCAGGGGCAGAACCTGGTCCATGTTGTCCCTGGTCAGGGTGAGCATGACCTGGGATGGGACCGAGAGCTCCCTGAGCAGGTCCAGGAACTCCAGGGTGCGTTCGAAATGGCCGGGACCTCTGATCCAGTCGTTGTGCGCCGGCAGCCCTTCCAGGCTGACCTGGTAAAAGGAGAGGGGGTGTTTGGCGATCAGGGATTCGATGCGCTCCCTGGAGGCGGGGTTGCCCAGGATGGCCAGCCTGAAGCCCATGTCCCCGGCCCGGGTGAAGATGGTCTCAAAGTCAGGATGGAGCAGCGGGTTGCCGCCGGTGAAAGAGACCTGCCCCCTGACCCTCCGCTGGCTGCAGAAGCTTTTCAGGTCCTCGAGCACCTCCAGAGCCCCGGAAAAAGAGATCCGCGATCTGGGGTTGCGGTCGTAACAGTGGCGGCAGTGCAGGTCGCAGGCCTGGGTCAGGTGCCACTGCAGGGTGAAGGTCCTGGCCTGGGTGTAGTCCCGGGCCCAGTCGCCGGCAGGGGCCAGAAGCTCAGGATCTCGCCTGATCCCTGAATCCGGCCACACGACCAGACCCAGCTCTCTGGCCCTGTCCAGGAGGGAACAGAGCCATGAAGCTGAACGATGTTCGTCCCTGGCCAGCTGAACCGGATCCAGATCGTCGGAGACGATCTTCAGGGCCAGCAGGTCCTCGGGCCGGGCCTCGTGAATCCTGACCTTGCCGCTTCCGGGGTCCTGAAACACGAGCAGGGTCTCCTGCTGCGGCCTGGGTTGTTCAGCGGGTTTCCTGAGGCAGGCGGGAAGTCCGGACCAAGCGACCTCCACCGGTTTGAGGGTGGGGTTGACCATGGGCTGCTGAAGCGGCGTCGGCTGGAGGTCAAGGTCTGCGCAGCCGGCCAGGGCGAGCTCCAGCCTGGCCAGGTCCGGGAGGTAGTCCGGGAGGGGACAGCCCCTGCCCGTCTCTTCGAGCTCTTCCGGGATCCTGTCCAGGGCAGCCGGGTCCAGGTCGAGCTCCGCAGCGCAGGCCCGGGGAATCCGGGCCAGCGTGGCCGGGATGAGCTTTTTCAGGGTCGGATCAGCGTGGTCCATGGTTCATGCAACAGGGCCGGAGAAAGCTCCGGCCCCATGTGTGGTTGTGGTTTCAGGTGCCTCCGGCACCCTGGGTGACTAGCCTCAGCCGCTGCCCCCGGTGGTGTCGTCCCTGGTCACCGGCTGGGTGGCGTTGTGGTCTTCATGAGTGTCTTCATCATGGGCGTCATCGTCAGGGCTGGTGTCCGTGCCGCCGGCACTGGATTCGGACTGGCCTCAGCCGCTTCACCCTGAGCTTGAAACAGCGCATCCCGGATTGGCCATGCCGGCCCCCGAGAGCAGGGCGGCCAGACAGAGTCCGGCCAGATAGGTCTTGAGTTCCTGGGAAGCCATACACACCTCCTAAACCTGGGTTGGGGTTGGGATCACGAAAGCCGAATGGAAACATTGATTCTCATTATGATTTAAAATAGAAAAAGTCCTTTCAACAGTCAAGCCCCTTTTTTGAATCCATGCTGACCACATCCAAAACCAGGCAGAAGACCGGGCTGTTCGCGCTCACCGTGGGCCTGACCCTGGCCTTGTGGATCGGGAGCAAGTGGCTCGCCCAGGACTGGTTCGACAACCCCTTCAAGTATGTGGCCAAGGCGGCATCCCTGTCTGCGACCATGCTCATGTGCTGGTGTGTGATCCTGTCCACCAGGTGGCGCTGGGTGGAGAACTGGTTCGGGGGGCTGGACAAAGTCTATCAGAACCACAAGCGTCTGGGGAAGATCTCCTTTGGGCTGATCATCCTTCACCCCGTGTTCCTGGCCCTGGACGAGCTCCCGGATCCGGGGGCCTTTGTCAGGGACATGTGGTTCAAGCCCTTTGCGGGCGATGCCTACCTGCTCGGTCAGAACTTCGGGGTCGCGGCCATCCTGGTTATGGCCGCGCTCATCGCTCTGACCCTGTGGTTCAGGCCGCCCTATCACCTGTGGAAGAAGACCCACGAGTGGTTCGGGCTGGTCCTGCTCCTGGCGGTGCTGCACATTCTGGCGGTGAACGCCGATGTGGCCAGCTATCCCCTGCTGCGGGTCTGGGTCTACGGCTGGCTGGGGGCGGCCCTGGCCGGATTCGTGTTCATCCGCTTCCTGTACCGTTTCTGGGGGCCCCGCTTCCCCTTCCTGGTCAGCGACATCGAGCGGGCCGGGCAGGTTCTGGAGGTCACCCTGTCTCCAGTGGAAAACCGGATGGATTTCAACCCCAGCCAGTTCATCTATCTCGTGGTCCACAAGGAGGGCATCAGCCCCGAACCCCATCCGTACTCCATCGCCTGCGGCTACAACCTGGAAGGGAGGATCAAGCTGGGCATCAAGCAGCTTGGCGACCACACCCGGTCCCTGAGTCTCCTGCAGAAGGGCGATCCGGTCACGGTCTTCGGGCCATACGGCCATTTCAGCCGCAGGTTCCTGACCGAGCACAGGGACTGCGTGTTCATCGGGGGAGGGATCGGGATCACCCCCTTCCTGGGCATGTGGCACGTGGCCCTGCACTCCGAGGAGCGGCTCGAGGAGGGCCAGGTCCCGTTCAAGCTGCGGACCGTCCACCCGGAGATCCTGCGAACCTGGCAGAGCCCGTGCGTGTCCCTGTTCTATGTCTGCCGGACCCGGGAGGAGGCCAGCTTTGACAACGATATCCGGCATGAGGTCATCAGCAGTCACTTCCATGGTTTCGAGGCCTTCGAACACCGCGGCCACCACTACGAGCTCTATGTCAGCTCCGAACAGGGCCGGATCAGGGCCGAAACCATCCAGTCCCGCATCCAGGGCGGGCTGAAGGACAAGAATGTTTTTCTCTGCGGCCCGTCAACCATGGTGGATTCGCTGCAGGACCAGTTCCAGGCCCTGGGCGTCGATCCCGGGCAGATCATTGTTGAAGACTTCAATCTGCTGTGATCAGAAATAGGCCGTCAGCCACAGGGTCACGGTGCTCGGCCTGGAGATGGAGATCTCCTGCAGGCCGAGCCGGACATCGTAGCCGCCAAACTCGCTCTGGTCCGGTCCTGAAGCCAGGGTGGCCCCCAGGAGCAGATCCAGGTTCTGGGCCAGGCTCCAGGTCACTTTGGGCTGAAAGAGCCAGGATTCGTCCTCGAGGTTGGCGATCATGGTGGTCGAGATGTTGACCAGGGGATGGGCCTCGAACCTGACCATGCCGGCCAGGTAGCTGCGGCCGAGGACAAAGAGCTCCCCCCTGGAGATCCGTTCCAGAAGCTCAGCACTGGACAGGATCTGTGATGGTTCGGATTCACCGACCCCGCTGAAGAAGAACTCCACCAGCCCATACCAGTTTTTGCCCCCCCAGACCCAGGACCTGTCCAGATTGGCCACGGCCGAGAAGAAGTCCGTTTCAAGGCTGGACCGGTTCACATCGGTCCAGGTCAGATCGGCTCTCCAGGCGGCAGCTGCCAGGGAGCCGCTCAACCCGAGGCCCACGACCCGGTCCTTGAAGTGGCGGGCTGCCATAAGGCTGATCCCGGTGCTGCCGACGAAGAACTGGCCGGCCAGGCCTGTGGAGGACTGGTTCCAGGAGACCTCCCGTCCCTCCGGGTCCCGCCTGGGGAGGTGAAAGAAGCGGATGTCGCCCCCTGAGTCCGGGGCAACCTGAAGCACGGCCATGTCGTCCCCGGTCTTGTAGTCCCGGAGAAAGGCCGTGGGGGAAAAGGGGTTGAAGAGGTCCATGGGGTTGAAGATCAGGCCGTTGCCCAGGGTCAGGGCCTGCCGCCCCAGGCTGAGTCGTCCCCAGGGCCGGCTCAGGGTCAGCTTGAGGCGGTCCAAACGGTGGGTGACCCGGGTCTCGCTGCTGCGGCTGACCGTCCTGGTCAGGTCCATGAAGCGCAGCTCGTCCCCATCCGCCGGCCGGGGAACGATCGACTGGAGAGGCCCTGGCGATGAGGCTCTGCGGATGTCCTGCCGGGTTTGGTCCCCTGTCTCCAGCCAGGCCTGATAGTGCGTCGTGAGCTCAAGGCCGGGTCCCAGGCTCAGGGAGCCCTTCAGCCTGGTTTCCAGGGTCAGGTCCGCAGAGGTGTCGCTGTCCTCGTTCGGCAGCAGCTGGCCCCGGGCATCGTCCTGGACTGTGGCCGTGGTTCGAACGTGCCCGCCGATGTTCAGCCCGAAGTCTCCAATCCAGGGTGAGGGCCCGGCCGAGCACGGCGCCGGCTGGTGGAGGGCGAGCAGGCAGAGCAGGGCAGCGCTCCAGGGCAGGGTTGAACGTTTCATGGGCTCAGGCCTTGTCCTGGTCGTCGATGATCCGGCCGTCCCGAATGGTGACCACCCGCCGGGCGAAGTCCATGACCATGGAGTCGTGGGTGGAGAAGATGAAGGTCACCCCGCTGGACTGGTTCATGTCCTTCATCATCGCCAGCAGCCCCTCCCCGGTGGAGGAGTCCAGGTTGGCCGTCGGCTCGTCCGCCAAAACAATGGAAGGGTTGGAGGCAATGGCCCGGGCCACGGCCACCCGCTGCTGCTGACCGCCCGAGAGCTCAGCCGGGCGGCGGTTCTCCAGGCCCTGCAGCCCCACCTCGGCCAGGACGTCGAGGGCCCTTTCCCGCCTCTCCAGGGCCGGCACTGACTGCAGGAGCATGACGTACTCCACATTTTCAATGGCCGACAGGACCGGGATGAGGTTGTAGGACTGAAAGACGAAGCCGATGTTCTGCAGCCGGAGCTCGGCCATCTGAGACTGGCTGAGACTGGAGTAGTCGCGCCCGTTGACCACGATCTTGCCCTCATCCGGGGTGTCCAGGCTCCCGATGAGATTGAGCAGGGTCGTCTTGCCCGATCCCGAAGGTCCGGCCAGGGCCACGAACCCCCCTGACTCGACGTTCAGATCGATGTCCTTGAGAGCCACAACCTCCAGCTTGCCCTGGAGATAGGTCTTGGTGACGCGGGTGCAGATGACGATGGGGTTGATCATGAGTGTTCAGGTGTCGGGTTTCAGGTTTCAGCCCGCCAGCGGCCGGGCCGACCCCGCTGCTTGAAGCCCTGATCCTTCAGGTCGCGGTCAGGGCCCTGACCGGACTGAAGCGGGCCGCCTTCACTGCCGGATAGAGGCTGACGACGAGGCCGAGGATCAGGACCACGCCATTGGCCACCAGGATATCGCCGTATCGCAGCGAGGGGATGATCACCCGGGACATGTTGGCGAACTCGGCCCCCTGGGCCAGGGCCGAGATGTCGATGCCCGTCTGGGCCACGGCCAGGGCTGTGGAGACGCCCAGCCCGGTTCCGGCGATCATCCCGATGCCGAGAATGTACAGGGACTCGGTCAGAATCATGCTCACGATGCGCCTGGGGCGCATTCCCAGGGACTTGAGCAGGCCGAACTCCCGCATGCGCTCGAAAACGGCCATCAGGGTCGTGTTGACGATCCCGAACCCCATGGCGATGAAGACGATGATGAACCAGATCAGGATGAAGCCGTCGTAGAGCTGGATGTAGATCTCCAAAAGGGGCAGGGCTTCCTTCCAGGTCCGGACCAGGAAGGTGGTTCCGGGCAGCCGGGACTGAAGCCGGTCCTTGACCGCATCGGCCTGGGAGTGCTCGGGGAGGATCACGGACACTTCGGACAGGAGGTCGTCCATGCCCAGCATGGCGCTCGCGCTGCTGCGGGTGACAAAGACCGTGCCCTTTTCAGTGGAGCGCATTTCAGCGTCAAAGAGGCCCAGAATGCGGTAGGCCCGGGAGGCGATCTCCCCCTGCCTGTTCTGGGACATGACGATCAGCTTTCGGCCGGGCCCGGTCTCGAACTGTTCGGCCAGGGCCTGCCCGATGAGGATGGACCGATCGTCCCCGGATGAGAGCAGGGAGCCTTGAATCGGGCTGGTGCCGATGAAGGAGACCCTGGCTTCCCGTTCGGGCTCGATGCCCACCAGCTTGACCCCTGAAGTGTGTCTGGCATTGGAGACCACAGCGCTGACCCTGATCCGTTTGGCTGTCCTGCTGCCTTCGGGCAGGGCGGCTGCCAGGGCCTGGTCCAGGGCCGTGGAGTCAGGGAGGCTGTTGGCCACTGAAGGGTCCCGGGGATAGGCCTGATGCTGGATGAGCACATCCCCGGTCAGGGTGGAGATCCCGTTGTCGATCATGCCCTGCATGATCCCGCGCATGAGGGAGCCCAGAAAGATCATGCTCCAGACCCCGATGCAGACGGCGGTCAGGATGACCCCGGTCCGTCTGGGATTCCGCCACAGGTTCCGCCAGGCAAGGCGCACGTCCATCATGTTCTTGTTTCTTTGAGTCCAGGAGATGTTCGAGGTCATCCACTCTTCGGGATGACATGGGTTCAGACCGACTTCAGGGCCTCCACCGGAGTCAGCCGCTTGATCCTCAGGGCAGGGATCAGGGCTGAACACAGGGTGATCACGAAGACCAGCGTTGGGCCGACACAGGCTGAAAGCAGGGAGAGCCTGGGGTAGATCCGGCCGGAAATGCCGAACTGGCGAAGCAGCTCGTTGGATCCGGCCAGGTTGATGCCCACCTGCTCGAAGAACAGGGTCACGATGCATCCGCCAACGACCCCCAGAACAACCCCGACCAGGGTCATGGAGGCGGATTCGGTCAGGACGAGCCTGGTCAGCCGCCCCGGCCTGGTCCCGATGGCCATCATCATCCCGAACTCCTGCTTGCGTTCGAAGATGGCCATCAAAAAGGTGTTCAGGATGCTGAAGGCCACGACCATGACCAGGATGAGGTAGAAGATGCCCCCGGAGATGAGGTCCAGGGTGATGGCCTGCCTCAGGCCGGGCAGGATGTCGTCCCAGGTCAGGACCGTCAGCTCCTGCCCCAGGACCAGACCGTCGACCCTGGACGTGATGGCCCTGTCCAGGTCAGCGACGTCACCCAGGCTGCGGCCCAGGATGACGATTTCGTGGACGGCCCGGCCCATGGCAAAGATGTCCTGGAAGGCGGGCAGCGGGATGTGGATCACCCCCCGGTCGAAATCATCCATGCCCGAAGCGGTCAGGCCGGAGACCCGGCAGACGGTGGCCGCGATGGACCCGTCACGCCCCTGACCGAGGATGGTCAGCTCGTCCCCGATGCCCACCCGGAGATTCCGGGCCAGGAGCCGGCCGACCAGGGCCGGGGGAAGGTTGCCGTCGCCTGGCTGCGAGGGCAGATAACTCCCCTGCCGGGTGATCTCCTCCAGGGTGGAGACGGAGGCCTCGCGGGCGGGATCGATGCCCACGACCATGCCCCCGACGGACCGCGTGCTCGAGGAAATGAGCCCAAAGGCCCGGGCCCTCGGGGTCAGGGCCTTGATCGCGTCCAGACCCTTGATGGCCTTCATGACGGCGCCAGGGTTGGGAATGGCCTTGCGGATCTCCCTGGAGTCCTGGTAGCCCCGGGCCTGGATCTGCAGGTGGCCGGTCTGGATGGTCACGGAGGAGTTGATCAGGGTGGCGTAGCTGCCCAGCTGGAAGGAGAGGGTGAAGACGAGCAGGGTGCAGGCAAAGCAGATGGCCAGGACGGTGAGCACGGTCCGGCGGGTGTTCCGCCAGATGTTCCGCCAGGCCATCTTCAGCTCCAGGAGGATCAAGGCAAGCCCCCGCCGGGGTTCCTCAGACTGCCCAGGGAGAACACCCGTTGCGGCAGGCTGTCCAGAAACTCGATGTCCTCATGGACCAGCCGGGTGAACTCGTTCCGGGCATCGCTCTTCCTCATGACCCATGTTCTGGGAAAGAGCCTGCCGTCCATGACCTCCAGCTCAGAGGTGGTCATGACCTTGACCGGTTCGAGGTCTTCGTCAAAGAACTCCTGCGAGAGCAGGATGTGGTCTTCCCGGATCTGGAGCTCCTGCATGCCCCAGACCACAGGGGCCATGGGCTTGGGCGTGGACCTGATGACGAACACGGTCAGGCCCTGGTGCGACGTCCGGTCCACGATCTCATGGGTGTAGTCGTTGAGGATGGAGTCCGACTTGGCCAGGTCGTTGTTGGAAAAGTCAGAACCCATCCAGGACTGGGCCATCATGGAGGGGGGCAGCTTGATGACCCGGTTGATCTTGGGGTTGTAGGTCCACATGTCGGAGCCCTTTTTCAGGGTCCCGTTGCCCCTGTCCCTGGGCGGGGTCAGGATGCGGATCAAGCTCAAGGACTCCCCCCTGGTCCAGCCTTTCATGGTCATGGTCCGTTCCCAGGATGGGCGGTGAATGGTCATGACCACGGTTGACCTGGAGGCCTGCCCCCGGACCTGGTCCCAGGCCGAGCGGATGATGTCGCTGGCATTCTGGGCCAGGCCGGGAGTCGGCAGGACCATGAGCACCGCCAGCAGCCCAGCGCCGAATCCTTTCCTGATCATAGCGACCCTCCAAATGCTCCGAATCCATGACCCCTCAGAAAACAGGGCCTGCATTCAGAGTCCGTACTTCTCGATCTTGTTGTAGATGGACCTCCGGCTGATGCCGAGCATGGCCGCAGCCCTGGACCTGTTGTTCCCGGTGAAGGACAGGGTGCGGGCGAGCATCTCCTTCTCCACCTCGCTCAGGGTGGTGCCGACGGGAAACGATATTCTTGGCCGGCCAGGGCCTCCTCTGGTGATTCTGGCCGGGAGGTGCTCGGGGAGCAGAACTTCGCCGGAGCACATGACCACGGCCCGCTGAATGACGTTCTTGAGCTCCCTGACGTTGCCGGGCCAGTCGTAGGACTCCAGCCTGGCCACGCATTCCGGGGATATCCCCCTGATGGTCTTGTCAAAGGCCTCGTTGTACTGGCCCAGAAAGTGGTCGATGAGCAGGGGGATGTCCCCGTTCCTCTGGCGCAGCGAAGGCAGGACAATGTGGAAGACCTCCAGCCGGTAGAAGAGGTCTTCCCTGAACAGGCCCCTGGCGACCAGATCGTACAGGTCTTCGTTCGTGGCGGCAATGATCCGGACGTCGGCCTGGATCGAATCCCACCCGCCAATCCGGTAGAACTCCATGTTCTCCAGGAGCCGGAGCAGACTGACCTGGACCTTGTCGTTCATGGTCGAGACCTCGTCCAGAAAGACCGTGCCCTTTGAGGCCTGCTCAAAGGCCCCCTTCTGGCGGGCCAGGGCATTGGTGAAGGCCCCTTTTTCATGCCCGAAGAGCTCGGAGGAGACCAGGTCCTGGGGCAGGGCCCCGAGATGCACCGGGAGGTACAGGGCCTCTCTCCTGGAGCTCAGGTTGTGGATGGCTTCAGCCGCCAGGTCTTTTCCGCTTCCGGTCTCCCCGGTCAAGAGGACCGGGATGTCCGTGGAGGCGGCCTGGCGAATCTGGCGATAGATTTCGATCATCGACGGTGATCCGCCGACCATCCGCTCCAGGGTCGCCTTGTGGTGCCTGGGCTTGAGCAGCAGGTTGGGGGCATGGGCCGGCTGCTGGGCCAGGGCGGTCTCGATGAGCAGCCTGAGCTCCTCGTCGCCCAGGGGCAGCTTGGAGTACTGATGGGACCCGGCAGTCAGGGCGAACCTGGCCATTTCGATGTGTTTGGGTCGAACCAGAAAGAGGATCTGGGTCCCGGGGCTTTTGGCCGAGATGATTTCCAGACCTTCCATGGCTTCAGCCTCCCCGCTCTTGAGGGCATCGCTGGACAGGATCAGGACGTCGAAATGCCGCTGTTCAAAACGCTCCAGGATGCGGTCCAGGTTGTTCTCGAAAACGAGATGAACCTGAAGATCGGCAAAGATGGACCGAATGCGGGAGCAGATTTGAGGGGAGCGGTCCACACAGGCGATGGAGAACTCATGGCGCTCCTTGGTCTGATCTGGTCCGGAGGTGCTCGGGTTGTGAGTCATGGCCTGGCCTTGAGCGTTGAACGTGGGTTGAGCTCCAGTGTACAGCCAGAGCTCTCAGTTGGCAAGACCTGTGTAAAAGATATGCACATGTGGCTGTCCCGATGCTCAGCAGGGCCCGAAATGCGGGCAGAGAGCTCCGCCGGCAGGCGCTCTGGAGGACGGGGTTCAAATTCTTTGAACAACGGATCGGCATGCATCAAGAGGCGTCAGACCTGGGGAGAAGTTGGGGGCAGCCTGCCAGGGCAACCCTGGTGACGACGAGAGAACTGTGCATTTTTTGCTCAAACCAGACGGTGTGTCTGGCCATGGAGGTGCTCGACAAGCAGGCCTTTTCAGTAAATTTATTGATAAAACAGGTTTTTAGTGAGCTGTTCTTGAACATGGTCCGTTCCTTGCTTCTCTGAAGGGAGATGCCCATCCGGGTGCTGCTCACCTGGCACCAACCCCCTTTCAATCCCAAGCTGGCGCAAAGCAGGCGGCCTGTGAGCCGCTGCTCCATGCAGAGCCGGCCTTCCGGCCCGGGAGGCTCACGATGCAGGGAAGCCGGAGACATGGGGGGCAAAACTCTGGAAAGAGATCGCAACGCAAGCTGAGTCGCTCTGGAGGAGGCCCTTCAGGGGCAGAGGACACGATCACCACCAACCCGGACAGTCTTTGTTTCAGGCTCCCTGGGGAGCCGTTCCGGGGTCATGAAGGAGGTTCAACCATGTGCGGAATTGCTGGATGTATTGGATATCAGGACACCTGGACCGTGAACAGGATGCTCGACGCCATGAGACACCGCGGCCCGAACGGGCGGGGGGTGCATTGCAACGGGCACGGGGCCTTCGGCCACACCAGGCTGTCCATCGTTGACGTGGCTCACGGGCATCAGCCCATCCTGGCCGGCAACGACAACAGGACCGGGGTGATCTGCAATGGCGAGATCTACAATTTTCAGGACCTGCGGCGCAAGCTGAGCCGGAAGTTCGCCTTCAAGACCAGGTCGGACTCTGAAACCGTTCTGCACCTCTATCGGCACATGGGTCCGGAGTGCGTCCAGGAGCTGGACGGGATGTTCGCCCTGTGCGTGTTTGACGGGCCGGACTTCCTGCTCGCCAGGGACCCCATTGGGATCAAGCCCCTGTACTACGCCCACCACAACGGGCATCTCTACTTCACCTCCGAGCTCGGGGCCATGACCCTGGCCGGGGTGGACGAGATCCATGAGTTTCCCGCCGGCCATTACTACACACCCAAAGAGGGTTTTGTCCGCTACTATCAGCTCCCCGAGGTCCAGAACCGCTACACCGATGTCGACGAGACCATCCCCCTGATGCGGGAGGCCCTCATCCAGTCGGTGAAGAAGCGGCTGCTGGCCGACCCTGAGGTCCCGGTGGGCTCGTTCTGCAGCGGAGGGCTGGACAGCAGCCTGGTGGCGGCGATCGCAGCGGAAGAGATCCCCAACCTGCATACCTTTGTGGTCGGGACCTGCGACGAGAACGGCGACGAGAGCGACGACCTCAAGGCCTCCAGAATCGTGGCCGAGCATATCGGCTCCACCCATCACGAATACCTGATCACCGAAGAGGAGTACTACGAAGTCCTGCCCCTGGTCATCAAGGAGCTGGAGAGCTACGACCCGGCCCTCGTCCGGGGGGCGGTCCCGAACTACTTCACCTGCCAGCTGGCCTCCGACTACGTGACCGTGGTCCTGACCGGGGAGGGGGCGGACGAATGCTTCACCGGGTACCACTACATGAAGCACTTCCCCAGGGACAGGCTCAATGAGGAGAGCCGCCGCTGTGTGTCAAATCTGCACAATATCGACCTCCAGCGGGCCGACCGGATGGGCATGTTCCACAGCCTGGAACTGCGGGTGCCCTTTCTGGACATGGAGGTGGTCGACCTGGCCATGAAGATCGACCCCAGACTGAAGATCAGGGAGCACAACGGGGCCAGGATCGAAAAATGGATCGTGCGCAAGGCCTTTGAGGACACGGGTTATCTCCCGGACGACCTGCTGTGGAGGTACAAGGTCCAGTACAGCCAGGGCGCAGGATGCCAGAACCTGGGTGAAAAACTTGCACACAAGGAGATCAGCGACGCCGACTTCGAGCGGATCAAGGCCGAGAACCCCCAGGCCGAGATCAACAGCAGGGAGGCGGCCTATTATTACACCATCTTCCGTCGCTTCCACCCTCAGGATTCCATCCTGGGGTCCATCGGCATCTGGAAGGGCTTCGACTTCGACGAAGAGAGGCAGACCGTCAGAGGCACGGTGGACGGGGAATTGAAGCACGATTACAGAGAAGACGGCATCAAGGCCTGATTTTTCTGCCAGCGAACGAAAACGTTCGCTGGCAGAAAAATCGGTCATACAGAAATAAAAGAGCCGCCCGGCTGCATGCAGCCAGGCGGCTCTTTTATTTCTGGGGGAAGAAGC
>CAZNIP010000026.1:0-33687 GCA_964573115.1 uncultured Desulfohalobiaceae bacterium | reverse complement strand
CTTATACGATTCGCGAGAACGCTGATGGGAGTGATCCAAATGCAGATTCATCTTGGAGTACAACTGAGCTAAGCGATGGTTTGCCCATTGTGACGCCCAATTTCCGGGGAGATGCAGATGCTGATTACACAGAACAAACTGACCCAGGGGAAAATGCCAGAAATATTGCAATAGACTTCGGCATACGATCTGAAACAGGCGCTTGGACTGCAGTAGACACTGATTCTGATGGAATCATAACACTGAATGACATCGATGATAATGACGCTTTGAATATTCCTGGGCTCCAAGGTGAAGAGACCCAGGCCCTGTCCACCACGAGCTTTTCCACCGGCTCGACCACGGTCACCCAGTCCCAGGACGGCTATACAGCCGGTTTCCTGCAGAACATCTCCGTGGACCGGGACGGGGTCTTGACCGGGAGCTTTTCCAACGGCCAGCAGCTCGACCTCTACGTGACCACCCTGGCCGACTTCAACAACACCCAGGGTCTCAGTCGTGAAGGGGGGAACCTGTTTTCAGAGACGCGGACTTCCGGGCCTCCCCTGACAGGGCTTCCGGGCACCGGGTCTCTGGGGACCATCGCCTCCAACTCCCTGGAGCAGTCCAACGTGGACATCTCAGAGGAGTTTGTGAAGATGATCATCACGGAAAAAGGGTTTCAGGCCAACAGCCGGACCATCACCACCACGGACACCATGCTCCAGGAGGTCATCAATCTCAAGCGGTAGGCTCATTGAGGTGGAGGGTGGATGGTTGAGGACTGAGGGCTGAAAAAAGAAGTGTGCCCTGGCCTGATGCGGCTGCAAAACTCAAGATGCAGCCGCATGAATTCAGCACCCAGGAGTCAGTCCGGCCGCTGGCCGGCCTGACTGGTCGATGCTTGAGGGTTGATGGTTGAAGGAAGAAAAGTTCCTTAAAAAGTCGAGCAGGCTTCGACTCGGCCAGTTTGATCAAGGCAGAAACTTTCAAGCTGGCTCCCTCTGACTGCTCCCCTTTTCCAAGGGGAGCTGCCCGCAGGGCTGAGGGGTTCTTTCTTCCGAAGTTTCATCCGAGCGCAGCCAGAGGCTGCGCTGACTTGACCGGTCCGGCATCGCCGCGATGCCGGACCGGCCTTTTTACCTCAGGGCGAGGAGAGCTTTCTGGGCTGTTTTCTGCTCGGCCTTTTTGACGCTGGAGGCCGTGGCTTCAAACATCCTGCCGTCGGGAAGGGTGAGCAGGACCAGGTAGGTCTTGGCGTGTTCGGGCCCGAAGCTCTCCTTGAGGGCATACACGGGTCGATCCTTGAACAGCTTCTGGGTCTCCTCCTGGAGCCTGCTCTTGAAGTCCTTGCCTTTCGGGCCCTGAATCCGTTCCGGCCAGTGGTCCTCAAAGAGCCCCCCGATGACCTCCTTGGCCTTCTGGTACCCTCCATCCACAAAGACCGCTCCCAGCAGAGACTCCAAAGCGTCACACAGCACAGCGTTGCGCTCCCGGCCGCCCTGGGCCTCTTCGCCTTTGCCCAGGCGCAGGCATTGCTGGAGCTCGATGGTCCGGGCCAGCTCGGCCAGAGAGGGTTCGCTGACGAGCTGGGAGCGGAGGCTGGTCAGGCTGCCTTCCCGGTCCTGGGGAAAGCGGGCAAAGAGCTCTTCGGAAATGGCCAGCTCCAGAACGGCATCGCCGAGAAATTCCAGGCGCTCGTTGTTTTCGGCTGTTCCGTTGATCTCGTTGGCAAATGAGCTGTGGGTCAGGGCGGTGACGAGCAGCGTGGAGTCGTTGAACAGGTACCCGATGCGCTCTTCAATCACCTTGAGCCGATGCGTTTCCAGTGCCGTTGCCGATTTTTCTTCCATGACCCTTCAAACCCTCCACCATCGATTTGTCAGCCCAACCTCATGACCCCATACCGGGATCAGCAGGCAGGCTTGGTCCCTGAGCGGCCTGTTTGGCCAGGAGGTCGCAGCGCTCGTTCTCTTCCTGGCCATCGTGGGCCTTGACCCAGTGCACGGACATGTCGTGGTCGTCCATGGCTGCGAGCAGCTCCTTCCATAAATCGATGTTCTTGACCGGATTCTTGGTTGCGGTCTTCCAGCCGTTGCGCTGCCATTTCCCGATCCAGTTCTTGGTCAGGGCGTCGCACAGGTATCTGGAATCGGTGAAGGCCGTGACCCGGCAGGGCCGCTTCAAGGCCTTGAGCCCTTCAACCAGGGCCTTGATCTCCATCCTGTTGTTCGTGGTCCTGGCATAGCCGCCGGAGAGCTCCTTGTGGTGGTCCTGGGCCTGGAGAACAGCGGCCCACCCGCCGGGGCCCGGGTTGCCCAGGGAGGATCCGTCCGTGTACAGGGTGACCTCGGGTTTGTTCATCGCGTGTGTCCTGATGGTTGTGGGGTGTCCAGCCTGATCAGCTCTTCCCAGATCCTGGTCAGACCCAGGAGCAGGCCCTGTCCAGGCTGGCCCTGATCGAAAAAAGGCTCGAAATGCCGTCCTTGAAGCGAGACCTGCAGCTCCTGAGGCAATGCTGTCCTGAGCAGGGGAGGGAAATGGATCCTGACCTGCCTCTCTCCTGGGTTCAGGGCGATGGACAGCGTCTTGGCATCTTCAGGTGCCGGCCTGTCTGCCTCCGGTCCAATGACCACCTCGAGCTCCAGGCCGTAAGTGGATTTCAGGCTCTCTGCAAACTGGAGGATCAGCTTTCTCTGCTGCTCGGTCAAGGACTGGTCCTGGTCATGGATGACAGAGCTCTTCCCGATCCGGTCCAGATTGCCCTCAAAATGCTTCCAGAAGAAGAGGCCCACCAGGATGAACACAAAGACCACCCCGGCGGTCCGGAGAAGCTGACCGGACGGGCTTCTGAAGCTGCGCTCGTGTTTCTGGCTGTTCATGGCTCAAATGTCAGCCCGGCCGCCGGCTCTCATGAGCCGGTTTGATCAGGGCAGAAACTTTCGGGCTGGCTCCTCTGACTGCTCCCCTGTACTCAGGGGAGCTGCCGAAGGCTGAGGGGTTCTTTCTTCCGAAGTTTCATACGAGCCCGGCCTCTGGCTGTGCTGACATGTCGAGGGTTGAGGGTGGATGGTTGAGGGCAGACACGATGAACCATCCCACCTCACTCAAGCCGGGCTGGTGAGGCACCCAGAGAATCGTTTTCGAGATCAAGCTCACGAGAGTTCGGCAATCCATTGCTGCAGGGGCTGCTCAAAAAAAGCCCTGATTTCCTCGAGCCTGGTCTGGCTTTCGGCTTCAAAGCGAAGGACCAGGACCGGCTGGGTGTTCGAGGCCCTCAAGAGCCCCCAGCCATCAGAAAAGCTGATCCGCACCCCGTCGACGTCATTGAGCTCGAACGTGTCGGCATGGTTCTGGAAATACTGCCGGGCCAGGTCGACAACCTGGAACTTGATGTCGTCAGGGCAGTCCTTCCTGATTTCCGGGGTATTGAAGGTCCTCGGCCAGTCATCGAGGTAGGTGCTCAGGGGCCTGGCCGGGTTCTGGGACACGATTTCAGCCAGTCTGGCGGCGGCATACAGGGCGTCGTCAAACCCGTAGTAGCGGTCGGCAAAAAACATGTGCCCGCTCATTTCTCCGGCCAGGAGGGCTCCACTCTCTTTCATCCTGGCCTTGATCAGGGAATGCCCGGTCTTGACCATCACGGGCTGCCCGCCATGGTCCTCGATGTCCTGAAAGAGCAGGTGCGAGCATTTGACTTCGCCCAGGATGGTGCTCCCCGGGCTGGTCCTGAGCAGATCCCGGGCATAGATGGCCAGAAGCTGGTCTCCATACATGACCTGGCCCTGTTCGTCCACCACCCCGATCCTGTCTCCGTCGCCGTCAAGGCCAACGCCGAAATGGGCTGTCCTGCGGCGGACCTCAGCCTGCAGATCAGTGATGTTCTCCAGAACGGTCGGGTCAGGATGGTGGTTGGGAAAGTCAGGGTCCGGGTTGCAGTACAGAGGAACGACCTCGGCGCCCAGGCGCTCGAGCAGCTCTGTGCAGACCTGGCCGGCACTGCCGTTGCCCCCGTCGACCACGATGCGCAGGGGGGACTGCAGACCCGCCCCGGTCGCGACCTCGTCCAGGTAGTGGGGGATGACATCGAATTCACTGGCAATTCCAGAACCTTTTTCAAAATCCCCCTTGTCCATGAGCATGAAGAGCTTCTGGATCTCCGTGGTATGGATCGTGTTCTGGCCGGCCCAGATCTTGAAGCCGTTGTACTCCGGAGGGTTGTGACTGGCGGTGATCATCACCCCGGCCCGGTGGCCGAGGGTCTTGACCGCATAGTAGAAGAGCGGAGTGGGGACCATGGGCAGGAAGGTGACGTTGACCCCTGTGGACGCCAGACCCTCGACGAGCCTGGCCTGAAACTCGGGGGAGCTGTGGCGGCAGTCCCGACCGACAACAGCATGATCGGCTCCGGTGTGCAGGAAATAGGTGCCGCAGGCCTGGCCGAAGCGCTCAACCCAGTCCGGATCGAAATCCTGGCCAACCCTCCCCCGGATATCGTAGGCCCTGAACACATCCTGCCTGATTGGACGCATGAGCAAACCCCCTGCCCGGCCCTGCCCCTGGCGGGACCGAATGATATGTTGCGGACTCAAGGCTTTTTTTCCCTTCTTGACCTCCAATGTCAAGTCAACTAGATTCACCTGGAAATGCAGACAGAGGCCTCAAGAACAGCCCATGCGGCCTGTTTTTGAATATGTTCATTCCCCTTTGATTGAGGCGATACAAACTATGAATTGGGATTGGGAAAAATTGCAGGAAAAACGGCAGAGGCAGTCCAGAGGAGGAGCCGGCGGCGGTGGCGGAGGAACGCAGCCCCCAGACTTTGGCGAGTTCAAGAAGCGCTTGCAGAATTTGAAGAATTTCAATTTCCCGGGGTTCAAGATCGCTCTGGCCCTGATCGTTCTTCTCTGGCTGGCCAGCGGGTTCTACATTGTCAATCCAGAAGAAGTGGGCGTGGTCCAGCGCTTCGGGGCCTTTACCCGGATCACGCAGTCAGGTCCGCACTATCATCTGCCTTACCCCATCGAGTCTGTCCAGACTCCGAAAGTGACCGAGATCAGACGAATCGAGATCGGGTTTCGATCCTCGGACACCGAAAGAGGCCTGCCCCAGGGCAGCTATCGGAACGTGCCCAAAGAGTCCTTGATGCTCACCGGGGACGAAAACATCGTGGATGTGCAGGTCATTGTCCAGTACCGGATCAAAGAGGCCCAGAACTACCTCTTCAACATCAGCCGGCCTGAAAAGACGGTCAAGGACGCAGCTGAGGCCGCCATCCGCGACGTGGTCGGCAACAATGAGATCGAAGCGGTCCTTACGGCCCAGAAGTTTGAAATTCAGAACGAAACCAGGACGCTTCTTCAGGAGGTCCTGGATTCCTACAACAGCGGCATCCAGGTCACAGCGGTCAAGCTGCAGGACGTGCACCCGCCCCAGGACGTGACCGACGCCTTCAAGGATGTGGCCAGTGCCCGAGAGGACAGGAGCAGGCTGATCAACCAGGCCACAGGATACAGGAATGAGATCATTCCCAGGGCCAGGGGCAAGGTGGCCTCCATGCTCAATGAAGCCGAGGCCTATAAGGAATCCAAGATCAGGCAGGCCAAAGGTGAAAGCGTGCGTTTCGTCAAGCTCTTGGAACAGTATCAGCTGGCCAAGGATGTGACCAGGAAAAGGCTCTACCTCGAAGCCATGGAGGATGTCTTTTCAAAGTCCGGGGCCAAGATGCTCCTGAGCAACCAGGCTGCAGAATCGATCGTGCCCTACCTGCCCCTGGACCAGCTCCAGAAGCCCGGGATGGGTGTCCGCAAAAACCAAAACTCGGCTGAGTCGAAATAGGGAAGGAGCGTACTCACTATGGCAGTTCAGAAATCACCAATAGCCGTTGTTGTGGTCCTGGTCCTGCTTTTGATCGGGATCGGGCAGTCATTTTATACCGTTGATGAAACCGAGAGAGCGATCGTCCTCCAGCTGGGGAAACCAGTCGGAGGAGCGGTGGGCCCGGGCCTGCACTTCAAGCTGCCCTTTGTCCAGAACGTGGTCACGTTCGATCACCGAATTCTGGAGTATGATGCCGATCCAGCCGAGATCATCACCAAGGACAAGAAGACCCTGGTGGTGGACAACTATGCCCGATGGAGAATCGAGGACCCCCTGCTGTTCTATCGCAAGGCCAGGACCGTGGCCGGCGGGATCTCCAGGCTGGACGACATCGTCTACTCTGAGTTGCGGGTGGCCCTGGGCAAGTACGATCTGATCGAAATCGTGTCCACCAAGAGGAACAAGATCATGCAGGAGGTCAAGGAGACCACGGTCAGGGATCTCAAGAAGTACGGCATTCAGATTCAGGACGTGCGCATCAAGCGGACCGACCTGCCGCCTGAGAACCAGAAGGCCATCTTTGCCCGCATGCGTTCGGAGCGGGAGAGGCAGGCCAAGAAGTATCGGTCCGAAGGCCAGGAAGAGGCGGAAAAGATCAGGGCCTCCGCGGAAAAAGACCGGACCATCATGCTGGCCGAAGCCAACAGAAAGGTGGAAGTGCTCAAGGGAGAAGGCGACGCCGAAGCCACCAGGATCTATGGGGAAGCTTTCAACAAGGATCCCCAGTTCTACTCCTTTGTCCGCAGCCTCAATGCCTACCAGAAGAGCCTTGGCGACAGCACGAGCTTTGTTTTGACCCCGGAGAGCAGGTTTTTCGAATTCCTGCAGTGATTGAAACGCCTGGATGAGGTGATACCAGAGGCCGGCCCAGCCGGCCTTTTTTTATGGCAGTTTGATCTGACTGAGGATGACTTCAGCTACCTCAAGCGCCCGAAGGCCGTCTTGTCCCGAGACCAGAGGAGGGGTGCTGTTGATGATCGCCCGGGCGAACTCCTGGAGCTCCTTCTCCAGAGAGTTGATGTCTTCAAAGGGGGGCTGATGCATGAGGACCTTTCGAGACTTGTCGCCGACGCCGATGTCTCCCACGGGAATGGGATTCAGAGGCGTGATCCCAGGGGCGTCTTCAAGGGAAAAGATGTCGGTTTTTTTGTTCAGAAAGTCCAGGGAAATGTAAGCGTTGTTCTGGAAAATGCGCATCTTGCGCATGTCTTTGGTGGAAATCCGGCTTGCGGTCAGATTGGCCACGGCCTGCCCATCAAATTCGAGGCGGACATTGGCGATGTCTTCGCTGTCGGAAACGACTCTGACTCCGCAGGCCTGGATGGAGGTCACCTTGTGGCGAATCAGGGAAAGGATGATGTCGATGTCGTGGATCATGAGGTCGAGGATGACACTGACGTCTGTTCCCCTGGGATTGAAGGTGCTCAACCGGTGGGCCTCAACGAACAGGGGGGCGATCTTCTGGTTTTTGACAGCCAGGAAAGCCGGGTTGAAACGTTCAATGTGGCCGACCTGGATGGTCTTGCCGGCTTGATGCGCTGATTTCAGGAGCTTTCGGGCCTGATCGGTCCGAGTGGTGATCGGCTTTTCGATGAACAGGTGGCATCCAGCCTGGAGGGCCTCCAGGCCAAGGTCAAAATGGTGTTCGGTGGGGGTGACGATGCAGACCGCATCAACCTCGCCCAGGAGACAGGGCAAGGAGGTGAAGGCATCGGCCCTGCAGGCCGAGGCCACTTCATGGCTGCGGTCATGGTCGATGTCAAAGATACCGATGAGATCGATCTCAGGTATTGCAGAAGCCAGTCGGGCATGCACTTTCCCAAGATGTCCCACACCGAGAATGCCCAGTTTCAGTCTTTCCATGGTCGTGTTCTCCGTCATCTCAAGAGCGGCCTCAAGACCGCACTGATTCAGCTCATCATGACCAAGAGACAGGGTGAGAGGAGTCGGCCCGACAGGCACGCACCGGATGTGACTGTTCAGGCAGAAATCCCTGACCCTGATCCGGTTTCACCGAGAGCCTGGGTGATCAGGTCAGCAGTCTTTTCAGAGGCCTTGTTTGGGCCGAGGATGTTCCTGACGGCCATGATTTTCCCCTGGACCCGGGCCCTCATTTCAGGATGGCTCAGCCATTCAACCGCGGTTCGACCCAGATTGTCCCCAGTGGCTTGCGACTGGATGAACTCCGGGAGGCCCTGCTCACCGAGAATCAGGTTGGGCAGACTGATGTAAGGCACCCTGATGACGAGCTTGCCGATGAGGTAGCTGACCACAGAGAGCCTGTAAGCCACCAGTGCCGGGACTCGGAGGAGGGCGCATTCCAGGCTGGCTGTGCCTGAAGCGGTCAGAATGAGCCAGCAGGACTTCATGGCCGCATAGCGCTGGTCAAAGGGGATGAACCTGCAGGGCAGGTCGTCGGGCCAGAAGGACTTGATTGTCGATTGTTCGATGTTCGGGGCTTGCAGGAGGACGAAATCCGTCCTGGGGAACGTCTGGTGGATGATCCGGGCAGCCCGGGCAAACTCCGGCATGAGGGTCGAGATCTCCTTTTGCCGGCTGCCGGGCATCAAACCAACCACATGTTCCTCGGCAGCAATGGCATCGAGCCTGTCCAGGTCCATCTGTTCCAGAAGGGGATGCCCGACATAGTCGACATCGACCTTGTGCTGGGAGAAGAAGTCTTTTTCAAAAGGCAGGATGCACAGCACCCGCTGCACGTGCCGGCGGAGAAAGTCCACCCGCGATGTCCGCCAGGCCCAGACCTGGGGACTGATGTAGTAAAAGACCGGGATGCCGAGCTTGTTGGCCATTTTGGCCACGCGAAAATTGAAGTCGGGGGCGTCGATGAGGATCACACAGGTCGGAGCATGGCTCTGCAGCGCTCTCTTGACCCTCTTGAAGATTCGCAGGATCCTGGGGATGGCGGGGACGACCTCTGTGAGTCCGATCAGGGAGAGCTCCCGGATGTGGACCGTGGCTTCCAGCCCAGCCTGCTCCATTTCATGGCCGCCAGCCCCCACAAAGGTTGCTTCAGGGCACCGCTTTTTCAAGGCCCTGATGAGTTCTGCCCCATGAAGGTCTCCCGAGGTTTCGGCAGCGCTGATCCAGAACGTTCGAGGCTCACGCGCCGCCTGGAGCTCCTCAGGACGGGGATTGCAGACAAATGGGGGGGCGTGATCGGCCATGGACAGGGTCATCTGAGACAGGTTGACTGGCTTTCAGAGGGCCTGGCTGCAGACTGGCTCTTGAGAGCCTGCAGGGCTGCGTAGATCTCGTTGATGCGGAAGGGTGGCCGGATGATGTTCTGAATGTTGAGTCGCCTTTTGAGAAAGAGGGCGTCCGGAGCGGTTCCAAAGCCGGCCAGAATGATCACCGGGACAGCCCTGAGCCTGTTCAGGATCTCTTCGGGGTGCTCCCGAGCGCGGTCCATGCAGTAGATCACGACGTGGCACTGTTCAGCCAGGGACGGGTCTTCACGCAGATCCAGGGCTGTGTACTCCGAAGGGCTGAGGATGTCGCTGACCATATCCCTGATGCTCGCATCACTGGCAATAAAACCCACCTGAAGCGGCCGCTCATCCATCATGCTGGAAGAATCGACGATCTTCCCCCGCAGACCTTCAATTCTCTCCGCCAGCCGTTGGAGCAGGTCTGGTCCGCTGCTCATCGCGGTCCACCATGAGGAAGGCAGGCCGAGCAGGGTGTCGATGCCGGACAGGACCTGTTCCAGAAGCTTTTGAGGATCCTGGGCAGAACCAAATTGAAGGGGTTCTTTCAGCTGCTCTTCGCGGTGCGAATCCGTGGGCGGGATTCGGGTTCGAACTTGAATCAGAACCTTTTCCCAGAAATCATCGGGTTCGAGTTGAAAGAGGTTCCTTCGGGGGCGACTCTGCAGCCTTGCGGCGATGGTCTGAAAACAGCGGGCAGCCTGGTGGTCCGGGAGCAGTTTGACGATCGGCTGCTGACGTTCCAGCTCAAGCTGAAAATCCGGCGATTCCGGGACAGCTCCAAGAAAGAGAATCGGCAAGTTGAGGTATTTCCTGCAGGCGGCGTTCATTCTGGTCCAGACCCGCTTGGTCCCCATCTGACCCCGGGCCCTGTTGACCAGCAGGAAAGGGGGAAACTGGAGTCCATTGTCCTTCAAGCTCTTCAACAGGGCATAACCGTCGGTCATGGAGGTCACATCCGGGGTCATGACCATGATGATTTCCCTGGCAGCCAGGCAGAAGGACAGGACAGAGGGGGCTATCCCGGGGGAGTTGTCAACAATGATGAAGTCGTAGTGCTCCAGGGCCTTGAAACCCTCGATCAGATGCTGCCGCTGCTGCCGGTTCAGATCGGCAAGCGCAGGGATCCCGGAAGCTCCGGGAACGACATCCAGGTAAGGACTGATCGTGATGGCGACTTCGGTGACGGATGCCTTCTGCAGGACGACGTCTTCAAGGGTGTGCTTCGGGGAGAGGTTCAGGGCCACATCGACGTTGGCCATGCCGAGATCGGCGTCGATGAGGCAAACCGATCGACCAAGCTGGGCGAGTGCAGAAGAGAGGTTGATGGAAAACGACGTTTTTCCCACCCCTCCCTTGCCACTGGCTATGGAGATGATTCTGCTCACGTTCAGAGCTGCTGATCGGTTTCAAGGATAAAATGGATGTCCTTGAGCAGGCTTTTGATGTGAAAAGGTTTCTTGATGCATTTGTGCACGCCCTTGCCCAGGGCTTCTTCAATCTCCTCGTGGGACGCCATGCCGGTGATCACGATGATGGGCAGATCCAGAGCCTGGTCCCGAATCGAATTGATGAGCCCCAGCCCGTCCATGAGTGGCATACGCATGTCCAGAAGGAGCAGGTCGAAGCTCTTCTGTCCCAGGAGTCGCAGAGCTTCCTGGCCGTTGTCGCAGGAGGTCACGTCCATGTTTTCGGCAGTCAGGGCCTCGTGGAGGATTTCCTGGATGTGAGCTTCATCGTCGACCACCAGAATTCGGGGCACATGCCCGTTGGTCTCGCTGATCTGCTGTATGGCCTGATCCCGGGAGGGAGGGCGCAGCTGTTCCAGGTCCACGGGCAGACGGATGGTCACAGTGGTGCCTGCTCCTTCCGTGCTGTGGATATCGAGTTTGCCAAAATGGTTTTCAATGATCGAAAGGGAGGTGGACAGCCCGAGGCCAGTGCCCTTGCCAGGCTCTTTCGTGCTGTAGAAGGGGTCGAAGATTTTGGTCAGATCCTTTTGAGAGATGCCTCCTCCCTGGTCGATGATCTTGATGACCACATACTTGAGGTCGCGCCCCGGCCGGACCTGGACCCTCAGCTTGCCGCCCTTCTCTTCCATGGAATGCTGGGCATTGATGATCAGATTCAGGAAGACCTGTTCGATCTGATTGGAATCTGCCTTGATGGAAGGGGTCTTGGGGTCAAAGGAGGTTCTGACCTCGATGCTGCACTTGTCCAGGGCGATTTGCGTCAACTGAATGACCTTGTTCAGGAGTTCGGGAACATTGACCATGCCCAGATCGGGAGGGCTCGGACGGGCAAAGTCCATGAGGTTGGTCAGGATGCTGCTGATCCTGTCGATCTGGTCGGTGATCTGCTTGAGGTGCTCCAGCTTTTTGTCGTCCGTTTCTTTGAGCTGCATGAGCTGGGCCCTGGCATTGATGATGGCCAGAGGGTTATTGATTTCATGGGCTGCTCCGGCTGAAAGCTGGCCGACAGCCGCAAGTCGCTCGGTCTGCAGCAGCTTGTTGTTGATCTGCTGATTTTTCCACAGGGCCAGGCTGAGCTCATCGTTCCGCTGTTCCAGGCTGTCGTGGGCCATGAGCTTTTCCAGAGAGGCCGTCACCAGCTTGACGGTCTGCTGGATGTGCAGGGTTTCTTCGTCATTGAGGGTCTTGTCCTCGCTGGCCGGAATGAGGCAGAACTCTCCCCTGATCGTCCCGGGGTAGGCATAGAGGGGGAAGATGTAGAAGGGGACCTTGTAGCTGACCTGGGCCTGTTCGTGTGAATCTGTCTCGCTCCGGTTCAGCCGCTGAGGGTAGGTGGACAGGATGCCTTTGAGCCCCTTGGGGAAATGGCTGGTCTGCTGATCCCAGATCGGCTGCCCTTCTTTGTCCAGAAAGCAGAGCAGCTTTTTGTTTTTGTCCGGGTAGAGCCATATCCGACCCTCGAGCAGCCGGTTGTCCAGATCCAGGGTGTAGATGACCCCGGCCTGAAAGAGTGAGCTCGATTTGAAGGTCTCACCAACTCCGGCAAAAATGTCTTCAAAGGTTCTTGCATTGGAAATGTTCAGCGCGGTGTCGTTGATGAGCTTCTGATACTGGCTTGCAAAGTAGATCCTCTTCTTGTTCCTCTCCAGCTCGAGAGAAATGGAGGAGAGCTTTTGATTGGCCTTCTGGACAACCGGGAGGTAGAGATTGTTCAGGTCGCTTTCAAGATTGAAGAGTTCTGCCCGTTCGACATAGAGTGGGGAGATCTTTTTCTGGATGGCGGCCAGGTCGTCTTCCGACAGTTCGAGATGCTTGAGCAGCTGGTTGAGTTCGTTCACTTCGCTCGGGCCGTGGCTCCTGTCCAGAAAAAAGTCATGGGCCATGAGATCGGCCAGCATGACGATGTGCAGGAGCTCCGTCCTGGTCCGAAGCAGGGGGATCGAATGGGCAGGCTGGTGATGATAGAAAATGACCTCGGTCAGTCCTTCGGGCAGGGCCCATTTCTGGGCCAGCCATTTGCCGACCTGGGTGTGGCTGCAGTTCAGCGTGTTCAGTTCGAGGGTGATCAGGTCGGCATGTTCACTGAGCTCGTCCTGGATCGACTGGTACTGGTCCGGAAGGGCGAGCATGATCAGGATCTTTCCGATGTCATGCATGATGCCGGAGACAAAGGCCTCATGCCGGAGCCCCGGATAGGTCTTCTCGGCAATGAGCTGGGCAGCTATGGCGCAGACCAGACTGTGGGTCCAGATCTCTTTCTGCAACTTGGGGAAGGTGTGATGGGCTCCAGTGATGTAGTCCTGGGTGATCACCCCGAGCAGGGAGCAGCGAAGGGTGGTCAGCCCCAGCATGGAAATGGCCTGCTGAACTGTGGTGATCTTTCTGGTCAGCTTGTGTGAGGCCCTGTTGACGAGGTTCAGAATTTTTGCGGTCAGGGCAGGGTCGGTCTCGATGAGCCGGGCGAGCTTGTCGATATCGATTTCATCCTGCATGCTCAGCTCCAGGACCTGCATGGCCACGCCAGGAAGGGTCGGAAGCTGATCAATGGTTTTCAGCAGGACCTTGATCTGAGGGATCGTCTGTGGAGGGGTTGAGCCAAGCTGAGTCTGTGCTGCTTGACCGGACATGTTCTCTACCTCCAATGCTCAAAAGAACGAGCTCACTGCGGTGTCAGAAACATCAACCTCACATACTGAACCCGTCTTAGCCGATCACCTCATATGATGCAAGTCAATTCAGAGCCTCAACCCAGAATTTGTACAAAGGAACCGAAGCTTTGTCACAGTTTTGTCAAGGTGTGAGGCTCTGCGTTACAATTGGGTTATGTTCATGGGTTGTGTTCAATTGTTCCGCTGTTGCTTCCTGCCGCCACGGGGAGACGGCTTTCTGCTTGGAGGCTGCTCAAACGGCTTGCCCTGTTCTTCCAGCAGGACAGCCTTGCGGCTCAGACGGACTTTGCCGCTGCCCTGTTCTATTTCGATCACTTTAACATTCAGGGTGTCTCCGTTTTTGACCACATCGCTGACACTTTCGACACGGTTGACATCCAGTTGGGAAATGTGGACCAGGCCCTCCACTCCGGGCAGAATTTCAACAAAGGCCCCGAAGTCTTTCACGCTTTTGACCAGACCGTCATAGTTCTTGCCCACCTCGGGCTTCTGGTCATAGAACAGAACCATGTCGATGGTTTCCTGCAGCGAAGCGTTGTCAGGGGCGAAGATGGAGATCTTGCCGCTGTCCTCAATGTCGATGGAGGCGCCGGTGGCTTTGGTGATGGCCCGGATGTTCTTTCCTCCGGGACCGATGACATCCTTGATCTTTTCAGTGTCCACCTCAATGACCTTGAGTTGGGGGGCATGTTCGGACAGGGCCGTCCTCGGAGCGGCAATGACCTCGTCCATCTTGTCCAGGATGGAGATCCTGGCCTCTCTGGCCTGGTTCAGGGCCTGGCGAAGCACATCGGTTGAGATGCCGGAGATCTTGATGTCCATCTGGATGGAGGTGATGCCGTCGCGGCTTCCGGCAACCTTGAAGTCCATGTCCCCGAGGTGGTCTTCATCCCCCAGGATGTCGGTCAGGATGTAGTGGTTGTCATCTTCCCGGATCAGTCCCATGGCGATCCCGGCAACCTGACCGGTGATCGGGATGCCGGCATCCATCATGGCCATGCTTGCGGCGCAGACCGTGGCCATGGAGGATGAGCCATTGCTCTCCATGACCTCGGAAACGATGCGGATCGTGAACGGAAACTCCTCGGCGGAAGGGAGCACCGGAATCAGAGACCGTTCGGCCAGGGCGCCGTGCCCGATTTCCCTTCGTGCCGGGCCGCGCATCATCTTCACCTCGCCCACACAGTAGGGAGGGAAATTGTAGTGGAGCATGAACCGCTTGCTCTGTTCACCAGAGATGGTCTCCACATGCTGCTCGTCCCTGGTGCTTCCCAGGGTCGCCACCCCCAGGACCTTGGTTTCGCCCCGGGCAAAGAGTGACGAACCGTGGACCCTGGGCAGGAGGCCGACTTCGATGCCCAGATCCCGGACTTCCTTCAGGCCCCGGCCGTCGATTCTCTTTTCGGACTCGACGATCCGCGATCGGATGATCTCTCCTTCCAGGGCCTTGAAGTATCTCGAAGCAGTCTTCACCAGACCCGGATCGTCCTCAGTCTCGAGGTCTTCGAGAACGGTCGACCAGACGTCCTGGACGGCCTCTTTCCGTTCCATCTTGTCCGCAGTCTGCAGGGCCTTTTCAAGGGCAGAACCAGAAAGGTTCCTGACTCGTTGCTCCACGTCGGGATGGTCCTCTGGCGGCGTGACCTTGATCTTGTCCCGACCGACTTTGGCTCTCAGATCTTCCTGGAGCTGAACCAGGGGCTTGAGCTGTTCATGACCCCAGGCCAGGGCCTCAGAGATCAACTCTTCAGAAGCGAACTGGGCGCCACCCTCAACCATGACCACGGCCTCTTTCGAGGCAGCCAGGATGAGGTTGATGTCGCTCTGTTCCAGCTCCTCCTCAGTGGGATTGAGAATGAAGTGACCCTCAACGTGTGCGATTCGCCCCCCGGCAATGGGGCCGAGAAAAGGGATCTTTGAAGCGTGCAGGGCTGCTGAGGCCCCGGTCATGGCCAGGACATCAGGGTCGTTGTTTTTGTCTGCCGAGAGCACAGTGGCGATGATCTGGACTTCCTGCTGAAAGCCGTCAGGAAAGAGGGGGCGGAGGCAGCGGTCGGTCAGCCTTGAGACCAGGGTCTCCCTTTCGCTGGGCCGGCCGATTTCCCTCCGGAAGTAGCTGCCGGGAATACGGCCCGAGGCATAGGACATTTCCTGGTAGTCAACCACCAGGGGCATGAAGTTGATGTCTCGCTCCAGGGGTTGCGTGACTGCAGTGACCAGGACCACCGTGTCGCCGCTCTGGACCCAGACGCTCCCGTCGGCCTGATTGGCCATCCGGCCGGTTTCGAGGATGTAGTCGTTGTCACCGATGTGCGTGGTCAGCCGTGTGCTGTTGAATGGATTGTTCATGTTATGATGAAGCTCCTTAGGCGGGTCAGGGTGTGATAAAGGCCTTTCAAGGCCACTGTGGTCAGGGGCACCGGTTCGGGTGCCCCTGACCACAGATTCGATTACTTGCGCAGATTGAGCCGACTGATGAGCTCCCGATAGCGGTTGACATCCTTGCGGCGCAGATAGTTCAGAAGCTTTCTCCGCTGCCCGACCAGTTTGAGCAGGCCGTTCCTGGAATGGTAGTCGTGCTTGTGCTCCTTGAAATGGTCGGTGAGGTAGGTGATCCGCTTTGTGAGCAGGGCCACCTGGACTTCGGGCGACCCGGTGTCGTTGTCGTGCTGCTTGAATTCCTCGATGATGCCTTTTTTGGCGTCGACAGATAATACCACAGCTCTCCTCCTTGGAATGTTGTCGTTTTACATGGTGTCTTCGGCGCTGGTGCTGCCGACCAGTTCTCCGCCGGGGAGCCAGAGCCCTCTCAATATCGACCAGCAGAGGGATGAGTCTGTGTGCCTGGCCTGAACCAGAGCGACAGGACTGCCCTCTGAGGTCACAAAGAGAGCGACCCCTTCGTCCTGCGTGGCGGGAGTCCCTTCCACCTGGTCCACCCGGAGCTGGGCTCCGTTCTGGACCATGGAGACCTGTTCCGGGCTCAGCCTGAGCCGGGGCCAGTGCGGAAGGCTTTCAGCCAGCGGGACGATTCTCCTGGTCAGGCCGTCCGGGTCGTCGAGGACCTCAGAGAGCTGATGGGCCTGTTCCAGGGTGAATGGCTGACTCGATTCGCGAACAAGGTCAGTGAGCACTGCGCCGCAAGAGAGGCGCATCCCCAGGCTGTGGGCCAGGGAGCGTATATAGGTTCCCTTCGAGCACGACACCCGAAAGGAAACATCCGGTAACTGTACGTTCAAGAGTTCAGCTTGGTCAATAGTGACGGCTTTTGTTTTTGTCGGGACCGCCTGCCCGGAACGCTTCAGGGCATAAAGCGGCTTGCCTTTGTGTTTTGCAGCGGAAAAGGGCGGAATCTGCTGTTCGGTCAACTCCGTCCAGGAGTGGATGCATTCTTTGACCAGCTCTGGCTGGACATGGTCACAGGAACGCTCACGGAGAACCTGGCCCTCGATGTCGTACGTATCGGTTTCAAGTCCCAGTCGCAGCGATCCTCTGTAGGTCTTGTGTCCGGCCTCAAGAAAGGAAGCCAGCTTCGTGCCCTGTCCCAGAAGCACGACGAGCACGCCCTGGGCAAGAGGGTCAAGGGTCCCGGCGTGGCCGATCTTTTTCTGCTTGAGCCGCTTTTTGATCCGCTCCAGGCACTGGGTCGAGCTTGGGCCCCTTGGTTTGTCGAGGACGAGAACGCCGTGCTGCTGTTTCATGTCCGCGCATCGTCACGGAGCAGCACCCGACCTTCACAGGAGCCGTTCTTCCAGCCCTCCTGATCAAGCCTCATTGACTGCCCTGTCCTGAAGCAAGTGGGATTCAGAAAAACAAAGGGACGCTTGCTGAACCAGAAGCCTTTCGGCTTCGTCAAGGGACGCCCTGATGCTCCCCCCGGCTGCGTTTCTGTGGCCCCCGCCGTCAAAGCTGGCAGCGATGGAGCGGACATCGATTTCTCCCCAGGAGCGCAGGCTGAACTTGATGCAGTCGTTGTCCTGCCTCAGGCTGACAGCGATGACCACGCCGTGCACCTTGCGGACATAATTGACCAGCCCTTCGCAATCTTCGGGCTTTGTCCCGGTCCTGTCCAGCAAAGCTGCTGAAACCTTGATGACCCCTATTCGACCCCGGTCATGGACCGCGGCCCCTTCCATAGCCAGACCGTGCAGGTGGACCTTGTCCAGGGACCACTGCCTGAGCATCCGGGCATTGAAGGAATCCAGATCGAGGCCCTGTTCGATGATCCGGGCGGCCAGAGAGAGTGTCTCTGGCCTGGTGTTGCTGTAGCTGAAGGAGCCGGTGTCGGTGACCATGGCCAGATACAGGGCCTCTCCAAGGGCGCCGTTCAGGGATACGCCGAGATCCTGTGTCAGAAGGCCGACCATCTCGCCGACAGAGGAGCGGCCCGGATCCACCCAGTTGACGGATCCGAAGCCGGGGTTCCCGACATGATGGTCGATGTTCACCGTGCGCCCAAGGTTCAGGGCGTGCTCGAACGGCTCTCCCAGTCGTCTTTCATCGCCGCAGTCCAGAGCAAAAGCCCATTGTTCGCCCTGTTCCGGGAGAGAGGTCTGGATCGGGCCGGGGAGGTCCAGCCAGGCAAACCTCTGGGGGAGTCCAGAGATGTTGCACAGCGTGACTGATTTTCCCAGGGCCTTGAGCATGAATCCAAGACCGGCCATGGCCCCGATGGCGTCGCCATCAGGATTTTCATGGGAGAGCACGAGGAACGAGCTGTTGCGGGTGATGAGGTCACGGATCTCTTCGCGGGGCGTCATGGATCATCTCTTCGAGGTATTCATCCCATTTGAATCGCAGCTCGGGGACGTGGCGAAGCTTGAGCCTGGAACCCAATTGGGAGCGGAAGAACCCCTGGGCTGCCTCCAGGGCTGCGGATGAGTCTTCCCTCTTCATCTCTGCTCCGCTGTGTGTGTACAGGACTTCGGCTATGGTCAGGTCTTTGTTCAAACGGACCCCGCTGATGGTGATCCACTCGATTCGCGGATCCTGCACCTCTTCGACCAGGATCCGGCCGAGTTCGTGCATGATCATCTCCTCGAGCTTGTGGGCCCGGGTGCTGGAGGCTCTGCGCATGGTGCGTCCTTCCGTTGAGACAGATGAAGCATCTGGTCATCGGTGGTCTCAGGCGCCGAAGAGCTCCACCTCGACAGAGGTGATCTCTTCGGTGCTGCAGGCTTCAATCATGGACTGGGCCTTGTTGATCAGGCTCTGGACTCTCTTGGTCTCATTCGAGACAGTGACCACCGCCAGGGTCATGCGATGCAGGCTTTCCAGTCCATCGATTTCGGCGACAGAGACATTGAATTTGTTTCTGAGTTTCTGTTTCAGACTGGCGGCAAAGCTCCTCTTCTGTTTTCGGGAAACGATGCCGTGCAGTCGAAAGTCGACTGTCAGGGTGCCAATGATCATGACCAGTCAGTGAATCTCATCAAGGGGTTCATGGTTCGGCGAGGCTCCTGGCCCTTTCGAGCCACGGGGTCACTCCAGAGTGGCTTTTTCCTGGACCTCTTCATAGGCCTCGATGATGTCTCCGATCTTGATGTCGTTGTAGTTGTCCAGACCGGCCCCGCATTCGTAATCCTTGGCCACTTCCTTGACATCGTCCTTGAAGCGCTTCAAGGAGCCCAGCTTTGAAGAGGTGATGACCACGCCTTCCCGCAACAGGCGAACCATGGCGTTGCGTTTCAGCTTGCCGTCAAGGACGAAGCAGCCGGCAATGGTCCCGAACTTGGGCACATTGAAGGTTTCCCTGACTTCGGCCTGGCCGAGATAGACCTCCCGGGTGACCGGGGCCAGCATGCCGGCCATGGCCTCTTTGACGTCGCTCACCAGCTGGTAGATGACATTGTAGAAGCGGATATCCACCCCTTCATCCTCGGCAATGTCCTTGACCTTGGAGGTGGGCCGGACGTTGAAGCCGATGATGACTGCAGAGGAGGCTGCGGCCAGCTTGACGTCGGATTCGGTGATGGCTCCGATGCCTCCATGGATGAGGTCGATCTTGACTTCCTGAGTGGCCAGCTTCTGGACAGAATCCTGGATGGCTTCCAGGGAGCCCTGAACATCCGCCTTGAGGATGAGGTTGAGCACCTTGGCCTCTTCCTCGGCCCTGGCCGCAAAGAAGCTTTCCAGGGTGACCTTGGTCTCCTTGGCCAGTTCCCGCTCACGGTGTTTGGTCTGTCTGGTCTCGGCAATCCTCTTGGCGACCTTGTCGTTTTCAACAGCGACGAACTCGTCACCGGCATTGGGTACACCCTCAAAACCCTGAATCTCCAACGGTGTGGCCGGACCTGCCTCGTCGATCTTCCGGCCGAGATCGTCGAACAGGGCCCGGACCTTGCCGTGGAAGAGGCCGCAGACAAAAGGATCGCCAGTGTGGATGGTCCCCTCCTGAATGAGGACGGTCCCAACCGGCCCCCTGCCCTTGTCGAGCTTGGCCTCCACAATATGTCCCCTGGCCCGCTTGTCGGGGTTGGCCTTGAGCTCCAGAACCTCGGCCTGCAGCAGGATGGATTCCAGGAGCTCATCGAGCCCGATCCGCTGTTTGGCTGAGATGTAGGCGAACATGGTGTCTCCGCCCCATTCTTCCGGGACCAGGCCCTGCTCGGCCAGTTCACGCTTGACCCGTTCAGCGTCGGCATTGTCCTTGTCGATCTTGTTCACGGCCACAATGATCGGGACCTGGGCCGCCTTGGCGTGGCTGATGGCTTCCTTGGTCTGGTCCATGACCCCGTCGTCAGCAGCCACGATCAGGATGACCAGGTCGGTGACCTGAGCCCCGCGGGAACGCATTTCTGTAAAGGCTTCGTGTCCCGGGGTGTCCAGGAAGACGATGGAACCGCCCTCAGTCTGGACGAAGTAGGCGCCGATATGCTGGGTGATTCCTCCGGCTTCGCCTGAGGCGATCTTGGATTTCCGGATGGCGTCGAGGAGGGAGGTCTTTCCGTGATCCACGTGCCCCATGATCGTCACCACCGGTGACCTTGGACGCTGTTCTTCAGGCAGGTCCTCTTTCTGGGGCAGAATGAACTGCTCCTCGGAAAATCCCACTTTCTCGACTTCATAGCCAAAATCAGCAGCCACAAGCGTTGCCGTGTCCACATCCAGGGACTGGTTGATCGTGGCCATGACCCCGAGATTGAGAAGGTCTTTGATGATCTCCTGGGCCTTGATGCCCATCTCGTGAGCCAGGTCAGAAACCCTGATGGCCTCTTCCATCCTGATTTTTCGCTTGGTTGCTTTGAGCGGCTGCGTGCCGGGCTGCTGTTCAGGGGGCGCAGCAGGTTCCTGCCCGCGCCTTTTTTTGCCCCTGGCTGACTTGCCGCCGGTCTTGTCCTTGATGTCAGTCGTCTTTTTCTTCTTCCAGTCGACCTTGGTCTTTCGAGCCTCGGACTCGTTGTACAGCCCGGAGACATCAACAGTCCGCCGGTCTTTTTTCTTCTTTTTCTTTGCCGCCTCTGCCTGCTTGTCACCCTGCGCCGCTTCAGGAGCCGGGCCTGCAGGCCGTGCCGTTGTGGGGGCTGGTTCCACCGGAGTTTCAGGGCGGGAAATCACCGTGACACTTGGAGGAGCGTCCTTTTTTTTCCTGGTCTTCTTTTTCCTTTTGCCCCTGGCCCTGGATTCATCAGGAGCCTCTTCCTGCTCAGCGGCTTCAGGCTCGCCCTCTGCTTCAGGGCCCTCTGCCGGGGGGGCCTCAACTTCATGGGGCGTTTCAGCTTCAGGTGCCGCCTCAACAGGCTCTGACGGCTCTTCGGCTTCCTTCTCCAGGGGGGCGGGCGCTTCAGGAGCTTCGGGAGTCTGTTCTGCGGCTGGCGAAGCGGCTTCCGGAGCCTCCTCCGGCTTTTTGACCCTCTTCCGGCGTCGGACGATCACCCCTGAAGGGGTGAGGGTGTCTTTGGAAGGAGCGTTCTCAGACTTGTCGTGCATCCTGGACCGAGCCATCTGCACCTCTTCGTCAGTCAGTCCGCTCATGTGGCTTTTGACTTGGATGTCTTCGTCTCTCAGGAGCTGAATGAGCTCCTTGTTGGATATGCCGAGTTCGGCTGAGAGTTCTCGGACGCGCATTGTTGTTGTCATTCTTTACCCCCTGCACTTCTTCGGCCATCCCCGGAGAGTGAAGAACCTCTTTTGACACTCACTGTGTGAGCAGACATAGAATCCCCGACCGGGCAGATGCTGTTGCGGGTCGGATCGAAGCGTGACTTCCCCTGCAGATGTGCGTGTACATACATAACGATTGAGTTCATTTTTGCTGAGCCGCCTGCGACAGACGATGCACATTCGAATCGGGGTGTGCCTGCTGTTCATGAACTGTGATCTGTCTCAGGCCGTTGCGTTGTTCATGCGAGAAGTCATCAAACCGGGAAGGGCGACCGACTTCAGACGTGTCCCGACCTCGAAGAATCATACCGGTCATTCATCCTCGGTGCCGCTTTCCTGCTCGGGAAGCTCGGAGTCGCTGTCCTGCTCGGGAAGCTCAGTGCCGCTTTTCTGATCGTGAGGCTCGGAGTCGCTGTCCTGCTCAGAAAGCTCGGTGTCACTGTCATAGGTCCCCAACAGGTTGAGTGCAGACCGGAGGTCGGAAATTTTTTCAGCGTTGATGCCTTCGATGGCTTCCAGTTCCATATCGCTGGCATGGTAGAGATCCTGCAGCGAGGTGAAGCCGGCAGAGATGAACTTGTCGGCAGAGACCCCGGTGACGTGGCTGATCTGTTCGATTTCCTGCCTGCTGGAGCTGGACTCCCCATAGCGGCTCTCACTGATGATGTCGATATGCCAACCAAGGAGCTTGCTGGCCAGCTTGACGTTCTGGCCCTTGCGCCCGATGGCCAGGTGATACTGATTGTCGGGGACAACGACTTCCAGAGCCTTGTCCTCCTCGTCCACAGTGATGCTGGAAATTCGGGCCGGCGAAAGGGCATTCACCGCGTAGGTGGTGATGTCAGGGTTCCAGAGGACGATGTCGATCTTTTCTCCCTTGAACTCCTGGACCACCTTGTTGATTCGGGACCCTCGGACGCCCACACAGGCTCCGACCGGATCAACGTCCCGGTCATGGGAGAGCAGGGCGACCTTGGCTCTGAAGCCCGGATCCCGGGCAATGCCCATGACTTTGATGGTCCCATCGCTGATTTCCGGAACTTCGATCCTGAACAGGGCCTCCATGAAGTCGGGGTGGGATCGGGAAAGCACGATCTGCGGCCCTCTCCCCTCCTTGCGCACGTCGATGATGTAGCCCTGGATCCTGTCTCCGCGGCGGTAGTGCTCTTTGGGGACCTGCTCTTCCTTTGGCAGGATGGCTTCTGTCCTGCCCAGGTTGATGATCCATCCGGCCCGGTCCCTGCGCTGGATGGTGCCGCTGATGATTTCGCCTTTGCGGTCGATGTACTCTTCGTAGATGATTTCCTGCTCTGCATCCCGCATTCTCTGGATGATGACCTGCTTGGCCGACTGGGCAGCGATTCGTCCCAGATTCTCCACCTGGAGCTTGAAGCCGAGCTCGTCTTCCAGCTCGACATTGGGGTCGATCTTGAGGGCCTCCTCCAGATTGATTTCCGTGGACGGATCCTCGATGTCCTCCAGGACGACCTTGAACTGGTAGACTTCGATATCGCCAGTGTCCTCGTTGAAATTGACCTCAATATCCAGCTTGTTCTGGAATTTTTTATTGACAGCGGCCCGGACTGCCTCTTCAAGCGTGTCGACAAGCACGTCTCTGTCGATTCTCCGCTCCTTGCTGATGTGGTCTATAGACTTTTTCAGTTCAAGACTCATGGTCGGCCTCCAATGTCTTCCCTGCAGGCTGCGCACTCATGGGGTTGAGTCCTTTTCATAGACAAGGCGGGCCTTGTGCACCTGGTTCCAGGGAATGTGAACCTCTTGTGTTTCGGTTTGCAGAATGAGCTCGTGGTCTTCAAGTCTGAGCAGCTTCCCTTTCCATTTTTTGCTGTTCTGAAGCGGAGTCCTGAGATTGACGAGCAGGAGTCTGCCCACATAGGGCCTCAGCTGTTCAAAGGTGAAAAAAGGCCTTTCAAGCCCTGGAGACGAGACCTCCAGGGTATAGGGACCCGGCATGGGGTCTTCAACGTCCAAAAGAACGTTCACATGCCTGCTCAGCTCCGCGCAGTCGTCGATGGTGACTCCCTTCCCGGAGTCCACATAGATTCGGAGCACCCCTCCCTTGTGCGCCGGCGGGGTCTGAAGACCCCAGATGGACAAGCCCATTGACGAGGCAACGGGTTCGATGAGTTCCAGAAGCCTGGCGTGCAGCGATTCCTGTGTCATATGGCCTTGGACATCAAAAAAAAGGTGGACCGTTGGGCCCACCCCTACAAACACTACCTTTTCGTACCTTAGGAGTGGAGCGGGTGACGGGATTCGAACCCGCGACACCAAGCTTGGGAAGCTTGTACTCTACCAACTGAGCTACACCCGCTCGAAAGAATCTTCTATGCCATGGGCAAAGGGTCTTGTCAAGAGCCTGCCGGTCCAGAACCTGGGCGGTTTTGTCTTGGTCTTGAAATTGCAAAGATCCTGGCACAGGAGGTTCGTTCCCATGCAGGACAGCGTCTACAATGCCCTTTTCGGAGCTCTGAATCAAGAACATCGGCTGAACATCATCTCCAACAACCTGGCCAACGTGAACACTGCGGGCTTTAAAAAAGAGGCCCTGGCTTTTGAGCAGGTTCTTCATCACTATGCCCATGATTTTGTCGATCCCAATCAGGGCCTTCGCGGCGGGGTGATCTGGCCGGAGGCGGACCAGATGACCCAGCCCAGGATCAGCGAGTCCAGGACCGCCTTTCAGCAGGGGACGCTCAAACAGACAGGCAACGCCCTGGATCTGGCCGTCATGGGCGAGGGGTTCTTCAAGGTTCAGACCCCTGAGGGGGAGCGTTTCACCCGAAACGGGCAGTTCTCCCTCTCGGCACAGGGTGGCCTCGTCAACAGCCACGGTCATGCGCTCATGGGGACCAGCGGGCCGGTGCAGGTCCCCTCGCCGGGGGCCATTTCCATCACACCTGGAGGGGACCTTGCGGTCAACGGCCAGGTCGTGGGTCAAATCTCTGTATCCACTGTCAGTGATTTGAACGCCCTGAAGAAAGTCGGGGACAATCTCTATCAGCTCCCGAAAGAGAGCGATGCCAGGGAAATTGCGGCCAACGAGGCTGAAGTGGTTCAGGGAGCCCTGGAACAGTCCAACGTGAATGCTGTGGTGGAGATGGTGCGCATGATCGAGACCATGAGGACCTTCGAGGCCTGTCAGAAGATCATGTCCAGCTCCAATGATCAGGATACCCAGATGATCAACAAACTCGGAAATCCAAGCTAAGGAGGCAATCCGCCATGATGCGATCCCTGTGGACGGCTGCTTCGGGCATGGTCGCCCAGCAGCTGAACATCGATACCATCTCCAACAATCTGGCCAACGTGAACACGCTGTCCTTCAAGAGAAGCCGGGCAGAGTTCGAGGATCTCATGTATCAGACCCTGAACATCGCCGGAAACCAGAATCAGGGCGGAAACCGGGCCCCGACAGGCCTTCAGGTTGGCATGGGGGTCCGGCCGACCACGGTGCACAAGTTCTTCAAGCAGGGAGATTTTCAAAACACCGGCAATCCCCTCGATGTTTCCATCGAGGGGGAGGGCTTCTTCCAGGTGGATATGAACGGTCAGACAGCCTACACCCGGGCCGGGAGCTTCAAGCTGGACGAGAACGGGCAGCTCATGACCTCCAAAGGCTACCCTCTGCAGCCGGCCTTCAATGTCCCTCAGGAGGCGGAGAACATCGTCATCTCCAGCGACGGTCACATCGCCGCGCTTGACTCCAACGGCAACGAGCTGGCCGGGGCGGACATCCCGGTCTACCTCTTTGCCAACGCGGCCGGTCTGAACAGCGTCGGCGGGAATCTCTACCTGGAGACCGAAGCCTCAGGGGCAGCCCAGGAATCCATACCTGGAACAGACAACGCGGGTCAGCTGACCCAGGGGTTCCTGGAGATGTCCAATGTGGAGATCGTGGAGGAGATGGTCAACATGATCGTGGCCCAGAGGGCATTTGAGACCAACTCGAAGGCCATCACGACCTCGGATCAGATGCTCCAGACCGCAAACCAACTGGTCCGTTAAGATGCTTTCGAAAACGGCTTCTCTGCTCATGGTCCTGCCGGTGGTCTGCTGTCTGCTGGCAGCGCTGCCATCCCCCCTGCAGGCCGACGACGGCTGGATGATCCAGGTCAGCAACGTGGCCGTGGCCCAGGGGGAAAGGGTGGTCTTCAGCGAGATCGCAGAACCTCTGCAGTCCATGTCCCAAAACGAGTGGCGATCCTTGAAGGAAACCAGACTCTGGACGTCGCCTGGGCAGGGCCAGCGCCAGACAATCCCCAAGTCCAGGCTCAGGGAGCTGCTCGGGCAGTATGTCGGATCACTGGCCCACTACTGCATCCTTCCCGGCCAGCTCGTTGTCCAGCGTCAGGGGCGGGTAGCGGATGAGGATCACATCGCCGGAGTCGTCCGGTCCTCACTGCAGCAGAAGGTCAGCTCCTGGGATGGCGAGGTTCGCATCAGGAACATGAGGCTGCCGGACCACGTCTTCTTCAATCGGGAGGAGACGTCGATCCGGTGTGTCATGTCCTCGGAGCTTGAGCCGGGACAGAACTCGCTGACCCTTGAAGTCGTCGATGTCAGAGGGCAGACATCCAGAAAACTCTCGGCCAGCGTGTTCATCGATCTCTGGAAAACGGTTCCCTGTGCGGCACGCCCCCTGAAGAGACTGGAGACCCTGACCCATGAAGCTGTTCGGTTCGAAAAGAAGAACCTGGCCTACCTGCCCTACGAGATCTGGAGCGGGCGCGGCGGACCGTGGAGAATGAAGAGGACTGTAGGAACCGGTCAGGTCCTCTATGCCAGGACCCTCGAGCCTCTGCCCGCAGTGGCCCGGGGTGATGAGGTCACGCTCTTCTTCAAAGGCCGTTCCATCAGGCTTCGAGTCCCGGCAAAGGTTCTCGAGGACGCCAATATCGGTGACACGGTCAAGGTCAGAAATCTGCAGAGCCGCCAGGAGGTTCTGGCCAGAGTGGAGAGCAGCAGGACAGTGATCGTCAACTGATAAAGGGAAGACATGCACGCACCACATGCCAAGTTCAAAACAGGCCTCTCCAGGATCGTGGCGATGGACATCCGTCCATTGTGCCTGGCCGTGACCCTGTGCTGGGTCGCCGTGATGCTCATGAGCGGCTGCGCCCCTGTGCATGAAAAGAGCACGGCCATCCCGGATCTGGGCCCTCCATCACCGGAGAAGATCGATCCGGTGGCCAACCCCGGCTCGCTCTTTCAGCCTGACCGGGCCGATTACCTGTTCGCAGACAACCGGGCCACCAGGGTCGGAGACATCGTCCTGGTGAACATCGTTGAAATGTCAGAGGCCACCAGCGAGTCCGAGACCACAGCTGACAGGGAGTCCAGCCTGGACTTCGGGATCAGCAACTTTTTCGGCAAGACCCAGTTTCCTGGACTTCCCGGGGAACTGGGGGAGACGCCACTGGTCAAGGCGGGGGCGACCAACCAGTTCGAAGGAGAAGGGGAGACCACCCTTCAGACCCAGGTGACGGCAACAGTGGCCGCCCGAGTGGTCAGGGTCCTGCCGAATGGCCTCATGCAGGTCCGGGGAGTCCGAGAGGTCCGGGTCAATGGGGAGAATCAGATCATTGCCGTCAGCGGACTGATCCGGGCCAGGGACATCGGTCCGGAAAACTCGATCAGCTCCAACCAACTCGCTGATGCCAAGATCGAGTACTATGGCCAGGGTATCCTGGCAGACACCCAGCGTCCGGGCTGGATGACCCGCATGCTGAACAACGTCTGGCCTTTTTGACGAGGAGCGATGCAGACCATGACTTTGAAACGAGTGACCAGAACGGTGCTCCTGCTCCTGATGGGAAGTGTCCTGCTGGTTCCGGATTGGGCCGGGGCTGTCAGACTCAAGGACATCGCCACCTTCAGCGGGGTCAGGGCCAACCAGCTCGTGGGCTATGGCCTGGTGGTCGGGCTCTCCGGCACAGGCGATCAGCGGGGTTCGGAGTTCACAGTCCAGTCCATCGCCAACATGCTCGAGAATATGGGGGTCAGGGTCAACAAGGACGACATCAGGCCAGAGAATGTGGCTGCGGTCATGGTCACGGCCGAGATGCCGGTCTCAGCCAGGCCCGGAGCCACATTGGACGCCACGGTCTCGTCAGTGGGCGATGCAGAAAGTTTGCTCGGAGGGGTTCTGCTCATGACCCCCTTGAAGGGGGTTGACGGCAAGGTCTATGCCCTGGCTCAGGGCCCGCTGGCCCTGGGGGGGGTCTCGGCAGGTGGCCAGGCTGCGGCAGCCGCCAAAAACTTTACCACCGTGGGCAAGGTTCCTGGAGGGGCGGTGGTTGAGAGGCCGGTCACGTTTCAGTTCAACAGGCAGGACCAGATCACGGTCAATCTCGATGTTCGGGATTTTTCGACCACCGAGAGGGTCGTCCAGAGCCTGAACAGGTCTCTGGGGGGGGAGTATGCCAGAGCCGACGACATCGCCACCATTGAGCTGCAAATACCCCGACAATACCAGGGGCGCCTGGTCCCTCTCATGGCTTCTCTGGAGAACATTCAGGTCCGCCCGGATCAGAGGGCCAGGGTTGTCGTGGATGAGAAAACAGGGACCATCGTTCTGGGAAGCAATGTCAGGCTGTCCCCGGTCGCTGTTGCTCAGGGGAACCTCCAGGTCGTGGTTCAGGAAGAGCCTCAGGTTTCGCAGCCGGCCCCTTTCAGTGCAGGAGAGACAGTTGTTGTCCCCAGGACCAATGTTGAAATCACCGAGCAGGAAAACAGGTTGACCATGATGCGCGGCGCCAGGCTGCAGGAGCTTGTGGACGGCTTGAACGCCATCGGGGCCACGCCGCGGGATCTGATTTCGATCTTGCGCACCTTGAAGTCTGCCGGGGCCCTGCACGCTGAGCTGGAGGTGCTCTGATGTCAGTTTCCGGACTGAATCCGCTCCAGGCGAAAATTGAGGCCATGGGGCAGCAGGCGGAGCTCAAGCGCATGGAGCAGACTCTGCGAGAGAGGCAGGGATCAGGCGACAGGCAGGAGCTGAAAAAGGCCTGCCAGGAGTTTGAATCCCTGTTCATTCAAAAGCTGTGGTCCAACATGCGCAAGACCGTACCCAAGAGCTCGCTCCTGCACAGCAAGGCGGAAGAACAGTACATGTCCATGTTCGATCAGGCCTTTGCCCGGGAAATGTCGCAAAACGGAGGAATAGGTCTGAGCGAGGTTCTGCTGCAGCAGCTTCAGAGCCGTCTCGAAGCCAGCAGCACACATGTTCAAACCGGGCAGGACGAACCAGTTCCGCTTGAATTGGAGCGTGAACCTGGGGCAGGACAGAGCCTTGTCAGCAGACGAGCCGCATCACCTGAGATCATGCATCAGGTGGAGTCTCTGGCTGCTGAAATCGAAAAGCGCCAGGCTCCGGTGACCGGGATGAACAATGGACCTCACGGGGAGACCAAAGGCCTCCAGGATGACGCGGTTCAGGGGGCATGGTCTTCGACAGAGCTCCGGCACATGTCCATGCCGGTCCAGGGAGAGATCAGCTCTGGATTTGGATGGCGAACGGATCCGTTTTCTGGAGAACAGGCCTGGCACAGCGGAATCGACATCGCAGTTGAGCCCGGCACACCGGTCAAGGCCTGCTGGCCGGGAAAGGTCGTCTTCTCCGGGACCAGGCAGGGCTATGGGAACCTGGTCATTGTTGAGCACGCCAACGGCTGGCAGAGCTACTACGGCCACAACAGGGAAAACCTGGCCCGGAATGGGGACATTGTGGATCCGGGACAGGAGATCGCCAGGTCCGGGAGTACAGGACGGTCCACCGGACCCCACCTGCACTTTGAACTCAGACAGGGCCAGATGGCCTGGGACCCGATGCACATTCAGCGCCGCATCCTGGCCGGGCTGCAGATCGGGAAAAAGGCCTGAATCAGGGCACCTCCGGCTGCGCTGATTCTTCACAGGAGCCACGAGCTCGTCTGGACAGAACCGTCTCATTCCAGCGACGGTTCATTCTCCTCTGTACTGTCATCCCGGACGTGATCCGGGATCCAGCGCAGGCCTGGATTCCGGCCTCCGCATGAATGACGGGGCCAACCAGCCGGATAGGCATGAACAGCAGGACACGTCTCTGGAGTGATATCAAGATTTTCAGATTTCAGCCGAAAAAGCCGTCAGCAGCCAAGGCTGTCATGTGGTGTACAACCTGGAGGTGGTCATGGATCAAAACGTCGTGTTTGAGAGCCTGACAAGACAGCGGGAAGGGCTCAAGGCCCTGGCCATTTTGCTGGTGGAGGAGTTTGCCATTCTGACCGCCAGGGACAAGTCTGGACTTGCGGACATGGAGTTGTCCGTGCAGGAGCTCATCCGACAGTTGCTCAAGGAACGAGATGACCTCGGGACCCGTCTCGGCCAGACCAGGTTCGAGAACGAAGGGCTGCGTCAATGTCTTGCCAGGCATGCCCAGCGTCCGCAATTGGAGGCTCTGCTCCAGGAGATCGAGGAGCTCGAAAAGCAGTGTTCCAGGCAGGCCACGGTGAACGCGGATCTGGTCATGGCCCTGGTCAACCAGAGTCAGGACATGCTCAGCTTCATGCATGACCAGATCAAGCCTCGAAATGAAGAGGTCTACAGCCGGAAGGGACGATTTGCCGATGACGCCACTGAACCGAGACTGCTCCAGGGGAGGTTCTGATGGGCGGTATCAGCTCGGTCCTGAACATTGGCCGCTGGGCCCTGTTCAGCTCCCAGTCGGCGATCGAGACCACGGGCAACAACATCGCCAATGTGAACACCGAAGGCTACAGCAGGCGGGAGGTCCTCCTCGAGGAGGCCCCTTCCATCAATTACGCCCCGGGACAGCTGGGAACAGGGGTTCGGGCCACAGAAGTCATCAGGCATTTCAACGAGTTCATCGAAACGCAATACACGAGCAAGCTCTCGGATCAGAAGCGCTGGGAGACCCTGTCTGAAAACCTGAAGACCGTGGAGTCGGTCTTCAACGACTCGGACGAGTCCGGCCTGAACAAGGCCCTGTCCAAGTTCTGGTCCCTGTGGCAGGACGTGGCCCAGCGCCCCGAAGATGAGAGCACCAGAACGGCCCTGCTCGGGCAGACCCAGAATCTCTTGAACACCATTCACATTGCCGACCAGGACATGACCCGCCTGCAGCGCCAGATGGACGACTTCATCCGTCAGGACGTGAGCGAGGTCAATGACATTCTGGGGCAGATCGCGGACCTGAATGTCAAGATCACGGCCAACACCCTGGAAGGCCAGAACAATCCCAACAAGCTCCTGGACGACCGCAACAGGCTGATTCGGGAACTGTCGACAAAGATGGACACCAAGGTCATCGACAACGGGCTCGGGGACCTCATCGTCACCACCAAGGCCGGGCACACCCTGGTGGACGGACCTGAACGCTACCGCATTGCCCAGGAGGGCCCCCAGGCCTATCAGTCCCTGACCGCAGGCTCGAGTTTTGATGGAGAGATCTGTTTTGAGGGGGGCTCGGAGTATGAGTACACCTTTGAGGTGACCAGTGGGGGCTCCGTGGGGGGTGCTGGAGCGGCTGAGCTGAGGGTGTCCATCGACGGCGGACAGACCTGGCTCAAGGACGAGGACGGCAATGATCTGACACTCTCAGCTGAAGATGCAAATGCCAAGGTCACAGTGCCTATTAGCGACGTCAAGGTGTGGTTCGGAATGCCTGGCGACAGTGGCACAGCACCTGCTCAGAACCTGGAAGTTGGCGATTCTTTCACCGTCGTCCCCAAGAGCGGCCTCTACTGGTACGAGAACACCTCCTCCAAGATGAACATCACTCCCATGGTCCGGTCCAATGGCCAGGACAACGAGCGCAGGGTGGTCGGGGGGACCCTGGCCGGGGAGTTCATGTTCCGGGACGCGGCCATCGGGGAGTACCGGGAAAAGCTGGATGCCTTTGCCAAGGGTCTCATCTGGGAGGTCAACCGGGCTCACTCCCAGGGGGCCGGACTGGAGAAGCTGACCGAGGTCACCGGGACCTATCAGGCGGACAACAGCGGTGTCGCCTTTGATACACTGAGCTCGGGTTTGGCTTATCAAGACAAATTACAATCAGGCAGTATCTCATTTTATGTTTATGATGAGAACACGGGAGAACTCGACGGTGGAAGTCCGGTTCATGTGACTTTTGATCCTACAAATGATTCACTCGACGACTTGAGAGATCGTATCAACGATCCAATTTTGAATTTGGATCTTACAGCTTCTGTTGTGAATGGTTCTCTCCAGTTAAGCGCCGACCCTGGACAGGAATTCGCCATCGGTCACGACAGCACGGGCGTGCTGGCCGCTCTTGGCGTGAACACCTATTTCCAGGGTTCAGACAGTGAGGACATCGCCCTCAACAGCTCAGTCAACAATAACCTCAACCTCATCAACGCCGGGCATGTCAACGGGGCCGGCGAGGTCAACCAGGGCGACAACACCACGGCTCTGAACATCGCCGACCTGCAGTATTCCGAGGTCGAGCTGACCACCAAGAGCGAGGGTACGACCACCCAGACCCTGCAGGAGTACTACAGCTCCCTGACGGCCACGGTGGGTTCCAGGACAGCCGAGGCCCAGTACAACGCCGATTTCTTCAAGACCCTGGCCGACGACCTGGACGAGCGGCAGAAGGAGGTCTCCGGGGTCAACCTGGACGAGGAGATGAGCAACCTCATCAAGTACCAGCAGGCCTACACCGCGGCAGCCAAGCTCATCACCACGGCTGAGGAGATGATGCAGACCCTGATGCGGCTCAAAATGTGATCAAATGCGTCCTTCGACCCTCGACCCTCAACTTGTCAGCACGGCCAGAGGCAGTCCTGACATCGGAGCCCAGACATGCGCGTCTCGCAGAACATGCTCTACGACAATTTCGTCAAGTACCTGAACAACTCGACCACCAGGCTGCAGGAGCTCTCCCTGCAGGCCTCGACCCAGAAGAAGGTCAACCGGCCCTCGGACAACCCGGTGGGCATGGCCAGGATCCTGAATTACCGGGACTCCATTCAGGCCAATCAGCAGTACCAGACCAACATCAACACGGCCACCGGATGGCTGGGGCTGGCCGACGACACCCTGATGCAGGTCCAGGACATCATGAGCCGGATCAAAGAACTTGCCGTCCAGGGGGCCAACGCCCCCATGACTGCCGAGAACAGGAAGTCCATAGCCTTAGAGGTCAGGCAGCAGTTCGACCAGCTCATCTCCCTGGCCAACACGACCTACGAGGGCAAGTCCATCTTTGCCGGGCACAGGACCGAGGAGCCGGCTTATACTAGAGGGTTGACGGTCTTGAGCAACCAGGAAAATCCGACGAGTGGAGACGACAGGGTGATTCCACATGTCAAAGGGGTCAATGGTTTTGAAGCCAAGACATTTATTGTAAGATTTGGCAATGTGACCGGAACAGAGGAACTCAATGAAAATCATGATGTCGAGTTTTCAGTTGACGGAGGCCAGAATTGGAGTATGGCTGGTTTGAGTGTGACTTCAGAAAATAATCTGAGATTAGATCTGGGTGGCGTATCAATCGATATACATGCCCAGAATAACAACGGAGGCACAATCAGTTCAGGTTATATGATCAATGAGGATACTCGACTCTATTTATCTCCTGCAGCTTACTATCAAGGTGATGATTCAAATCATTCTGGGATTGAGATCCACGAAGTCAATAATGCCAATAATTTTGACTTTAAAATAAAAACAGTGGATGGAAGCTTTGATAGCGATATGAGGGTGAGAATTGTCAATTCAGTATCAACTGGAGGAGGAGAAATTGAGTATCAATATAGCCTGGATAAAGGGTCCACATGGTCAGATTCCCTGACATCAAATCAAAACCCCTCACCAGATGGGGCAACGTATATTGAACTGCCTGGAGGGAAAGTTTCAATCGGTTTTGTCAATGGCACAAATGAACTCCAGGAACTTGAGTTCACGATTCACGGCACAGAGGTTCAGAATCTGATTTCCAATCCAGATGAGGTTCAGTCTTTTGCCCAAGGCGACATTGACCAGAATGTCCTGGTTCGAATTGACGGCGGGGTGAATAGCTCAGGTGTCGAATCTGCAACGATCGACCTGGGAGATGGGACCGACTCAATACGTTACTCGTACAGCCTTGACGGAGGACAGTCATGGACCACTGGCAATGAAACCTCGAATGTCGCTGCTGAGGAGTATGCCGCGCTCGTTATTCCAAAGGCCGGCGGGGTCCTCAAGCTGGCCACGGTTGGCCCGGCCGGTTCGTCAACAACCCTTTCAAATGGCGACCAGTTCCTCATCCGGCCCCGCAACGCCGACATCCCCACCGAGATCTCCCAGGACGTGAACATCTCCATG
>CAZNIP010000025.1:0-33793 GCA_964573115.1 uncultured Desulfohalobiaceae bacterium | reverse complement strand
AGCAGATCAAGGGCCGGCAGGATGCCGGGCGTGACGACATCCGCGGCCAGCAGAGCCTCCCGGGCGGCACCTTCATCCAGCAAGACCGCCACTCCCAGTGCGGCGGCCTCGAGCATGAGCCGGTCGTTGCGGCCGTTGCCCAGGCAGGCGCAGGATTGGGTACCGAGTTCCCGGACAAAGGCCAGTTTTTGTTCAGCCTGATTTCCCGGGGAGAGGATCTGGACAGAGCAGGGCCAGCCCTCCAGATCGGCACGCACCCGGCCAAAGGTGTCCGCAGTGATGACCTGCAGGCAAAGCTCCCTGGAGAGCGCTTCAAAGCGCTCCTTGATTCCCGGCATGGGAATGCCGTCGCAGGCCAAAGTGCCGTTGTAGTCCATAACCAGATGATTCAGACGCAGTTCGCCAAAATCTGGAATGGTCAGACCCATCATCAAAGCACCTCGATGGTTTCCCCGGTATTGTCTCCAATCTCGCCGATGACCGCCGCCTCGTCGATCCCCGCCTCGAAGAGTCCTGCGACAAGGGCTTCGGTCTGGTCCTGTGCGACGCAGATGAGCAATCCACCCGATGTTTGAGGGTCAAACAACACGTCCTGCAGGGCCTGCTGGACTGCTTGGGCAACATTGATCCCGGCCTCCCGGAATTCCCTGTTCTTGAAAGCCCCGGCCGGGATGAGCCCCATGGAGGCGAACTCCAGAGCCTCCGGGATCACCGGAATCTGTTCAGAAAAAAGCCGGACCCCGGCCCCAGAGCCGCAGACCATTTCAGAAAGATGTCCCAACAGGCCGAAACCCGTGACATCGGTGCAGGCTCCGACATCGAAGCGGGTCATGACCTCAGCGGCACCCCTGTTGAGCTCTGCCATAAGCCGGGTCACTCGTTCGGCCAGCTCCGCGGAGGCCATGCCGGCCTTGATCACGGTGTTGATGATGCCCGTGCCCAGGGGCTTGGTCAGTACCAGCCTGTCCCCGGGGCGCAGGCCTTTCTTGGTGAGCACCCGCTCCGGGTGGACGAATCCGGTCACGGACAGGCCGTATTTCAATTCCTTGTCTTCAACGCTGTGCCCGCCAATGAGCACCACCCCGGCCTCATCCATCTTGTCCAGCCCGCCCTGCAGCATCTGGCGAAGTACGGCAAGATCCATGTCCTTGATGGGAAAACCCACCAGGTTCATGGCGGTCTTGGGAACCCCGCCCATGGCGTAGACGTCGCTGAGAGCGTTGGCAGCGGCGATCTGGCCGAACCAGTAGGGATCGTCAACGATCGGAGTGAAGAAATCAACGGTCTGGATCAGAGCCAGATCATCGCTGACCTTGTAGACCCCGGCGTCATCGGCCCGGTCCAGACCGACCAGGACCCGCTCGTTCGTGGGAAAGACCAGGCCGCACAAAGCCCTGTCCAGGTCCCCTGGAGCCAGCTTGGAGGCTCACCCGGCCCCGGCCACGGTTTCGGTCAAACGCAGTTGTTTTGTTTCATCCGCCATATCCACTCTCCCGATAAGAGGCCTGAATAAGGGTGCTTATCCGCATAGACGTTGTCCTCATAAGAAATATGCAACGTGCCCGCTGACACAGGCCTGAAAAGATCTCCCGCAGGGTCTGCTGATCGATGACTTCATGCAGCGGCCGATCGTCATCCATGACCTTGGCCGAGTCTGCGGGCACCTCATTTCCCTCCGGTGCCGCACGATTTTCAGGACACCTGACGATCTCGGCCTGGTCCTGATCAGGATCAATGTCCCGATTGTTCATGACCCAGGTATCGCATTCGTCATGGGCTCCGACAAAGAGAAAGACCTCACCAAGCTTGACCAACCTCGGACCTCAAGTCGGCCAGCAAGTCTTCCAGGTCCAGGCCGTACCTGCGGGCCGTATCCCGCAGGGTTTCGAACAGGGCGTTGCAGCAGATGCACTCCCCTGCCCTCTGGTCGTAGCGCTGAAAGACCGCCTCGGTCCCCCGATAGGCGGAGACCACGTCCAGCACGGTCATCTCGGGACTTATTTCAGGATCTGTTCGATGTTCGTGGTTCATGACACCTCTGCGCCGGATTGAGAATCTTTGTGCTCAGACCTCAAAGACGCATAGGCCTTGGGCAGATGCGGGATGATGTCCAGGATCTGGGAGGCGGGGTCAGGGTCGGCCATGGCCCCGGAGGTCCTGTTCACGGCTGCAGCCAGTCTGGCCGCTTCCGGGGTGCTCAAGCCGGCCTCGATCAAACAGCTGACAATCCCGGTCAGGCTGTCCCCGGTTCCGCCCATGGCCTCCAGGGCTTCAACATGGGGGTGATCCACAGTGAACAGCACTCCGGTTCGGTCAGCCACAAGATCGGCCTTGCCCTTGACCAGCAGATGCCTGGCTGCATTGTCGTGCCTGTAGGCCATGGCCACGAGCTCTGGGACATCGTTGTCCTCGGCCAGGATAAAGCCGCGGGTGTAGAAGGGGTGCGGGGCTTTCTCGTCCGCCAGAAAGGCCAGTTCCCCGGCATCCGGGGTGAACAGCTCGTATTCCGGGCTCTGCCCGCTCATCTTGGCCGCATACATGAATCCTGCATCAGCCACGAGCCTGGGCGGCCTGCCCATGGCCTGAATGGCCAGCAGAACCTTGCTGTGCCCGTCCACATCAGGCTGCAGGTAGTGAAAGACCATGGTCGTCAGCTCGAAGTCAGCCACATGGTCTGCCAGCCACGTGTAGAGCTCCCTGCTGCCGTGCCCCAGTCCGATGTCCCCGGCCAGAAAGGCCACAGGCGGCTCCAGGCCGAGCACCTCGGACATGCGGCAGGCTGTGGCCAGCAGGGCTGGAGTCCCCCGGTTGACATCGATCTCCCTGCCGGAGACCGTCAACCGCGTTCCGTCGAACATGGCCCGGCCATGAGTCCGGGGAAAATCCTCTTCCGGAACTGTGCCCACTATGGCAAGCACTGTCTCTTTACCTCCTCAAAGGCCAGCTGAAGGGCATACCCGCACAGGGTGTGCCCGATATCGGCAGGACTGGGCGCCCGGTCCAGGGTCTTGCCGATCATCTCCCTGGCCAGATAGGGGACATCCGGGCACCCGCCGCCGGAGATATTGACGACCTTGGCATCCCTTGTGTCCACCGTGATCTTCATGTTGGCGGCCCGGACCATGAGATAGTGTCCAAGCTCCTTGACTGAATAGAGGTCCACAGGCTTGAGCAGGTGGTCTGTCACCGGGACCACCTGCTCCACATGGATGGCCGACTCTCTGAGAAGCCGCAGAATATTGAGCTCTTCGATCAACGGGAACTCAATGACCAGGTCGCAACCGCTTCGGATTTGAGGCGGCGGCCCCATGACCCTGATCTCGAACCCGGCACCCTTGATCGCCTGTTCAGACCGGATGACCTCGCTGGTATTGGAAAAGACCAGAATGCCCTTGCCCCAGGGAGAACGGTCGTCACTGGATCGGGACTTCCTTTTGAACAGCTTCATCAGGGCCATTTAGGTGCTCGCAAGATGAATATGAAACTCATCCCCTTCCTCCTTGATCTCCTTGACCTCCCAGCCCTGGCCCCTGGCGGCCCGGCTGACGTTTTCCCTGGAGGCCTGGGTGTCCACCAGGACGGCCAGCTCCCCTTTTCCGAGCTGCTTGATCTTGTCCACGGTCAGGAGGACCGGCTGGGGGCAGGACAAACCTCTGGCATCGATCACGTCGCTCATGTCACTTCTCCTTTAGGCCAGCTTCTTGCGCATGAAAAAACCAATGGCCAGGCAGACGGCCAGGCCCAGAAAGACAGCCGCGATTCCGTGGGGCCCAACGCCTTTCGGAGAACTGGCCAGCCCGAAATTGTGGGCAAAGGCGGCCCCGACGATCATGCCGAAGACGAACACGGCCGCATCGCCGTCCCCTTCCCCGGCCATGAAGAGCTGACGGCCGGGGCACCCTCCGGCCAGGGCGAACGCCAGTCCTGCCAGGGCCATGCCCATGAAGTTCCAGACATGCAGGTTATGGGCGACGGGTTGACTGACGAACCCGGGGTTGAATTGGCCCACGATGAGGTTGACGATGAAAGCCGCAGCGATCAGGGCGATCACTCCGCCAAAGAGGTGGGTCTGCCGGAACAGGATGAGATCCCGGAAGGCTCCCATGGTGCAGAACCGGCTGCGCTGGGCGAGAAAACCGACTCCAAGCCCCACCAGCAGGGAGACGATGAGCGGTGCGTGCATGGCCCCGGGGCCTTTGAGGCTGTAGAAGAGGACTCCGGATTTCGGCTCGCCTGAAACCTGAGGGAAGATGAGCATCAGGACCAGGAAAAAGAGCATGATCCCCGGCATGAGCAGGCCCACGGCCGGGTAGGTCTTCGTCTCCCGGCCCAAATTGAAACCGGTCTTGATGAACCTGGTCCCGATGAAGATGCCGAAGACCAGCCCTGCTAGACCGAGGATGGCATTGCCGTCCCCGCCCGCCAGGCGCAGCATGGCCCTCCAGGGGCAGCCCAGGAACACCAGGGCGCCGATCATGGCGAACACGCCGAGGACAAACCTGACAATAGGCGCCGACCCGGCCCTGGGGCGAAAGTCCCTGAAGCTGAAAGCGGCGATCAGGGCCCCCAGGACAAAGCCGATGATCTCCGGGCGCATGAACTGGACCACCCCGGCCCGGTGCATGCCGATGGCCCCGGTGATGTCCCGCTCGAAGCAGGCCACGCAGATGCCCATGTTGCCGGGGTTCCCCCATTTCTGCAGCAAAGCGGCGAACACGCCGATCAGTCCCCCCACACAGATGATGCCCCATTTCGTGGCCAGAAAATTGTTCATGACGACTCAGACTCCTTTGCTTGGAACTTCAACATGCATCTCTTCAACCGCCCTTGATTCATCAATGAAACCGGGCAACCACACTGATGCTTCATTACATAGAATAAGCAAATATTTCCAATCATTCCTTATGATCGAAAACTGCTTCTTGAATCAAGGAGTGAAATGAGTCACAGAGGATGGAGAAGGATGAATGGAAACTGTTGCTTGCTGCCCTGTCGGCGGGGTGCAAACAGGGCCTTTGAAACGTTCCGCAAAGGCTGGTCAAGAATGAGGCATGCTCACTCCATGGACCTGACCCGAAAGGCACAGCAGCTCCAGGAGATCTACCGCAGGTTTGAAGGCGAGTCGGCCTCATTCAGGGAGCAGGCCGTCTGCGGGCCGGGCTGCGCCTACTGCTGTACCCATTTCGGGCATCTGGACATCACGACCCTCGAGGGGTGGATCATCCGCAAGGAGGTCAGGGTGTTTTTAGAACCTGAAAGACAGCACATCCTGCAGAGGATCGAGGTCAACAGACAGGACAAGGAGATGGGCAGGCCGTCGGTCTGCCCTTTCCTCCTGGACGACCAGACCTGCCGCATCTACGAGGATCGGCCCTTCAGCTGCCGCCAGCTCTATTCCCTGAAGACATGCGGCGAACATGGTCCTGTGGTCCACCCTCAGGCCGTCGAACTGGCCAGGGACACGGTCCGCCGCATCCAGCAACTTGACAAGACGGGTTACTCCGGTCATCTGAGCTTCATCCTGGCCCTGCTGGACCAGGAGCGCTTTGACAGGCTTTACACATCGGGTGGCTTCGATCCCGCTCAAATCGCCGATTTCGGCAAGGCCCACGGCCTGATCATCAACGCCTCCCGGATTCAGCCGCCCTGAGGAAAACCATGCCCCAATCAGGCATATCCAGAAGGGACTTCTGCAAACTGACCTCCCTCTTGACCGCCGGCCTGGCCATGGACTGGGGGCTGATTCAGGCCCTGGCCGCCACGGCCAAACGGGATGACCAGCGACCTGCTCTGGTCATTGGGGCCGGCCTCGGCGGTCTGTGCTGCGGGGCCTACCTGGCCAAGCACGGTGTGCCGGTGACGGTCGTCGAACCTCGGAATATCGGCGGTTATGCCACCACCTTTGCCCGTCGACAGGGACAGTTTTCCTTTGAGGTCTCCCTCCACGGCATGCCGGCTCAGAACAATGTCGTGGCCAAGATTTTCAAAGACCTGTCCATTGCCGGCCGGGTCCACCTGAAGCCTCTGCCCGAGGTCTATCAGCTCCGCGCCTCAGGCATGACCGTGAACATCCCCCATGCCGATCCCGATGGCTTTGCCCGCAACCTGACCCGGCATTTTCCGGACGAACGGGCCGGCATCGAGGACTTCATCCGCAGAATCATCGCCATCGCCGCTGAAACCCAGACTCTGCACCAGAAAGGCCGGCCCCCGGCACTCCTCTTTCCCTTCAAGTACCCGAACCTGACCAGATGCCACACAAAGACCCTCCAGGAGCTCATGGACGATCACTTCGCAGACCGGATGCTGCAAACCCTGCTGGCGTCCCTGTGGGACTTTCACGGCCTGCCCCCATCACGCCTGTCTGCCATCTACTACGCCATGAACATCGGGGACATCCTCAAGCATGGGACTTGTTGCATCCCTGAACGGTCAACCACCCTGAGCACCGGTCTGGCCCGCGTCATTCAGGACCACGGAGGCTCTGTTCTTCTCGACCGCTCGGTTCGGTCCATCGTCATCCGGGAATCAAGGGTCGAAGGGCTCGAACTCGATACCGGCGAGAAGCTGAAAGGGCGCACGGTGATCAGCAACGCCAGCCCTCTGACGACCTTTCACCGACTCCTGCAACCCCATGAGGTGCCGCAGAAAACCGTGCAGGACCTCAATGCCTACAGGCCAAGCCTGTCCACCTTCATTGTCTGGATCGGCCTGACCGGCAGGGTCACGATTCCGGGAGATCCAGGCGGGATCCATGTGCTTTCAGGTCAGGACCCGGAAAGCGACTACCAGAACTGCCTCAAGGGCGACATCCGCAATGTCCCTTTCAGAATCAGCCTGTTCGACAACATGGCCCGCCAGGGTTCGCCCCAGGGCTCATCGACGCTTCGCCTCTTCTGTCTCTGCGGTTTTGAGCCCTGGGAGGCATTTGAACAGGACTACTTTGCCGGACGCAAGAGAGCCTATGAGGAGCAGAAGGACGCCTGGACCCGGATTCTGATCACCCGGTCCGAAGAGATCCTGGGACCGCTCAGGTCAAGAATGGCGATGGTCGAGTCCTCAACCCCCCTGACCAACATCCGCTTCACCGGCAACCCCCGGGGTGCCGTCTACGGCTATGAGCAGACTGTGGACAATGCTGTCTATCACCGGGTCGACCATCGCACCCCGATTCAGGGGCTCTACCTGGCCAGCGCCTGGTGCCGGCCTGGCGGCGGGTTCTCAGGCGCCCTCATGACCGGGGAACTGGCCTTTCGCAAGATTCTGGAGGACTGGGCTTCCGGGACATGACCCGTCCTGTAAGGGCTGAGACGCACTCATCCCTTTTGCTTCAGCTGCTTGCCCACGTTCCAGCACTTGCCGAGCTCGCTGCCCAGCCCCCAGTACATCTTTGAGGTCATGTCAAAGAGCAGGGGCCTGACCTTGGCAATGTCCACCCTGCCCTCGGTGAGCACGCCCTCCTGGGCATGGGTCTGCACCACCTGGCCCACGAACACGTCGTGGCTTGGGAAGTCCACCACCCTCTCCAGGCTGCACTCCATGCACACCGGGCACTGGCTGATCATGGGCGCTGTTTTCAGCTCTCCGTAAAAGACGTCAAAGATCGCCGCCTTGTCGGTCTTCTTGCCGGTCATGATCCCGCAGTAGTCGGTCTCGACCATGAGATCCTCCGACGGCAGGCAGACGCTGAAGGTTTCGTTGTCCCTGATGCCCTGGTTGGTGTAGTGGGATTTGTGGATTCCCAGGGAAATCGCGTCCAGGGTCATGATGCCGATGTGGGCGATGGTGATGAAGTTGGGCTTGTCCCTGACCAGGGCCCCGGCCAGGACGGTCGGGGTGGGATACAGGGCGTTGACGGCTCCGAGCTTGTGCATGGCTCATCCTCCTTGCTGATGGGTCACACATGTCAGGTTTGATCATTGTGATCGTTTTCTCCTGACTTGACCAGGGCTGTCTTGGCCAAAAGGTGATGAAGCTGACTTGAACCGGGCTCTCCTTTGGGTTCGGAAAAAGCTCTTTCAGACTTTTCCCTCGGTCCCACTGAGACCAAACTCTGTGAGAAACTCTCGAACTCCGTCAACATAGATTTTTCTTGAGAGCACGAACCCATTGTTGTGCCCGCCGTGGATCCTCAGGAACCGTTTTGGTTCCGGCGCGGCCCTGAAGAGCTTCTTCCCAAAGGCAAAGGGCACGATCTCGTCCTCTGTGCTGTGCACCACGAGCACCGGGCAGCTGAGCTCCTGGACATGCTTCCTGGTGGGGAAGCGCAGGCGCGAGATGAGGTTCACCGGCAGGAACGGGTAGATTTTCTGACCCAGGTCCGGCAGGGAGGTGAAGGTGGACTCGATGATCAGGGCCCCAGGCCCATGATCCCCGGCCAGGCGGGCCGCCACCGGACCGCCGAGGGAACGCCCCCAGCAGACGATCTTGTCAACCGGGACCCCCCTGTCCCGGACCAGCCAGTTCCAGGCCGCTTCACCGTCTTTGTACATCCCCCGCTCTGAAGGCGTCCCCCGGCTTCGACCATAGCCGCGGTAGTCGAAGATCAAACAGTTCAGTCCCAGCTCATGAATGACCTCGAGCATCTCCAGCCTGTGGGAGATGTTGCCGGCATTGCCGTGAAAGAACAGGGCCGTGACGCCGGAACCCCGGCCAGGCCCGGGGACAAACCAGCTGTGCAGGACCGTGCCGTCCGAGGCCGTCAGCCAGACCTCTTCAAAGTCGAGGCCAATGGACCCTGGGGTCGCGACGATGTGCGGGTCAGGAAAGAAAACCATCCGGCCCTGGAAGAAGAAGGTCAGAACCACCAGGATGAGATAGCATCCCAGGATGAGGAACAGGATCTTGAGCATACGCATGTGCATTGTGTTCATGGGGTGAACGTCTTGTCAACAGGTCCAGGAGAGACGGCTTCCACCCGTCCAGAGGCTCTGGTATGCTGGCCGTGATCTGCCCGTTCTTCCCCGCCAACCTGTGACCTCCAGAGGACATGATGCGTCTTTTCATCCAGTTTTCCAAGATCATGGAGCTTCTGCAGTCGATCGAACAGGATGGCCGCTTTTTCCTGTACGAACATGAAGCCTGCGACCTGCTCAGGCATCTGGGGTCTGAGACCCTTCCACGGGTCATGCCGCTGCTCAGGGGGACCAGACCGTCAGACGAAGACCTGATGTCCCTGCCCGGGGACAAGGTGGTCATGAAGATCATGTCCCCGACCATTGTGCACAAGTCGGGGCTGGGCGGGGTTCGGATCGTGGACAAGACTCCGGCCAAAATCCGCTCGACCTGGCGGAAGATGACCACGGAATGCGCTGCTGACTATGCCCGATGGCTGGAACGCAAGCCCGTGCTGCGGCCGCACCCTTACAAGGGTCTTGATGACGAAGAGCTCATCAAGGCCATATCCAGAGACATCAAGGGGGTCCTGCTCTGCGAGTACATGCCCCTGCAGACCGACACCTTCGGCCTGGAGCTCCTGGTGGGCGTACGGCGGACCAGGGAGTTCGGCATGATCATCAATGCCGGACTGGGCGGCACAGACACCGAGCTCTTTGCCGAGAATTTTCAAAAAGGCAAGGCCGTGGTCGCGGCGTCCACGGTGCTCACTGACGGCGAAGCCTTTTTCGACCTCTTCAGGACAACCATCGCCTACCAGAAGCTGGCCGGGGCTTTCAGGGGCCATACCCGGGTGGTGACTGACGAACAGCTCATCGAATGCTTCTCCTCCTTCATCGCCATGGCCAATTTCTTCTCGCCGGAAAACAGCGGCTCCCCCTTCGTGATCGAAGAAATGGAGGTCAACCCGTTTGCCTTTGACGATTTCCTGATGGTCCCCCTGGACGCCATGTGCCGCTTTTCCAGAAACAAGCCGAACAACGAGGATCTTCCACGACCCCTGAGCAAGGTCAACGCCCTCCTGCACCCGGGTTCAATCGCCATCCTGGGGGTCTCGGCCCGGAAAATGAACTTCGGCCGCACCATCCTGCGCAATATTCTGGCCAACGGGTTCGAGCGGTCGAACCTTTACGTCATCCGCCCGGACATGGACGACATCGATGGAGTGCCCTGCGTTCAGGACATCACCTCCCTGCCCGGCAGGCCCGACCTGGTCGTCATCGCGGTCGATGCCCGGCAGGTTCCTGATGTGGCCGGAACGATCATCGACCAGGACGCTGCCGAAGCCGTGATCCTGGTTTCCGGGGGTCTGGGGGAAACCTCCGGGTCCGAAGACCGCAGCCAGGCCCTGGTGAACAGGATCGCCGACGCCCGCCGGAAAGCCCCGGGCTCCTGCCCGGTCTTTCTGGGCGGAAACAGCATGGGCGTCATCTCCCATCCGGGCCGCTACGACGCCCTCTTCAACTCCGAAGCCAAATTCCCGCGAAAACGGGGGGAGCGCACCCGCAACACCGCCCTGATCAGTCAGAGCGGGGCCTTCATGGTCACCCGGATGAACAAGCTGGACATCATCGACCCGGCCTACATGGTCTCACTGGGCAACCAGACCGACCTGACCGTGACCGATCTCCTGGAAGCCATGAACACCATGCCCGGAATCGAGGTCATCGCTGTCTACATCGAGGGTTTCAAGCCCCTCGACGGGCAGTTGTTCTGCACCGCTGTCCGGGATGCGGTCCTCCAGGGCAAGGAGATCATTTTCTACAAGGCTGGAAAGACCCCGGAGGGCAAACTGGCCACCTCAGGTCACACCGCTTCAGTTGCCGGGGACTACATGGTCTGCGAGTCCTGTGTCCGTCAGGCAGGCGCTGCGGTGGCCTCAAGCTTCACAGAGTTCAACGAGCTCTTTGTCCTGGCCGCCACCCTGCATCCCAAGGCGGTTCAGGGCAAACGCCTGGCCGGAGTCAGCTCGGCCGGCTTTGAAGTTGTCGGCATTGCCGACAGTCTGGTTGGAGAAGACTACACCTTGACCTTTGCCCCGCTTGAGCGCTCCACCCGGCACAGGATCAAGAGAATCCTCGAGAGGAGCAACCTGGGCGGCCTGGTGGAAGTCAAAAACCCCATCGACATCAACCCTGCCTCCGACGACCGGATGCATGAGAGCATCACCCGGGCCTTTCTCCAGGACCCCAACGTGGACGCCCTCGTCCTCTGCCTCACCCCCCTGGCCCCCTATCTGCAGACCTTGCCCGAAGGGATGGTCCCGGATGAATCGCTCCACAGTCAAGATGGGGTCGTGCAGCTCATCTCCGCCCTCTTCAGGGAGGAAAAAAAGCCCTTTGTTGTCGTCGTCGACGGGGGGAAGCTCTACGATCCCTTCGTTGAGCTTCTGGAAACAAACGGCCTGCCTGTCTTCCATTCTGCTGATCAGGCCGTGACCGCCTTTGCCAAATACCTCGAGGCCAGGCTGCACATGGCCCACATCAGGGACAGCAGGATGCGTTTGACTCCGCTCCTGCCGGGGTCACCCACGAGCTGAGGCCTCACCATCATGAACATCCGATCATCATGGTGAGCCCCCTGATCACCTGGTCAGGCCTTTTTGACCATTTCCAGGATACTCCGAATCTCATCCGGGGCGCTCGAAAAGACCTGGGCCGAATAGCTCTTGATCGGCCCTTCGATCCGGTACAGGGGAGGGAAGTCCGGGTAGGATTCCAGCAGGGCGCAGGAAAAGTCTTCAGGCGTGAAGGCCATCTCCTGGTCAAGGCTGTAATGCATGGGCACCCCGATCTGAGCCTCCTTCTCCGAGCGCTCGATGTCGAGCTGCTTGAAGAACTGCAGGACCTGGGTCGGGGTATTGTACTGGTTGGCCTTGTCGATCCTCTCATTCACCTCTTTGCAGTAGTCGGCCAGCTGATTGTAGTTCAAGGTGATCCTTTTCCGCCTGGGGTCCTCCGGGTCGTCGTAATACCGGCCGTTCATGTAGTCGTTGGCCTCAGCAACAAAAGCGGCGTAGGCCCTGCAAACCAGCTTGGCGAATCGGCTTTTGGCTCCCAGACCCAGAGGCAGCTGAAGCTGCTTCAGATCGGCCGAGGACTCGATATCGGGTTGAGGGACCTGCTCCGGATCCACCCCGATCTGACGGTAGAATGACGTCACTGTATCGCTCTCCCCACGGAGCAGCAGAAAGTGGAGGTTGGCCTGACTGGTTTCCACCTTCAAGTGGAGCTCGCGAAGCTGGTTCACCTTCTCCTGGTAGAGTCCGAGGGCCTCCTCAATGCTTTTCCGCTCACCGAAAAAATGGTCGGCAGCCTCTGCCAACGTTTCCTCAGCCAGGGCATCCGCCAGGCTCTGATAGTTGTCCTTATCCTTTTTGCCGACCATGCGCTCTCCATGTCAGCTCGACCTGCAGTCGTGCTGAATCACTCGGGATTGATTGCAGTGGCATGAGGTCTTGGGCCTGCCCGTCGGCTCTTCATGGCTCGATCCAGGCTGTTCAGATCAGAAACACCTTCAGGACTGCTTCCTCTCTCATAGAACACTATGACCCCGGCCCTCAGAGAGGTCAAGGCAAGGCAATGGAGAAAAATGACCCGAACGGCTCCGCCCAAGTCCCCTTTGGACGGCCCTGAACAAGAGTGGCACAAGGTCAAGCACGGCCTGGAACGAACCACTGCTTTGGAGACAGACAATACCCTTTTTGTCACCTTTAAAACTGAAGGGATTTGGGTTATATTCTGGCGAAAACAGAGGAGGACACATCATGACCACAGGCGCAACGAAATCATTGGGCACTTTGAACAGGCGTCAATTCCTCAGTGCAGGCATGGTGGGAGGAGCGGTCCTGATGGCCGGTCCTCTGGTCTGGACCCGCAAGGCTCAGGCCCGAAAATCCATCACCCAGCCGGACCTGCCTTATCCTCCAGACGCCCTGGAACCGTTTATTTCAGCGCGAACACTGAGCTTCCATTACGGCAAGCACCACGCCGGATACGTCAACAAGACCAACATGCTCCTTCAGGGAAGCGGGCTTGAAGGCCGTGACCTGGAAACCGTCATCAGAAGATCCGCTCAAGATCCTGATCTGAAAGGGCTCTACAACAATGCTGCCCAGGTCTGGAACCACACCTTTTACTGGAACTCCATGAAGCCCGGAGGCGGAAAACTGCCTGACGGCCCTTTAAGGGAACACATCAAAGCCGATTTCGGCAGCCTGAAGGCCGTGGAAGAGAGGTTGGCCGAGAAAGCAGTCGGACAGTTCGGAAGCGGCTGGGCCTGGCTGGTGCTCAGCAATGGCAAGCTGGCCTGTGTCAACACCTCCAATGCCGAAACCCCCATCTCCCTGGACATGACGCCCCTTTTGTGCATCGATGTCTGGGAGCATGCCTACTACCTGGACTACCAGAACCGCCGCGGTGAGTATGTCCAGAATGTTCTCCAACAGGTGGCCAACTGGGAGTTTGCCGACTTGAACCTGCAAAAGTCTGTTTGAACCGAGGCTTCAAGAACTGTCAAAATCAGTGCAGCTCCCGGAAGAAATCCTGGAAGCGTCGCAGGTGGCCGTGGTCATGGGCGGGGGACCAAACCTGGCCCGAACAGCCACAGCTGTCCTGGAGGCCGTTGCAGCCTTCAGTTCATGACATGGTGCCCGCCAGGACCTCTGTTGGCAGCTTCATGACGTGTGACGGATCTCGAGGTCAGGCACACCCGAATCTGATCTGTTTTGTTGACTCCTTTCGCCTCTTCGCCCTGCCTCCTCCCAGACCTCCGGCTATTTTTGCCGCCCCCTGGACTTGAGGAGTCAGAAAGCCTGTGCTAGGCCTTTCCAGTCAGCGCAGCCTCAGGCTGCGCTGACTCCATGTCTGAAAATGGGAACAAGAGCATCGTGTTGCACCTGCTGCGAGTCTCAGCCCATGCAGCCAAGGTGATCACGGCTCAACATTTCAGGACTCCATCCAGAGGGCATCCCCTTGCTCAGGGGAGCTGTCCGATCGAGCAGGGAAAGGCTATGGCTCGGATAAGAATATCGTTGCCCGACTCCTTCGTCTTCCGCACCGAGGTCCCCATCCGCATCGATGACATCAACTATGGCGGTCACCTGGGCAACGATGCCGTGTTGACCCTTGTCCATGAGGCCAGGGTCCGTTTTTTCAAACAGCTTGGCTTCACAGAGCTCAACATCGGGGGGCTCGGAATCCTGGCCGCGGATGCAGCCATAGAGTACAGGAGCGAGGGGTTCTACGGCGACATCCTGCGTGTCGAAATTGGCGTGACGGACATCAGCCGCAAAGGGTGCGATATCGTCTATCGATGCACCAACAGAGAGACCGGCGTTGAGATCGCCCGGGTCAAGACGGGGATCGTCTTTTTTGATCCTTCCAGTCGAAAAGTTGTCCGGATTCCCAATATTTTTCTGAACAGCATCGACAGGCTTGATTCGTCACTGCAGCAATAACGAAGGAGCCTCACAGGACATGAATGAAGAAAAACAACGCAGGCCAACCCGAATCCTGGTTGTCCAGCAGAAAGGGCGGGGAGAGAGCAAGGTCAAAGGCATCAGGGACGTCTGCGACGATCGATTCGACATTGACATCATGAACGTGGACCATCCCCTGCCCCCAGTCATCGACGACTCTTCAGGCTACCTGCCTGCCCACATCGATGCCGACCTGGTCCTGGACTACCTGGTCCATCCGGACCTGTCCCAGGACCTTGGAGAACTGTGTCACAAACTGGGCATCCCGGTCATCGCATCCGGAAAAAACAGGGATGACGGCTGGACGCTCACCCCGCCGGTCTGCTGTGCTCTTTCCCCCAGGGCTTCCTGCGGGGAGTACTGCCGCTGCTTCGGCTACCCCAAGTTCGACATCACGCTGGTCAATGGAACGATCACGGACATCAAGGTGGTTCGAGGCGCCCCCTGCGGGGCAACCTGGCAGGCGGCTGAGGCCATCAAAGGGCTCCCGGTTGAACAAGCCCTGGAAAAACTGGGGTTGCAGACCCAGTTCTTCTGCACAGCCGACCCGGCCAACTGGGATCCCATCGGGGGCAAGAGCCCGGTTCATCTGGCTGCTGACCTGCATCACGCCGCTCTCAAGGAGGCTGTCAAACGGGCTTCCCGACAGGAGCAGTGAACCTCGCGGATCGCATTCACCCCAGGTCATGCAACGCCAAAAATCCAACCTTCAAGCTGAGCCACCCGTTTCTCAGCTTCAGTGAGCGGTGGATGGCTGTAGCGGCCAAGGGCTCCTCTGGCATCCATGTCCCTGAGCCATGCGGCCACGGCATAAGCGTCGTGTTCGTCAGATGTCCTGCCGTCTTGGGGGTACCGCCTCTTGCAGATGGCTGGATAGGCTTCCATCACGACGGATCTGTCTTCGGGAAGATGCCAGCCGTCGAACGGCCAGAAGTGGATGTGCTGCCCGGCCTGCCTGCGGATAACATGCAGCCAGGCAAGGCCGGCAAACGAGGCCTTGCCCACGGCTCCCGCCCCCTGGAAGACGAAGACGCTCCTGGCTCCCTGGGTCCAGCGTTCCCCAAGTCTCAGCTCCCCTCGTTCCCCGATTCTCTCCGAAGAATTCTGGAGCAGCTCCTGGACAGTGGTGCCTGGAGAATGCGTCGGCCAGTGAAGGACGAAGTCAAACAGAAACGCTTCCCAGCTCTGAAGATCATGGCGTAGAAAATAGGACCTGGGGAAGGAGAAGCAGTGATCGATCCCGGCAATGAAGCGACGACCCGATCCGGCCAGATCCACGAGCCACCGGGCGACGGCCTGGCGGCTCCAGTGCTTGACGCGTTCTCGGGATGAACGAGGAGGGCTCTCCTTTAGGATGACCTGGTCCACTCCGTCGGCATAGACCTGCAAGCCCCTGAGAGGGCTCTCCGGGGTTCTGGCCCCGGAGTAGTCGATGCCGACATGCAGATCAAAATCCATTCATCACCAGCTGCCGCCGCCCGTGCCTCGACCGCCTCCCCGGCCTCCGCCACCCATGCCGCGTCCACCTCCCATGCCACGACCACCTCCGCCTCCCATGCCGCGGCCACCTCCCATGCCACGACCACCTCCGCCGCCCATGCCGCGGCCACCTCCGCCGCCCATGCCTCGTCCCATTCCTCCGCCCGGGACCCCGCCGTGTCCGCCTTCAGGCTGGAGCTGACCGTTCTGATAAGCGTCCAGCGCTTCCCGCACTGTTGCCCCGTTGAAACGGACGATCTGAATGCTGCTGGGAGCCAGTGCCTGAGAGGCCTTGGGGCCGACGTCACCGGTGATGAGCACCTGGACACCGTGATCAGCAACCATTTGAGCGGTCTGGATGCCGGCACCCTGGGGACGATCCTGGTTGGCTCGATTGTCGATGAAGGTTGTGGCCTGAGATTCGGTATCAAAAACGACAAATCCAGGTGCCCGGCCAAAACGTCGCTCAAAAGCACTGTCCAGGGAGTCGCCCTGGGCGCTCACAGCAATTTTCATCAGTGTTCTCCTTTTGCAGCGTCGCAGTTGTTGTTCAATGCTCTGCTCAAACCATAGGGCCTGCATCTGAAAAATCAAGGGTCCTTCCAGCTCCGCCCTCAACAACACGCTGAGGGTAGAGTCGTTCCAGTTCCTTCTTGTACCTTGTGCAGTGGGTTGGGCAGATCACATCCAGATCCTGAAGAATGTCAAACTGGTGGAAACCGTGCAGCCCCCCGACAAGGGCACAGGGCTCCCCAAAAGCAGCCGAGGCCTGCAAAATCGTGTCAACGCCTGGATGGGAACATCCGGCGACAATCACATTCCCTGCCTGTGTGCGAAGGACCAGGGACTGCTCTATGGATCTCAGCTCTCCAGTGGAACAGATCCCATCCTGGATGATGAGGCTCTTTTGGACTGGTACGATCTCTCTGGCACCTCGAAGCCCCCGCAGGGAATAGGGAACAAACACCTGAACATCATGATTGATCTTCAGAAAGTCCGACAATCCTCCAGTATGATCAAAGTGGCCGTGGGAAATGAAGACCATATCGATGGACAGGGGATCAATTTCCAGCTCTCTCATGTTCGAGAGGAGTATTCTTCCCTTGGCTCCGGTGTCGAACAAGATGTTGGGCATGTCCCTCCCCTGGATCAGGCAGGAAAATCCCCAGTCCGGGCGGAGACCGGAAAGCCAGGCATCGTTATCGTAGATGATGGTCAAATGCATGGTCGCCCTGTGTCAAGAAGACCGGTATGCCACTCAGCTCTGAGCAGGCAAGGAGGTCCCGTGCCGCGCCAGATTCAAGCCATGGTCCAGATTGAACCAAAGCAATTCTTGTGCCACGGCCAGCACCACTGTCAGGAGGTCAAAAGCTCAATCTTTTTGGGCCATTCAGGACGAACGGCTCAACAACGCAGGCCAAACTCCTGCCGGCCAACCGTCGCACATCTGCATCAGAGCAGATGCACGAGGGAGACGATTGCGTCTTTGCCTCAGCAAGGAGAACCATGTTGAGCCCTTCTGCTGAACGCCTGTGATCGAGTTTCGTGTGAGGGAAAGGGCATTGTGAAGCACTGTTTCCGGGTCAGTCTGACCCGGCATTGACCAATGCCCCTCCAGGTCATACACTCTTACATGATTTGACAATCCACACCCGTCACTGAACGAACAACCCTGGGGAGACGATCATGGCCACACCCACAAATGTCCTCGGCACCCCGCTTCAGATCTGCAGCCAATCCCCGAAAACAGGGTATTACCGGACAGGGACATGTGAAACCGGGCCTCAGGATCGGGGGTCTCACGTGGTCTGCGCCCAGGTGACCCAAGCTTTTCTGACCTTTACCAAGAGCATGGGCAACGATTTGAGCACCCCTGCTCCCCAGTTCGGATTCCCCGGACTCAAGCCTGGTGACCGCTGGTGTCTGTGCGCTCTGCGCTGGAAGGAAGCCCTGGATGCCGGGGCGGCTCCCCCTGTTGTCCTGGAGTGCACCCATGAAGCTGTCCTGAGGTACGTGTCCCTGGACGAGCTCAAGGACCATGCCCTGGATGAAGTCTGATCAGGCCTCTTGCAGCTCCTGGACCATTGGGCCCTGGGCTGCAGCCAGGCTGAAGTTGAAAACACAAAAGGAGTCGTCATGTCCAGTCTGCCAGCGATCCCCTTCACTTCAAACGGGTCTGACGTCACCCGGGTCGGCCTGGGCGGGGAAGGTGTTCTGCGGACGTTCGGCCGCGAGTCCGAGGCCAGGGCCGTTATTCAAGAGGCCCTGGCCCAGGGCATCACCTATTTTGACACCGCTCCAGCCTACGCAGGCAGCCAGGCCTATCTGGGGTCGATCTGGGCCGAACAGCCCGATGCCAGGACAGGGATCTTCCACACCAGCAAGTCCGCGGGCCGAACCTTTTCCCAGGCCATGCAGGACCTGGAGAACTCGCTCAAGACCCTGCACACCGACACGCTTGACCTCTGGCAGATTCACGACGTCAGATCCAGCGAGGATGTCGAAAGCATTCAGGGTAGCCAGGGGGCCCTGAACGCGTTCATTCAGGCCAGGGAAGAAGGGGTTGTCAAGCACATCGGGGTCACGGGGCACCATGACCCGAACATCCTGGAAATGTGCGTCCGTAACTGGCCTCTGGACTCTGTTCTCCTGCCGGCCAACCCTGCCGAGACCGTCCTGGGAGGCTTTCTGGATACCGTGGTCCAGGAAGCCAGAGGCAGGAACATGACTGTTATCGGCATGAAGTGTCTAGGAGGGGGCCATTACGTCCAATCTCAACACGGGCTGACTGCCGAGAGGCTGATCCGCTCCGCCCTCTTTGGGGCAGGGATGGACCTGATCATTGTTGGCTGTTCTTCGCCAGCCGAGGTGCAGGGTCTGGTCCAGGCGGCCATGCAAGGTCCGCTGCCCCGGGGTGAGCAGGACGAGCTGGAAGGCCTTTTTGAGCCCCAGGCCTCCCGGCTGGCCTTTTATCGCGGCAGGAGTTGACAAGAATGGCTGACTCGCCCCCGGAGGCGAATCATGCTCAGCCCACTTTCCTGCCGGCTATGCCCATCTGCAATTCCGTGACGTTGTCTTCAGACTCGAAGGACACCCACTCCCTGTAGACTTCCCTGCCCTGATTGCTCAAGAGATAGCCCATCTTCAAAGCCTGTTGGACAAGATCTTCCCAGGCTATGCCGATCGTGCTCATGGAGCCTTTGTAGAGCACGGAGACACAGTCAAAGGGCATTGACTCCATGAAAAAGAACCCGCCCCTGGAACTCCCGCCCTCCAGAACCGGAACGGCCACAATGAGGTGAAGAGGGATCAGGTTGTCGTCAGTGCACGTGAAGTAGAAAAATTCCGGTGGACCCGATACGTCAAGATCACGGGATTCTGCGTCCCGGCAGAGCATTTCCAGGGCCTTGCCGGCAAAATCCGGGATTTCGGAAGGTGTCAGCGTTTTCTCCGCACAGTAATAGACTCTGGCTGGAACGTGATTGACTTCCATGTGAGCCTCCTCTGTTCTGTGAATCTGAGACCCGGGCCTGCCCCATGCCTGGCAGCCGGACATGCGTAAAGAACCTCATGGCGCACGCTGCAGGGTTGCGGTGGCGATGCCGGCACCGAAAAGCGCGCTTCCAGCACAGAGATTGAAAGTGCGGCGGACCTTTGCACTCTGCAGTGCATCACGCAGATGGCCGGCAAAAAGACCGTACAGGGTTGCATTGATTGCCGCCAGCCCGAGAAAGGTCGCACCCAGGAGCAACAACTGGGGGATGGCGCTGCTCTGGGTGCTGACAAACTGGGGAAGGAAAAGCACGAAGAAAGCGATGCTCTTGGGGTTCATGGCTGTGACCACCAGAGCGCTTCTGAAGAGAGAGGCTCTGGAAGCCCCTGCCACGGCAGATCTGATATGGCTTTCACCTGACCCACCTTTCCACAGCCTGAGGCCAAGAAGGATGAGGTAGACCGCCCCGATCCACTTGAGCACGGTGAACGCGGCGGCCGATGAAGCCAGAACCGCTCCCAGACCCAGAAGTGACAGGGCCATGGCCGTGAAGTCCCCCAGGGTCACCCCGGCGGCCAGGGGCAAGACAGCCCTGCGGCCGTGGGCCATGGACTGGCTGATGACCAGGATGATTGTCGGGCCGGGAATGATCAGCAGGGCCCCTGCTGCGAGAACAAAGGCCAGCCACAAATCGAGGTTCACGACCTCCTCCCTGGGATGTCGTGGGCTGGGTCTTGCAAGGGGAACTCTCCGGCAGGCTCCCAGGGCCCCCCCTGATACCGCCAGAGCAAGAGACCCACTCCCCTCCCGTCAAACGGCTGCCAGGTCTTCTGGAGGCTCTCGAACAAGCTCCGGGCCCTGGCTGCCGGGACCTTGTTCTGAATCGTGACGTGCGGCCGAAAGCCCTGCCTGTCCTGAGCGCTCAACCAGTGAGACCACAGCGAGGCCAGACGTTCGCGCACAGTCATGAGGCCAGGCCCCCTGACCTCGATGGCCACTCCCCGCCCCAGGAGTCTAACCCCTGGAAAGGACAGGCCCACAACCTCGGTCCTGGTGCAGAGACTGTGCAGGGTTTCGGCCAGTGCCTGCTCCTCCTCGCCCGGCAGGGAGTGAAAGAGGGTGACGTGGGCAGGGATGAAGTTCCGCTCCGGCGGGAAGCATGTCCGACGCAGCCCGTTCAGGAAGCTGAAGGCGTGCTCATCCAGTTTCAGGGTCAGGATGCACGGCTGCCGCAAAGTTTGACTCAACATGCCCGGTCCCGCTCTTGTGAGATGTCCGCGAAATGCATATGAATTCATTTCGCGGAAGATCGCTTCGCTGAAAAACGCGTTTTTCAGCTCGATTTCGCCGCCGTTGGCGGCGTGGACGGCCTGGCTGCCTGTTCACAGCCCGTTCTTCTCAAAGATCACGAACAGGCCGATGACCCCTGCCCAGAACAGGGGAACGATGATCCACGGCGACAGCCCGACCGCTTCCGGCAGGCCGAGGCCTCCCAGGTCCATCCAGGAGAGGACGGTGGATGTGAACAGGGGGTAGAGCTCGGCATACACGGCTGCCCCGACAAGCATGCCCAGGATGGCGAACAGGGCATGCCATCGGCCTTCCCCGCACGCTCCGACTGATGTTCCAGGGCAATAGCCCATGATCGCCCAACCGGCCCCGAACAGAGCTCCCCCGATCAGGACAGCGCCGACATTCATCGCCTTGCGGCTCAGTTCGATCACCTCGAGATCGGCCAGGAGGATGATGCCGACCATACCGACCAGGATCCCCGAGAGCATGAACTTCAAGATGGTCATGTCCTTGAGCAGCATGGCCCCGACCTGCTTTTCAAAGCGCAGGACCCTGCCTTTCTGGAGCAGGACTCCGAACACCACACCAGTGATCAGACCCAGCAATTGTTCAGACATCAGGACGACCTCCCCTTGTAGACCGCGTTGGCCACCAGCACACCGACCCCGAAGAACAGGGCCAGGGCCACAAAAGCGCTCACCGAAAGCTGCATCATGCCGCTCAGACCGTGCCCGCTCGGGCATCCGCCGGCCATGCGGGCCCCGACCATGGCCACGATCCCCCCCAGAAAAGCTCCGACTGCGCGCTTCCCAAGGGACGGGCCAAACCGCTCTTCCCAAATCGGGGGCACCTTTTCCAGCTTGAAGCTCCCGTCAGTCCGGGCCGAAAGAAAGGCCCCGATAAAGATACCGATCACCAGCATGAACTGCCAGTCAACACGGACCTTCTTCTTCATGAAATAGTCGTTCGCGGCCACATGCTCTGCATCGACCGACCGCTCCAGGAGCCCGGCGGCCCGGACAAAGGTGGTCGACGCACCCAGGTATTTGGTTTTTCCAAGCAGCTGTGTGGTTGCCACAACTGACACGATGGCCAGCACCCCCAGCAGGGCACCGGCCAGGTAAGGGCTCCAGCCTCCATCGTCTGTCTTGGGCTTCATCGCCATCCTCCTCGTTCTGCCACGCGGACAACAGTTTTCCGCGATCCAGGATATGAGAAGAAATATCAGAGTGTTGAATGGTGCGCAACATCAGCCCAAACAGAAGAGGGCCGACGAAAAAAAACCCGCACCCTGGATGCTGCTCTGGAGCTCTTTGCCTCTCATGGCTTTCACGGTACGAACGCCAAGGCCATTGCTGCCAGGGCCGGGGTGGCCGCAGGCACCCTCTACCGCTTTTTCAGGGACAAGAAGACCGTTTTCATGGCTGTGTGCCTGCGTGTCGAGGAGGACCTGGGAAGCCGCATGTTCGACTCTGGCCGACGGATGAGGGGGGAGGGCCGGTCTGAGCAGGAGATCGTCTGCGCCCTGACCAGCCAGGCGGTCAGGGCCCACCATGAGCACAGGGCCTTTCACCGGGAGGTCCTGGCCATGACGATCAGCGACCCTGACGTGGCCGCCTGGACAAGGGGCAGGGAGACGCGGGGGATAGCCGAGCTCCTGGCCTTCTTGAAGCCCGAGCGTTCATGCTATCGCGTCCAGGACCCCGAAGCTGCGGCAGAGCTCGTCTACTTGGCCGCAGAAGAGGTCTCGCACCGGGCCGTGCTCTTTGACTCACCTGTGGGCGAGGAGCGTCTGGTCCAGGGGCTCCAGGACATGGCCTACCTTTTCCTGCGGCCGGCTCTGCGGCACCGCTCAGAGCAATACCGGACGTCGTCCCAATTGCGGCGCCATTTTTTGCGCCAGGTAAAGGGTCTCCCGCACACCGGGCAGACCTTGGACGGCAGCTGGCTCTTCCTGGGCAACCTGGGCATCTCAGCCCTTGGTCCGTAAGGTTGACCGCCCCCCATCCACGCTGATGATCTGTCCGGTGATCCAGTCCGCATCAGGGGAGAGCAGAAAGCCGGCCATCCTGGCAATGTCCTCAGGAGAGCCCAGTCGAGGGATGGCGTGAAGCCCGGCAATGGTTTCAGCCATCTGCTCGCTGGACAGAAGCGATTCCGCCAGGGGAGTCCGCGTGACAGAGGGGGCGATGGCATTGACCCGAACCTTGGGAGCCAGCTCTGCAGCCAGGGACAGAGTCAGCCCGGACACAGCCCCCTTGGCCATGCCCATGGAAGCATGGAAGGAAAAACCCTGCAGGGCTGCAACACTGGAAAAGAGAACCACTGCAGCTCCCTGCTTGCTCTTCTTCAGGGCTGAAAGCGCAGCCTGAACAGCCAGAGCCGCCCCCATGGCATTGACCTGGAAATCGCTGAGGAAGTCTGACTCTGACAATCGCCGCAGACTTCCGAGGTTGATGGTCCCAACCGCATAGACCAGCCCGGACAGAGGCTCACCCGCCTCCCTGACCACGCGGGAAAAGAGGCTCGCATCCCTCACATCCCCGGCAGTGAAGCTCGCTTCCAGCTCGGACGCCGCAGCAGCCAGCCGGTCTTCGCGTCTTCCCACCAGGTGAAGGGCCAGGCCCCGCTCCCGGAGAACCTTTCCAATGGCCAACCCTATGCCGCCCGAACCGCCATAGATGATGACTTTTTCAGCCATGGGGACCTCCCTCTTGTTTCGGTCAACGCCCTCGCTCGCGGGTCTTCTGTGTGATCCCTGGTCGAAGGAGCTGTCCTCGAGGGGGACACTCATGACAGGACCGTCTTTGATCCAGGCCATGAGACGAGCACCTCCGCCGACTTCCTATGCTTCACGGTCGAGGTACTGAGAAAACTCCTGGGCTATCTTCAGGTAGATGCTTCGGCGAAAAGGCACCGCCCCCTGAATGAGACGGTCCAGCCTGGTCCATGCCCAGGATGAGAACTCATTGTCTTCAGCTCGCTTCAGGTCGATATCCTGGTCTTCCCCGGTGAAGCGGAACACAAACCACTTCTGCACCTGTCCCCTCCCCAATTTGCCGTTTCGCTTGTCTTGTGGCAGCTCATAGGCCAGCCACTCGGGATGTTCAGCCAGGAGCTTCACCTTGGAGCGATCGACCCCGGTCTCTTCATGGAGCTCGCGATAGGCCGCCTCCAGGTTGTTTTCACCCTCATCAATGCCACCCTGGGGCAGTTGCCAGGCCCCTCTGACGTCTGAACGTTCAAGAGCGAGAACGTCGCCATGGCTGTTGACGACCACCATCCCGACATTGGCTCGAAAGACATTGTCTGGGAGGGGCTCGAGATGGCAGGAAGGGTCATCCATGTTGATCTTCTCCTCTGAGAGACATCCCTCTTCTGTACAGGCCATGATCATCGTGAGTGTCTTGTGCTGAAAGCCTCAAGCCAGGACATGGAATGCCCGGATGGGTTTTCAGTCGGACAGGTAGTACTCCACAGTTGAAACCACGCGCACTTTTTTGATGTGCGGATTGTTCTTATCCCTGTTCTGAATGGAAAACTGGCCCTGCCTGGCCCTCTTGATTTTCCCCAGCCTGCTCTTCGAATCCTTGGCAAACTTCCGGGCCACCTCCCTGGCCTTGGTCGTGGCTTCCTCGATCATGCCCGGCTTGACCTCGTTCAAGCGGGTGAACAGATACTCGGTCCCGCCCTGGTAGCCACCGGCCGTGAAGGCCACGCCCTTCTTCCCGATGTCGGCCAGCTTGTTCATGGTCGATCTCACCTGCTCGATCTTTTTCGAATACACAGTGATGGACTGCGATGCCGAGTAGCGGAACTCGATCCTTGATTTTTCATAGCCCTGGGCGAGCTTGTCGGTGATGACCGGCGGCGAGGTGCTGACCTCCGAATCCTCGAACCCGTTGGAATGGAGAAAATCGACGATCACCCGGGCATCCCTTTCGATGGTTTCGTACAGCTCAGTCAGATCATTGCTGGCAGCAGAAAAATGAATCGGCCACAAGGCGATGTCCGCCGGGTACTCCCTTTCGGAAAGGCCCTTCACTGTGACCGAACGTTCGAACTCCTTGAAGGTGATGGCGCTCGAACCCATGAAGTACCCCAGAAAAGCCAGGCCAAGAAAAATGCTCAGGCCCAGGACGAATGCACTTCTCATATCATTCATCATGTGTACTCCGCTCGACCTGTCTGGTCGATGGTTTTTTCAGGCCGCTCATCGTGAAGCTTTGCCCCGAGCCTTGGCCCCATAAGGGCAGACTGCAGAACATATGCCGCAGTTGCGGCCCTGGTGATACGCAAAGAAATGCTCTTTTTTCCACTCATCACAGGCCCGGACATCCAACATCTCTTCCCGGGCCAGACCCGGCTTCCAGGCCTTGCCCTTGAGGGCACCTGCCGGGCAGGCCTCCACGCAAAGGGTGCAGCGTCCGCAGAAGCTCCGCTCCACGGGCGGACCGCACGACAACCCCATGTCAGTGAAGACCGTCCCCAGCCGAACCCATGATCCATAAGGCCTGGTGATGAGCTGGCAGTGGCGTCCGATCCAGCCAATCCCGGCCCGGGTGGCCGCAGTCTTGTGGGGAAAGTCGCCCTTGATGTTCACCTTGTCGGTTCGGTTCGAGGCCGCCAGGGGACGGGACCGTAAACCCCTGGAACTGATTGCTGCCGCGAGCTCAGTGCTCAGGTCGCTGATGCGCTGGTTCACTCTGGCGTACTCGGCAGCATAAGCCTGGTTGGGACCATTTTTGATACCGGCCATGACCTGGGGGTTCATGGGGATGGCAAAGGAAAGAGCACATGGGAAGCCCTGTCCGGCCTCATCCAGAGGAGTCTGAATCCCTTCAAGATCCGCCCCGCCCCACACATCGACACCGTGATCCTTCATCCACTCGAAGACCCAGACAGGTGTGGCCACTGGAGTCATTCCAAACTCCCACTCGAACCTCTTGAGAGCCCGAGGTAGGCCACGGCCCGGATCGGGGAACCGTCCGCCTCTTCCAGCTTCAGGGGAAAGCAGGAGACCAGGAAAGGACTGCCGGGAAGCGCTCCCAGATTGGTCAGGTTCTCTATCAGGATGATTTCCCTCTGCAGGAAAGCCCTGTGGACCGGAAAATCCTGGGAGTCCATCGAATCCACGGACATGGTGTCCATTCCGAACCCCTTGATTCGAAAGCCGCTCAACCATTCCGCTGCCTCTGAGGAGAGCACAGGATAGCCCGCATCGTAGCTGCTGCTGCCCCAATGACGGCTCCAGCCGGTTTGCAGGAGAACGAACTCAACCTGCCGGATGGCCTCCAGATGAGGCTCCAAGTCCTGGATCCCCAGGGAAGGCTGGCCCAAGCCGGAGACATCAACGGTCAAGGCCAGGCCGAAGAACTGCTCAAGCGGGAAACTGTCCAGCGTCCTGCCATCCCTCAGGAGGTGAGCCGGGGCGTCGACGTGGGTCCCGATGTGGGAGGACAAGCTCATCCTTTTCTCTCTCAAGCCTGCATCCTCAAAGGAGCTCTTCGTCTCGATCAGCGGTGGTTCTGTTCCAGGGTAGACTGGCATTGTCGATGTGATGGGGTGGGAGAGGTCGATGATCCTCATGCTCTCTCCAGCTCTTGGATGTTGCAAATCACTTTTGCATTTCTTTGGCCATCGATTTGAACAGCGTTGACAGCGCGTTCTCGACATCTTTATTATTCCTGTGACTCGATGTCTTTTCAAGTCTTGCCAGCCTTGAACGGGCCATCCGCCTCATATCCGGGTTTGAATCGTCCATGGCAAGGTACTGTCGATAGTAGTGAACCGCTCTCTTCCGGTTTCCGAGTTTGTCGAAACAGACACCGAGGGTGCCGATGGTGAGTGGTTTGGAATCCCCCATTCTTTCTGCGGTCAAGAGGGCTTCCGATGCCTCTCTGTACTCGTTGAGCATGAATCTGGCCCCTCCCAGTTCCCTGAAGGGAAAGAAGAACCTGCCGTTCAGCTTGACCCGCTCACAGGCTCTTTCAAGGTATGGTATGGCTTGCCTGTATTGTTCATCAGAGCTCAGGAATTTGCCGTAGAGATAGTTGTTGTACATGGTGTCCTGCAGGAGCAGGGATATCTCAAGCAGCCGGTATCCTTGTTCTCTGCGCCCCAGCTTATCAAGGCAATAGGCCTGATAGTCATAGGCCGCCCTACTTCGTGGATCGAGTGAAGCAGCTCTGGCATACAACGAGGCCGCTGGTTCGTAGTGCCCCTGCTTCTTTTCGGCCTGGGCCTGGGCAAAAAGACCCCGGGCCTTTTCCTTTTGCCGGGCACGAAGGTCCAGGAGCTCTTGCCGGGGAACCCTTTCCAGGTCCACCAGGAGGGTCATGATGCGGCCGCCTCTTGTGATGGTCAAAGCCAGCCTTTCAGCAGGGTCGGCCTGGATAATCCTCTGAACGAACGATTTCGGGGACAGATTTGACATGTCCTCGCCATTCATGGCCAGAATGGCATCCCCCATCTGAAAGCCAGCCTTCCGAGCCGGTGATTCGGGCAAGGCATTCACAACCACCAGACGCTCAGACGCTGCGGGCAGAACAAGGCCAAGATAGTTCATCATCTTCTCGGCCACGGAAGGGGCAGCGTGCTGTGAAGGGGACATGTCTTTCTTTTTGCTCGTCTTTTCGCCCTGATGCTTGAAGGCATCCGGTGTCGTCTCGATCTTTTCCGTTTGAACCCTCTCGGCCTCAATGCGCTCCTGAGAAGGCCAATCCATGGGAACGTGATACATCTTTGCGGATCCTTCAGGAAGGTCATCGATGACCTCGCCTTGATCGTTCCGCACGATGACCGCTCCCTCGATCACGTCCACTGAACAGGTTTCTGTTTCCGGATTGTAGTCGATGACGTACTCGGTCCCCTGAGGTTCGCACCACAGCCTGGGACGATACTCCTCAAGGGCGTCACCCTTCCAGGTGTAAAACCCGATCCCGATTCTCGACGCTTCGTCCTTGACCCTCAATCTTCCAGACACGAGGGTGAGATAGGGTTTTTCATACACAAGAGGATTCGACACGTCCTCCCACCCGAAATCGACAACTCCGTCGTAGTCCTCCCCACGCTCCAGCACCAGCTTCGAATTCTTTGAATGGCTGAAGGTGACCGAACGCACTGCACCAAATCCCACTTGCCGCTGTTTGCCGGTATACCCCGATGGTGTCGGCAACTTCATCCGTAGCGGCACATATCTCCTCAGAGGAGGCAGGATCTTGTGATCCTTGACCAGTGGCCCTCCCAAAGTCCACCATGGAGTCCATCCTGACTCCGTGGACCTTTTGAACAAGATCGATTTTCCAGCCGGTTCTGTCTCCTGGAGCTGAAAAAAACCCCTCGAAATGTGAAAATTGTCCGGCGGCTTGACTGGATGAACCAGCCCGGCCGGATCGATCAGAGCCAGCTTCTGCTCCTCTGGATTGAACCAGATGGGAACATTCCTTGTGGCCCTGGCCTCACTCAAAGGGACGTAGTTCAACGTTTTCATGCCTTCTTCAACTTTCCGGATCAGTGCTGGCGTACCCCAGAACTCGTCATAGACCAGTCTCTTGAGCTGCGGGATCAGAAACAGCAGCCCCAGCTTGCCGCTCACATCCGCCAGGGAATCGTCAAACCCTGCAACTGCACCGGCCACACTGCCTCCGCTTTCGGCCACCCCTTCGACTGAGCCGCCCTGCCAGGCCGTATACCCCCCATGGGCCTGAATGATGCAGTCTGTGATGGTGTAGGCGTACTTGAGCAGGTCGAGCCCAGTCATGGACTGGGCTGCAAACAGAACGACCCCTGACACGTCGTGCCAGTCCACGGAATGAGCCTTTCCTGCCTTCAGCCTCGTCGCTTTGGCCAGATCGATTTCCGGACCAAGGATGAACCTCTTTTCAAAGGAGAGCTCTTTTCCAAAATTGATCTTGCGAGATGTCTTCTTCTTTGCTGAACGGTATGAGGCCTCCTTCAAGCCAAGATTGAGGGTCAGGACAGTCTCTTCCGGAATATCTTCCGGATTTCCGGGATTGAACTGCATCTCCACCAGGGATTCATAGATGCCCTCATCACCATGCATCTGTCTCAAAACCTCGTACAGGGGAATCTTGAACTCAAGGATCATATCGCTCTTCCAGACGTACCACTTTGGCTTGGAAAGAGGATGAATGACGATGTCCGCAACCCTTGTCTCCTCTCCGTAGAGAGAGCTGACAACAGCCGAACGTGCCCTGAATTTCAGGACAAGTGAAGAAGGACCAGAATCAAGAACCTTTCTGTCAACCATGGACAGGACACATTTCAAAGCAGGTTCTTCCGGACGACCGTTGACGCTTTTTTCAATGTCATAGACCTTCACAGGAACTGTATCGCAAGTGAGGCTTGGGCCGGCTTTGCCTTTCAAGAAGATGAAGACGCCGCTGGAATGACCAAATTTGAAATCAACTGATCGCCTCCAGTATTGGACTGGCTTCCACGACTCCTTGGCAACCTGTTGATGGGTGCTCGTCTTATATGTGACCTGAAGGTTGTTGATTGTCTTTTTGGCCAGCGGCCCTTTCAAAGCAAAGGTCAATGTATCGTGGTCGCTGTAATTGCTGATGTGAGAAAGAGGCATGGCCCTGCCCTTGATGAAATACTCGACACTGGTGACATCGTTGCGTTCCCTGTTGAGCACTTCCCTGGTGTTGACCTCGATCTTGAACGTCTCGATCTCGCTCATCGACTCGTCCAGGGTCAATTCAACACTGCAGCCGTAGTCCTTCCTGCCGTCTTCAATCTTCCCCACACCCATCCCTGTAAAGACCCTTCCCTTGAGTCTCCCTACGGCTTTGAATGCGTTGAAAGGTGAATTCCCTACCCGGTAGAACCGCTCCTGAACACCTTGGTCGCTGAACTCAAACTGGACTTTGGGGTTGAAAACAATCGAAACCTCCTGAAAGTCGTAAGCGAAGCAGAAGGACGGCATGAGCATGCAGAAAACAAACAGAGTGGGGAGCAGCTTGGTCAGACTGGCCATCGTCGTTCTCCTGAAGAAGGGTTCGTGCGGGGTCCTGATTGTTCAGCCTCGGGCCTTTTTGGGGATCATTCTGCTGACCGAGCAGTAGTGCAATTCCAGTCCATTGGCAATCACTGCCTGAAGAAACTGTCTGGAGCACGGGCAAACCGGGACGAGCTTCTCACAGTGGCGGAAAGGAGGAAGGGGAAGACGTGGCAGGTGAAAACGACCGGATTGACGGGCCGCTGTCGGGGTCCTCAGATCTGCCTTGACGTTGAGGGTCTACCTCGTGTCGCGCCCGCGAATGAGGCAGACCGTCATGTGCGGTCCATAGATGATGCGGCTGCAGAAGTCAGGATACAGAATTCAGAAGCCAGAATAATCAGGGGGTTGTATACAGCAATTGACGTCGGTAAACAGCTGCATGGACTTTTTGCACTGGCGTCATAGAAGCGGCACTCTGGAAGGTTTTCCGGCCGTCCACGCCGCCGACGGCGGCGAAAGCGAGCTGAAAACAGTGCTTTTCAGGGAAGCGATCCTCAGCGAAAGACATTCACGTGTCTTTTCTGAGATTACCCGAGATCCGGCAATGGCTGCAGCAGGCCCCTGACCCAGCGTCCGGGAAACCCCTCCGGGCCGTGGGCAGCCCCGAGAATGGCCCCCAGAACCGCACCCCGGCCGACATTGTCCCCTCCCAGGTTGGTGTTGACCTCAAGGGCCGTCTCCGGGTCGTCGCTGTACTTCAGGGCCAGGTAGATCACGGCCGGGACAGAGTCTTCCACATAGCAGGCCGGACTGAACCTTTGACCGATGACCCTCTCGTCCGGCTCCTGGAGCAGTTTCGTGAAAGGGTGCCCGAGGAGTGGGTTGTTCTGCGCCTTGTGGTTCACCAGGATGGCCTCCTGGAGGGGCTTGCCGTTGAGGACCTCCAGCAGGATGGTGATGATCAGTGACGCCGCAGTCTGCATTTTCGGCCCGGGGTGGGTCAGGGCCAGGTGGGTCAGGGCCATGTCCAGGGCTTTGCCCGGTTGGCCTGCATAAAAAGCCACAACTGGGACAATGCCGCCCAGACCGCCGATATGCTTTTCCGTTGACCCGCACTTCCGTGGCGGGACCCCTCGGGCATAGTTGGCGAAGAAGTTTCGGTGGCATTCTTCAATGTAGGTGTCCCGGTGATTGCCGGGGGTGGTCATGAAGTCGATGTACCGCTCCAGGACGTCGTCCGGGTCATAGCCCCTGTTCTGGTTCAGGGAGACCACCAGCAGCCGGCAGAGCTTGACGTTCAAGGTGTTCTCCCCGGCCCTCAAAAACTGATGGTAGTGAATGCCTCTCTGTCCCCAGTACTGGGCCTGATCATGGAGGATTTCCCCCCTGGCATTGGGGGCTGTGTAGCTCGACCTCCACAGAATGCTGTCCGGGTGTGGGTTGCGGGGGGCCAGGTAGTCCCGGACCCAGCCGTAGTCATGCTCAAGAGCCTGCCGGTTGTAGTACCAGTGAACCGGCATGGCCAGGGCGTCGCCGATGCACAGGCCGTCCAGCGCGCCTCGAATCCTGGCGGGGGTGTCCTTATTCATGGTCAACCCTCGTGATGTGTGATTGTTCAAAGCCCTGCTGAAGCACCGGAGCACCCGTGCCCTGCACAACTGTCTGCTACCATGGAACCACAAACTCCCGCAGGTCGGAGTTCAGAATGGTCAGAAGCTCCTGCTCGTTGTCCTCGCTGGTCTCGGTGAACAGAAACCCGAAGACCGGGTAGGCCGTGTGGTCGATTGCCCGGAGCTCCAGGGGCTTTTCAAAGGTGGCCAGCATCCGGTCATAGGCAAAGGACTTGATCTCATGGGCCTCGAAACCGGTTGAGTTGTCCAGGACCACAATGCTGAACAGCTTCTCCGCCCTGCCTCTCAAAAGCTCGGCCCAATCAGGTCTCTCCTGGCGGTAGAAGGCCACATAGGGATTCAGGCCGTAAGCCAGGTGATTGATCTCCGCTGTCGAACACCACCCTCCGAACCGCAGCGGGTTGACCTCGATGGGCAGGAGCTTGCCGCTCTCTTGCCTGCGGATTTCGATATGCACAGGGAAGTTCTTCACCCCGGCCAGCCGGCCGATATCGCCCGCAAAGGCTGTGAACTCCTCCAGGTTCTGCTCGATGATCGCCTTGGAGGTGGTGTAGACCCGGTCCCGGACATCCTGGTCCGAAGCAAAGAGGTGCTTCATGATCCCAACGATCACCGGCTCGCCTTCGGAGCCATAGTAGGCATCCACGGCAAACTCCTCCCCGGCAATGCACTGTTCGACGATGAACGACCCTGGGTCCAGAACCTCAGCAGGGTACAGGTTCCGGACCTCCTCGATCTCGCCCAGGATGGCGGACACGATCTCCGGCCACTGCGACTCCTGGGTCACCGTGTGGACCCCCATGCTGAAAAAGCCCACGGCCGGCTTGATGACACACGGCAGAGGCACTGTATGAAACGGAAAGGTCCTCAGGTCTTCGGTACGGACTTCAGTGAAGAAAAAATCAGGAAAGTAAGGCCGGACCAGCTCCCGGAAGGCGAGCTTGTTCTTGAACAGCCCGGCCTTTTCAGTCAGGCCCCGGAACTCCTCGTGAAGGGCGAGCCAGCCAAGAGCGTTTTCCGACGTCGTGTAGACCTGCGGATGCGCGTTCCCAAGAGCCCTTTGGCAGGCATCCTCTTCACTCAGGATGGGAGTTCCAGGGTAGAGCCCCATCTTTGTGGCAGCGGGCGTAGCAACCACAGGTATGGCCTGGTCACGGACGGTTTTCCTGAAATAATCTGAGATGTACGGGTGGTCGACAAAAAACATCGCATCCTTCCGCGGTCAGCTTGGTCTCTGAAAGAGCTTCCATGAACTCCGTGAGAAAAAGCCCTCAGCCCTTCGGGCTGTTCCTTATTCCCTCAGGCCTGCTGCCAGCCGACCTTGGATAAGGGGAGCAGCAAGGGGAGCTGCTCAGATTGTTCTTCCCCGATCAACCTGACTGTCAGCGTCCGTGCTGGTATGAAACTTGATCAAAGGTGTTCAGGTTTCGGGTGTCGGTGTTCAGGCAGAAGGCCTTCAGGTGCAGTGACTGGACAGAGTTTCTCCCCTGATCAAACTGGACGGAGGACTGTTTTCTCGACACGTCGGGAGTCTTTTCTGTCCTCAACCTTGAACCTGTCAGCCAAGCCAGAGGCAGGGCTGACATTTGACGTGCATGTTGACAATCTGTGATCCTTCTTGAAATGTTCAGGACAATCCAGGTGATGCACCTCTTCCCATGCATCAAGCCGAGAAGTCCAGGCCCGATTTTCTGACCTTGCAGATCGATGCTGTGCATCGAGACCACCCGAGTCCGTCAACCAGCACGTGACAAGGCTGATTCTGAGTGCCATCTTTGTCAACATCAACATTTTTTGCAAAAAACATTTTCATTCAACACTGTGCAGGTGAATCATGAGTGCAGGACAGCTCAAAAGGATGATCCAGGAGGCCTCGGCCATCGTGGCCTTCACCGGGGCGGGGGTGTCAGCGGAAAGCGGCATCCCCACCTATCGGGGCTCGGACGGGGTCTGGAACAAATACGACCCGGACAAGTACGCCAACGTCAACGAGTTCACCAAGGACCCGTCCTACTACTGGAGCTTTTTCAAGGAGGTCCGCTACCCGGTCCTCAAGGCGGCCGCCCCCAATGCGGCCCACAGGCTCCTGGCCCGAATGGAAGAGCAGGGCAAGCTCAGAGCGGTCATCACTCAGAACATCGACGGCCTGCACCAGGAAGCCGGATCCAGGAGCGTCCTGGAGCTCCACGGCAACACCCGCACCTTTGCCTGCACGGCGTGCGGGCAGAGCTACACCCTGGACGAGGTCTTTGCCCTGCTGGAAAGAGGGCTTCCACCGCCCTGCACAACCTGTCGCGGCCTGATCAAGCCCTCCGTGGTCATGTTCGGTGAACCGCTGCCAGGGGACATCCTCAAGGAGGCCGAGTCCCAGTCCCGCAGCTGCGACCTCTTCCTGGCCATCGGCAGCTCCCTGGTGGTCCAGCCCGCGGCCTCCATGCCGGTCATCGCCAAGCGCTCCGGGGCAAAGCTGGTCATCATCAACAAGGATGCGACCAGGCTGGACGCCATGGCCGACCTGGTCATCCAGGGAACGGCTTCACAGATCCTTTCTGAAG
>CAZNIP010000024.1:2235-34138 GCA_964573115.1 uncultured Desulfohalobiaceae bacterium | reverse complement strand
TTTCTCCCCTCAACCTTCAACCCTCGACCTTCAGCCCGGCCAGCGGCCGGGCTGACTCCTGGATTCTGAATTCTCATCGGAATGAGAAGGCTGAGAACCTGGCATCACGTGCTATGCGCTGGCTTTGAGCAGCCTTCCGTTATCCCGTCAAACAGGGGTGTCTGGCTGCCCCAGTCTCGTCCATCCGGCTGACCTTGGTCCTTGTCGGCGCGGCCCGGAGCAGGTCCGGCTGCTCCCTGGCCTCTGCAGCGATGCTGGTCAGGGCCTGGACCAGACGGTCGAGATCCTCTTTGCATTCGCTTTCCGTTGGTTCGACCATCATGGCCCCGTGGACAACCAGGGGGAAATAGATGGTCGGGGGGTGAAAGCCGTAGTCGATGAGTCTCTTGGCGATGTCCAGGGTCCCGACCGAGTGCTTTTCCTGAGCCTTGTCCGAGAAGACGCATTCGTGCATGCAGGGGCGATCGTAGGGCAGGTCCAGGACCTGTTTCAGGTTCTCCTTGAGGTAATTGGCATTGAGGACCGCCAGCTGGCTGGCCTTCTTCAGCAGCGGACCCATGCTCAGGATATAGCTGTAGGCCTTGATCATGACCCCGAAGTTGCCGAAGAAGGTGTGCAGCTTGCCGATGGATTTGGGATAGTCCATGGACAGACGGTACCGGCCGTTGTCCTTCAGGACCCGGGGCACCGGCAGGTAGGGTTCCAGCTCTGCTGTCACGCAGACCGGCCCGGACCCCGGCCCTCCCCCGCCGTGGGGCGTGGAGAAGGTCTTGTGCAGATTGAGGTGCAGGACATCCACCCCGATGGACTTCATGTCCACGATGCCCATCATGGCGTTCATGTTGGCCCCATCGCAGTAGACCAGCCCCCCCTTGGCGTGCACGATGTCGGAGATGGCCCTGATGTTCTCCTCAAACAGACCCAGCGTGTTGGGGTTGGTGACCATGATTCCTGCAGTGTCCTCGTCCATGAGCTCGGCCACGGTCTCAGCCGAAAGCACGCCCTGGTCATTGGACTTGACCGGAATGGACTGAAAGCCGCACATGGAGGCTGTGGCCGGGTTGGTCCCGTGGGCGGTGTCCGGGATCAGGATCTTGGTCCGCGAGGCCCCGCTTTCGGAGTGATAGGCATAGAAGACCCGCATGCCGGCATACTCGCCATGGGCCCCGGCAGCCGGCTGGAGCGTGACCGCATCCAGCCCGGTGACCTCGGCCAGGAATCCCTCCAGCTCGTGCATGAGCTGAAGGGCCCCCTGGACCGATTCTTCAGGGGCCAGAGGGTGAGCTCTGGCGAATCCCGGCAGGGCGGCCATCTTTTCGTTGATTTTGGGGTTGTACTTCATGGTGCACGAGCCCAGGGGGTAGGTTCCGGTGTCCACCCCGAAGTTCCACTGGGAGAGCCGGGTGTAGTGGCGAACGACATCGATTTCGCTCAAATCCGGGAGGTCGGGGTCGGCAGGCTGGACTCCCTCGGGCAGGGGGGCCGAGGGGACGTCCTGCTGTGGCAGGGAGAGGCCGGTTCGGCCCCGGGCCCCTTTTTCCCAGAGCAGGGGCTCGTTCATGGTCAAGCCTGATGCGCCGGGTGTGGTCTGATCGTTCATGATGTCGCCTCCTTGATCAAACGGTCCAGGTCGTCCCTGGTTTTGGTCTCTGTCACACAGACCAGAAAATGGTCGGCCAGTTCAGGGTAGGTGGAGGAGAGGTCCAGGCCGGGGAAGATGTTGCTGTCTTTGAGCCTGGCGGCCACATCGGCAGCCTTTCCCGGGAATCGAACCACGAACTCGTTGAAGGTCGGGCTGGAGAAGGGAATGGAGCAGCCCTTGGCCTCGAGGCCGGATTTCAGGTACTCGGCCTTGTCCCGGTTCAGCCTGGCCAGATGCTTGATCCCGGTGCCGCCCAGGGAGGCCAGGTACATGGCGGTCATGGTGGCGCAGAGGCCCTGGTTGGAGCAGATGTTTGAGGTCGCCTTTTCCCTGCGGATGTGCTGTTCACGGGTGGCCAGGGTGAGCACGAAACCGCGCTGGCCGTTCCTGTCCGTGGTCTGCCCCACCAGTCGACCGGGCATGTTCCGGACCAGCTTCTGGCTGGCGCAAAAGACGCCCAGCCCCGGGCCACCGAATGATTGAGGGATGCCCAGGCTCTGTCCTTCCCCGCAGGCGATGTCTGCGCCCTGGCTGCCCGGGCTGGGGTAGAGGCCGTAGCTCAAGGGTTCGGTAAAGGAGGTGATGAACAGGGCATCCGCTCCATGGGCGACGTCCGCTCCATGGGCAAGGTCTTCGATGCAGCCGAAGAAATTGGGGGACTGCAGCGCCACGGCAGCCAGGTCGTTCAGTCCCTCGACCCGGGCGAGATCGGTTCGGCCGTTGTCCAGGTAGGGCAGTTCCACGAGCTTGAAGTCGGTGGGGGCGAAGTACGTGTCGATGACCCTGCGATACAGGGGGTGAATCGCGGTGGAGACCGCCACGGTCCCTTTTTTCCTCTTGGCCCTGAGGGCCATGAACAGGGCTTCGGCCAGGGCAGAGGCGCCGTCATACATGGAGGCGTTGGAGACGTCCATGCCCAGGAGCCTGGAGACCAGGGTCTGGTATTCGAAGATGGCCTGGAGGGTGCCCTGGCTTATTTCCGGCTGGTAGGGGGTGTAGGCGGTGCAGAATTCAGAGCGGCCGACCAGGTACTGGGTGGAGGACGGGATGTGATGGTCGTAGCTGCCGGCCCCAAGATAGGAGCGCGTTCTCGAAGGATTGGGCATGTTCTCTGTCAGCCCGGTCATGTGGGCTTCGAGCTGCCATTCGGTCAGGGGATCCGGGAGGTTGAGCTCCTGCCTTCGCCGGCAGTCGTCAGGAATGGAGGGGAAGATGTCCTCCAGACCGTCGACACCGACGACCCGGAGCATGTCCTGGATCTCCTCGTCGGTATGCGGGAGGTATCGCATTTACTCCTCTCCTTAGAGCATGTTCATGTATGCTCCCTTGTCCATGAGTTCATCCAGTTCCGCCGGGTTGTCGGGCTTGAGAAGGATCAACCATCCCTGACCGTAGGGATCCTGATTGACGAGTTCGGGTTTGTCTTCCAGCTCGCTGTTCACGGCGACGACGGTGCCGCCTGCCGGCATGTAGACTTCGGACACGGCCTTGACCGACTCCAGGGTGGAGAATTCGTCGTTCCTGGCAAAGGAGACGCCTTCCTCCGGAAGCTCGACAAAGACGATGTCTCCGAGCTGATCCTGGGCAAAGTCGGTGATCCCGATACGGATCTGCTCCCCTTCGGATTTGGTCCACTCGTGCTCTTTGCTGTACTTGAGGTCCTCTGGAAGATTGAGTTGGCTGAGTTCCTTCATGTTGCTCCTCCTCGCGGCGTGTTGATGGTCCTGGATTGAGGTTGATGCGTCTGTTGCCCCTGACGGTCAAAACATGAGACTCTTCATGAACGTCAAAGCATGTCTGAAAGCGATCGCCTGGCTGTCCTGTCCGGTCGGATGTCCCTGGTGATGGTGGCCGGGATGGTCCGTTTGCCGTCGGTGAGCTCAATGCGGTCACCACTCTGGAGTCGTCGGCTGACCTTGACAAAGCCGCAGGCCAGGCCGCGGGGGGTGAAGCCTTCGGGCCTGTCCGGACTGGCTATGGAGACGATTCTGCCTTCATGCCAGCCAATGCCCATGTCTGTTGCGCAGGTCAGGATGGTGCCGATGGGCTGCCCGTCGTCGCCCAGAACGGCAGACTGCTCGCTGACCGTGACCTTGCGCAGGTTCTGGCCGACAAAGGGAAGGGTGAATTCGGGGTTGTCCTGGTTGAGCAGAGCCTGGCCGCCGACGAACTCCTTGGTGAAGCCGGACTGCTGAGCATTGAAGGGCAGGGCAAAGGTCCAGGGGTTGTTGATGAACGGCCAGTCTCCAATGTCCTGGTGGGACAGAGGCAGCACAGCCCCGGTCCGGAGCGAGTCCCTGGACGCCAGGCCGCAGGGGATGAGCCCTGCACTCTGGCCGGCCTTGAGGATCATGTCCCAGGTTTTGACCAGGAGCAGGGGCTGGAGAAAGATCTCAAACCCCAACTCGCCAGTGTACCCCGACCGGGAGAGCATGACCGAGGTGCCGTCGACGAGGCGAACACCCGAGGCCCCGGGATGGTTGGGATCAAAATGGCCCTTGAAGGAGAAGTATGGTAGATGCGACAGGACCTGGTCCGGGGATTTGAGAAGGGAGGCCATGATGGTGGCCGCCTTGGGGCCCTGAAGGTCGATTTTGGCCACAGAGTCGGTCAGGTCGTGGATTTCGCAGGATTTTCCCTGGCGATGGGACAGGAGGTGCTCTGTCAGGCGGGGCCCCATTCCTGAGTTGACCACCACCAGATACTCGTGTTCATTGAGCTGCGAAATGATGGCGTCGTCAAGGACATGGGCCTGCTCATCCAGAAAGACCCCGTAGACGCTTCGTCCCGGGACCAGGGGCTGGCCCTCTTTTCCCAGACAGGCCCGAAGATCCCTGGAAAAGCAGAGCTGGAGCAGGGGTCTGGCTTCAGGCCCCTTGAGGGCTATGCAGGCCATATGGCTGGTGTCGAACAGCCCGGAAGCGGTCAGGACAGCCAGATGCTCATCTTTGACAGAGCTGTACCACAGGGGCATGTCATAGCCCCCAAATGAAGCCATGTTGGCCCCGTTGCTTCTGTGCCAGGCGTGAAGCGGCGTGGTTCTGTCAGGCATGGTCACCCCCTGGGAAATGGTTCTTGCCTTTTTTGTGCGGCTCGGACAGAGAAAGCGAACGGTGTCAGACTGGGCTCGGTTCACGGCCCGGCCAGGCTCTAGAGAATGTAGGGAACCTTGAGGTTGTAGCCCTTGTAGACCACAAAGGTTTCCAGGGTCTGGACGTCTTCGACCTGGGAGACCTGTTCGGTGTAGAAGTCCTGGAGCCCATACTCGTCATTGAAGATGACCAGGAGGATGAGATCGTAGCGCCCGGTGACCACGCTGACAGAGACGACGCCTCTGAGCTTGCTGAACTCTTCACCTTTTTTGAACATGTCGGTGGTCTTGAGCTTGACCCCGATGAGCACGAGCTGATGCCTGGGGACACTCTCCAGGTCCACAAGGCCGTTGATTTCCAGCAGACCGGCCTTGACCATCCTGGTGACCCTGGAACGGACCGTGTTTTCGGTGATGCCCAGGGTCTCGGCGATTTTTTTGAAGGAGCGCCGGCCGTCCCGGAGCTCCTTGATGATGGTCAGGTTGGTCTCATCGACTTTGATGGTGTCCATAGCTGCTCTGGGTGACCGAAAAAAAGGCAGGGCCGATCATCTGCCGGAAATCAAAGAGATTTTCCAGTATGTGTATCCCAACCTGTTTCGTCGGCGATGTCAAGGTTTGTTTGATCTTTTCCTCAATTTTTGAAATTTTGTCAATAATTTTTTTTGATTTCATCAATAAAATATCATTGAATTTATAAAAAAGTAAATTTTATTCTAAAATTAATTGAAAAACAATGTTTTTCACCCTATCAACGATGTGAAGCGTGTTGATCAGGGCAGGCGTCACACATCAGAAAGTCAGCCCGGTCGCTGTCCGGGCTGAAGGTCGAGGGTTTCAGGTTGAAGGTTGTGGGAAGAAAAGATGCCCGACGTCTCGGGAAGGGCTTCGACCCGGCCAGTCTGATCAGGGAAGAAATGGTCCAGTGACGTCACTTGAAGGCCCTCTTCCTGAACACAGACACCTGAAAACTTTTGATTGAGTTTCATACGAGGATCACAAAGGAGAGGGGTATGAGCGTTCACGTGGCCGTCATCGGTGCAGGTCCAGGAGGTTATATGGCCGCCATCAGGGCTGCCGGACTGGGGGCAAAGGTCACCCTGGTCGAAGAGGCTCATCTGGGGGGAGTCTGCCTGAACTGGGGCTGCATTCCCACGAAAGCCATGCTGACCAGTGCTGAAGTTCTGGAGCGATGCAGGGAGGCAGCTCAGTTCGGGGTGCAGATCGAAGGCCGGGTCGTGCCGGACATGGCCGGCATGGTCAAGCGCAAGGACCGGATTGTGCAGACTCAGATCAAGGGGATTGCCGGACTGCTCAAGCAGCATGGAGTCAGCCATGTCCAGGGCCGGGCCCGCTTTGAGCCGGGGGGGCGGCTCGTTGTCAGCAGGGGCGAAGCCGCCACGGAGGAGCTTCAGGCGGACAGGGTCGTCCTGGCGGCAGGGTCGAGCCCGCTGTCCGTTCCAGCCTTTCCTTTTGACGGCCGGCGGATCCTGTCCAGTGACCATATTCTCAGCATCCCCGAGATTCCCGAGTCGATGATCATTGTCGGCGGTGGTGTCGTGGGGTGTGAGTTCGCGACCATGTTCAGCCGGCTGGGCTCAAAGGTGACCATTGTCGAGGCCCTGGACAGGCTCCTGCCTCTGCCGGCTGTGGATGCGGACTGTTCCAAAGTCCTGCAGCGGGAGATGAAGAAGAGGAAGGTCGCCTGTCTCCTGAACAGAACGGTCCTGTCCTGTGAGCACACTGAGCGCGGTGTCCAGGCAGTGGTGGGGCCGGCCGGCCAGAGGTCGGAGGAGGCTCAGGGGCAGAAGCCGGACTCTCTGGAGGCTCAGACCATGCTGGTCAGTATTGGACGCACTCCGAACACTCGTGATATGGGGCTTGAATTCACAGATGTCGAGCTTGACGACAGGGGATGGGTGGTCACGGACGAGTCCATGCAGACCAGGGACAGGAAGATTTTCGCCATTGGCGATGTCTGCGGGCCCTCAAGGATCATGCTGGCCCATGTGGCCACGGCTGAGGCCCTGGTCGCAGCGGAGAACGCCCTGGGCGGGTCTCAGACCATGAGCTACACCACGGTCCCGGGATGCATCTTCACCTCTCCTGAGGTGGCCAACGTGGGATTGACCGAAGCTCAAGCCCGGGATAAGGGGTTTGACTGCAGGGCGGAAACCGTTCAGTTCCGGGTCATGGGCAAGGCCCAGGCCATGGGGGAGATCGCCGGTCAGGCCAAGATGATCGCCGAGACGACGAGCGGCCGGCTGCTCGGGGTCCACCTCGTCGGGCCGCATGTCACAGAGCTCATTGGCGAGGCCGCCCTGGCCCTGCAGACCGGCTGCTCCGTTCAGGATCTGGCCCAGACCGTCCATGCCCATCCGACCCTGTCCGAGATCATGGTCGAGGTGGCCGCCAAGGCCAGCGGCCGGCCCATGCACGGTTGAGCCCGGTCGTGACGAACCTCCCGGGAACTGCGCCCCCGAATGGTCTGCCACTCATCCAGGGCCGCCGGTCACAGCGAACGGATGACAATGCTTCAGTCCGGCCAGCGGCCGGGCTGAAACGTGAAATCTCTTTCCGGAGGATAAGCACGTGGTCAACCTGATCCAGGCAAAGGTCATCGGTGTCTACAGGTGGGGGCGATTCGTTCTCCAGTCCTTTCTGGCCGATCAGTGTCTGCTTCGGGCCTCCGCCCTGACCTACACCACCGCCCTGTCCATTGTCCCTTTCCTGGCCGTGGCCTTCTCCATTTCCAAGGGCTTCGGGTTCCAGAACACGCACTATATCAGGGAGTTCCTCTTGAGGATCAGCGCCGGCCGGGAAACCGTGGTCGCGCACATCATCGACTACATCAATCAGACCAATGTGGCCACCCTCGGGGGAGTGGGCGTGGGCATGCTCCTGGTCACCGTCTTCACCCTGCTGGGGACCATCGAAAAGAGCCTGAACACCATCTGGGGGGTCAAGAAATCCCGGACCCTGGACCGGAAATTTGCCGATTACCTCTCGGTGACCCTGGTCAGCCCCCTGCTGATCATTGTCGCCCTGAGCTTCACGGCCTCACTGGAGAGTCTGGATTTTGTCCAGGCCATTCTGGCCTTTTCAGTGTTCAGCTACGTCTACCTCCTGCTCTTGAAGTTGCTGCCCTATCTCATGGTCATCATCGCCCTGTTTTTCATCTACAAGTTCATCCCCAACACCAGGATCGAGGCCAAGGCCTGTCTGGTTGGAGCCCTGCTGGCCGGGGTCCTCTGGCAGTCTCTCCAGCATCTGTTCATCACGTATCAGATCGGGGTCAGCAAGTACAACGCGATCTATGGAAGCTTCGCCCAGCTGCCGCTTTTTCTCCTGTGGCTCTATGTCAGCTGGGTCGTGGTCCTGTTCGGGGCCGAAGTGGGCTTCGGCCTCCTCCATTTTCGAACCGGGAAGCGGGAGAGCTCCCTGGGGACCTTCAATCTGGAGGCCAAGGAAAAGCTGGCCCTGGCGCTCATGCTCGAGCTGTCCAACCATTTTGAGCGTGACCGGGGAGTGCTCTCGGCCCAGCTCCTGGCCACCAGGCTTGACTATCCCATCAAGCTCATCAACGAGCTCCTGTTCGTCCTGGAGCGCCTGGGGTATGTGGTCTTCACCGCTGATGACGAACAGCAGGGGGTGGTCCTGGCCCGCTCCCCCCATGCCTTCTCAGTGCTCGATTTTCTCAGGGCCTTTCGCGACTACCGGGACGAGGCTGAACCGTTCGAGCTTGAAGAGCAGTCCAATCTGAAGCAGGTTTTTGACGACCTGTACAGGTGCGCAGCTTCGAGTGGCTTTGATATGCCTCTGGCAGAATTAACAAAAAAGGCGATGACATGAACCAGGAAGAGATCAAGGCCAGCAACCGGGCTGCCGGAGTTCCTGCAGCGGATGAGCCGTCAGCCCCGGCCGGCTCAGATCCGGGACGGGCCATGACGTTCCGGGAGTGGGTGTTCTGCGGGGTGCTCCTCCTGGCCGGGGCCACCCTGAGTGTGGACAGGCTGGTCGAGTTGAGCACCGGTGCAGGCATGTGCACCACCTCGGGCTGCGAGGTGGTCAAGGGGTATGTCCGCTTTGGCCGAGACTGGCTGGTCCTTCTGGGGGCCGGTTTTTTCTGGCTCCTGTTCCTGCTCGCTGTCTTCGGGTCCCTGTTTCGACGGGAATGGATCTGGCACCTGATGACCCTGGTCCTGCTGGGGGCCATGGCCTTTGACGGAAGCCTGCTGGGGTATCAGTTCATGGGCCTCGAGGTCATGTGCTGGCTCTGTCTGGGAGTGGGGCTGGCCCTGATGCTCAGTCTGGCAGGGCTGGCCTGGGTGCGGCGGTCATGGCTGGTCATGGCCCTCGGCATCGCCGTCTGGTCAGGGGGGTTTGCAGCCAACTCGGTCCTGACCGTCACCCGGGCCACACCGAGCGTGACCGAAACGGCCTTTGTCTCCAAAGAGGCCGAAAACGGGGCCCCACAAGGGGATTATACCCTCTTCTTCAGCCTCCATTGCGGTCACTGCGCTCAGCTCATGGCCAACATCGCCCTGAACGAGCCCTGGAGCGTGAACTGGCATTTGAGCAGCATCGACTCGGCTGAAGAGGACCTGAAAAAGCTGGCCCCTGTCGTCCGGGGACACAAGGGGGCCAATCCCCAGGACAACGCGACCAATCCGTTTGTCAGCATCCTGGACGTCAAATCCAGAGACGAGGTCCCTCCAGGTGATGTGCCCGGGGAGTTGGCCGCAGCCACCCGAAGGGCCCGGACCTTTTTCACCAACAGGGGCTATCGTGGCGTTCCCCTGCTTCTGGCCAGGGAAGGTCCGGGGAAGGAGGTGGCCCTTGAGGGGACCCAGGCCATTGCCCAGTATCTCTGGGAGCGCGGATTGCTGGTGAAGTGGCTCCGGGCCCCGGAAGAGGCTGAAGGGGGCTGAGGCGGGGGGGCATGGAGTCAGTTTTGCCAGCGGCAAAACTGACTAGAGGGTCTTTTTGATCTCCTTGAGCTCGCCCGATGTGGGTTCCTGCCAGGGACTTCCCTCCAGGGACAAGGGCCAGACGCTGATGTCCCTGCTCTGGCCGTCGCTGGCCACGAGGACCTTCACCAGGGAGTCGGCTGCCTTGGTCCTGGGCGAAAACTGGGTCAGCACCTGGGCCGCGCTGTGGATGACCTCCTCTGACCAGGGCCGATTGACCTGGCGACCAACGGCGATGGGGCCGGGTTGATTGGCCAGCTTGAAAACCAGGTCGTCAGGCTGAATGAGCTTCAGGAGCTGTTCGTTGTCCTGCTGGTTGCGGCCCACGACCAGCCAGTGGTCCCCCCGCCAGAGCTGCCTGCCCACGACGCTGAGCTCAAAGTCGGCCACCTCCGGATTCTGAATATGGGCCAGGAGAGGTCCGAAGCGCCGGGCCGACTCCGGTTCTGTGAGCAGACATCCACCGGCTGGCGTAGGGATCTCCTGCAGGCCGTATTCCCTGGCCAGGGCCAGCTGGCTTTTGCGCCCCCTGCCTTTGAGCCCCAGGAGCCGGCTGCGGTCCACGAGCCCGCTCTCCTCCATGGGTGTGGGATCGAGGTTCAGGGCGCTCAGCGGCCTCAGAAGAATCTCGCCAACCCCCGCCTCCCGCTTGATGGTCTGCAGACTGTCCCTGCGCTGGGACATGGGCCGCTGGCCCAGCACCTCCCCGGTGATGAGAAATGAGGCCTGAAACATGGGCAGCATCTCCCTGGCCCTGGAGAGCATCAGGATCTTGCAGTCCACGCAGGGGTTCAGGTGCTTGCCCAGGCTCCACTGCGGACCGGTGACGAGCATGCGCACAAAGTCGCTGCTGATGTCCACCGGGATGATGTCCACCCCGTAAAGGTTCTGCCAGGAAAGGATCTTTGCCGGCTTGCCGAAGAAGGGGCTCACAAAATGGAGCCCCAAAACTCGAAGCCCCTGGGCCTGAATGGTCTTGACAGCCAGGATGCTGTCCAGTCCGCTGGAGAAGAGGGCCAGGCAGTCATAGGTCGTGTTCATGGCCCGAACTCTAAATGAGCGGTGCGGAATCGGCAAGCTGCTCGAACGGGGTCATGGCTCAGGAGGGGTTGAAGCGGCAGAGGGAACCGCTCCGGGATCAACAGCCATGGCCTTCCTCAAACCTGGATCCTCCGAGCTGCAGATGTTGCCCTTCACGAACCGATCTGGTACCACTGACTCTCTATGACATCCCTTGAAAATGTTTGGATCAGAAGCGATTCCGATCCCATGACCCTCCGCGGATGCCCTGCCTGGCGCGGAGCCAGAGAGGCTGGTCGGCCGGCTCCATGCTCCGCTGAGAACTCGAACCGACACAGAGATTGAGAACCTGCTCAAGGTTTGGAGAAGACAGAGATGGCTCGAAAACAGAATCAATCCACTGAGGACCTGCGCAAGGAAGCCCTGAACACTGCGCTGACGACCATAGAACGTAAATACGGCCAGGGCTCGGTCATGTTCCTCTCGGATCAGGCCCACCAGGCTGTGCCTTCCATCCCCACCGGCTCCATAGGCCTGGATCTGGCCCTCGGGGTTGGCGGCATACCCAGGGGGAGGGTGGTGGAGATTTTCGGCCCCGAATCCTCGGGCAAGACCACCCTGGCCCTGCAGATCCTGGCCGAGGCCCAGAAAAAGGGCGGGAACGTGGCCTTTGTGGATGCCGAGCACGCCCTGGACGTCAGTTACGCCGATCGAATCGGGGTCAAGACCGAAGAACTCCTCATCTCCCAGCCCGACTATGGAGAACAGGCCCTTGAGATCAGCGACCTCCTGGTCCGGTCCGGGGCCATCGACGTCATCGTGGTCGACTCGGTGGCCGCCCTGATTCCCCAGGCCGAGCTCGAAGGCAGCATGGGTGAGACCCAGGTCGGCGGGCAGGCCAGGCTCATGTCGCACGCCATGAGGAAATTGACCGGATCCATCCATCGTTCCAAGACCTCGGTCATCTTCATCAACCAGATCCGGATGAAGATCGGCATGACTGGATACGGCAGCCCGGAGACCACGACGGGTGGCAATGCCCTCAAGTTTTATTCCTCCCTGCGGCTGGACATTCGGAAGATCCAGTCCCTGAAGGACAAGGACGAAGTCTACGGCAACAGGGTCAGGGTCAAAGTGGTCAAGAACAAGGTGGCCCCGCCCTTCAGGGAGGCCCAGTTCGACATTCTCTACGGCACCGGTGTCTCCAGAGAGGGCGAGCTCCTCGACCTTGGTGTCCAGTACGGGGTCGTGGACAAGAGCGGATCCTGGTTCGCCTTTGGCTCCGAGCGCCTGGGCCAGGGCAAGGAGAATGTCCGGGCCTTCCTCCAGGAGCACGAGGACATCAGACAGCAGATTGAAGATCAGCTCCTGGTTCATCTGGGAGTCAGGGAGGCCCCTGAGCCCGCACAGGAAACACCTGAAGAGGCCCCGGACAAGGAATGAGCAGCTGTCCCCCATGGAGGCTTCAGCCCGGCCGCTGGCCGGCCTGACAGGTCGAGGGTTGAAGGTTGATGGAAGAAAAAACGTCTGGCCCTTCACCTGATGACGCCCAACTCGGCCGGTTTGATCAGTGATGAAACTTTGTCTGGGCTGTGTCACGTCAAAGATGTTCTCCTGAAAGCCGACACCTGAAAGCAAAAGCACGTTCATACGAGCCAAATCCGAAAAGAGGAGTATGTTGTGACAACGGCTGCAGAAATTCGTAAATCGTTTCTCGATTTCTTCGCCCGTAACGGTCACCAGATCGTGCCCAGCTCGCCTCTTGTGCCCAAGGACGATCCCTCCCTGTTGTTCACCAACGCTGGCATGGTCCAGTTCAAGAAGGTCTTTCTCGGCCAGGAAAAGCGTCCGTATTCCCGGGCCACCACCTCCCAGAAATGTCTTCGGGTCGGGGGGAAGCACAACGACCTGGAGAATGTGGGCCGGACAGCCCGACATCACACGTTTTTCGAGATGCTGGGCAATTTTTCCTTTGGCGACTATTTCAAGGAAGAGGCCATCCGCCTGGGCTGGGAGTATCTGACCCAGGAGCTCGGGCTGCCCAAGGACAGGCTCTACTGCACCGTCTATCTGGACGACGACGAGGCGGCCGATCTCTGGCACAGGGTGGCCGGGATACCGCCCGAGCGGCTCTATCGGCTGGGGGAAAAGGACAATTTCTGGGCCATGGGGGACACCGGCCCCTGCGGTCCCTGCTCCGAGATCCTCATCGACCAGGGCGAGCACATGGCCTGCGGCCCGGACTGCGAGATCGGGGTCTGCGAATGCGACCGCTATCTCGAGATCTGGAACCTGGTCTTCATGCAGTTCAACCGGGACGAGTCCGGCCAGATGAACCCCCTGCCCAAACCGAGCATCGACACCGGCATGGGGCTGGAACGCATTGCTGCGGTCTGCCAGGGGGTGTACTCGAATTTCGACACCGACCTCTTTTCCGGCCTGATCCAGAGCATGGCCTACAAGGCCGGGGTGGAGTACAAGACAGACCCGGATGCGGACACTGCCCTGCGGGTCATCGCGGACCACTGCCGGGCCATCCCGTTCATGATCGCCGACGGGATCCTGCCCTCCAACGAAGGCCGGGGCTACGTGCTCAGACGCCTGGTCAGGAGGGCCTACCGCTTCGGCAGCTTTCTGGGGCTGAAGGACCCGTTCCTGTTCGAGGTCTGCGGTCAGCTGGTGGGTGAAATGGGCCAGGCCTACCCGGAGCTCATCAATTCCAATGAGTTCATGACCAAGGTCGTGCTCCAGGAGGAGGAGAATTTCGGCAAGACCCTGGACAAGGGCCTGGGGCTCCTGGAGGAGGAGCTGTCCGCGCTGAAGAGGGAGAACCGGGACCTCGTCCCGGGGGAGGTGGTCTTCAAGCTCTACGACACCTTTGGCTTCCCGGTGGATATCGTCAAGGACGTGGCTGAAAAGCAGGGCTTTGCCGTGGAAGAGGAGAGCTTCGACCAGTTGATGCAGGCCCAGAAGGAACGTTCCAAAGCAGCCTGGTCCGGCAGCGGGGAGATCGATCTGGCCGGAGAGTTTGCCCCTCTCCTGGAATCCGGCATGCGCACCGAGTTTCTGGGGTATGCCACCCTGCAGGCCTCCAGCCGGGTTGTGTCCATCCTGACCAGGGGCGGCGAGGCCATTGCCGAGGCCCCGGAAGGCCAGCAGGCCTATGTGCTCACCGCCAGAACCCCGTTTTACGGGGAATCCGGAGGCCAGGTCGGAGACCAGGGCCGGATCCTCTCAGACACAGGGATGGCCAGGGTCACCGAGACCCTCAAGCCGGCCCCTGAATTCCTCGTCCATGTGGTGGAGGTGGTCCAGGGGACCCTCTACCGGGACCAGGAAGTCAACTTGAGCGTGGATGAGGGCCTGAGAGTGGCCACGGCCAGAAACCACACCTGCACCCATCTCCTGCACGCGGCACTGCGAAACGTGCTCGGTCAGCATGTCAAACAGGCCGGCTCCCTGGTCGGCCCGGAACGGCTCAGGTTCGACTTCACGCACATCAACCCCTTGAGCCCGAAGGAGCTGGAGCAGATCGAAGACGAGGTCAACCAGAACGTCCTGGCCGACATCCCTCTGGAGTGCACGGTCATGCCCTATGCTCAGGCCAAGGAGGAGCAGGCGGTGGGTCTGTTCGAAGAAAAGTATGCCGATGAGGTCCGGGTGGTGAAGATACCCAATGTGTCCAAAGAGCTCTGCGGAGGGACGCATTTGCCATCAACCGGCAGAATCGGCATGTTCACGGTGTGTGCAGAGGCCGGAGTGGCCTCCGGGGTCAGGCGGATCGAGGCGGCCACAGGGTGGAATGCCATCCGCATCTTCCGCAGAGACAGGGCCATCCTGGACACCCTGTCAGCGGCCCTCAAGACCCAGCCGGACAAGCTGGGTGCCAGGGTGGAGGAGCTCCAGGACCAGGTCCGGAAAGCGGTCAAGGACAAGGAAGAGCTGCAGAAGAGCCGGGTCTTTTCCAGTGCCCGGTCCCTCCTTGATCAGACCGAAGACATCGCCGGGATGGAGGTTCTGGCCTCCAGGCTCGATCTGCCAGCCGGAGCTGGGATGAAGGAACTGCGGTCGATGATGGATGATCTCCGCTCCCAGATGCAGGAGGGGATCATTTTTCTGGCTGCTGCAAGCGAAGGCAAGGTCATGCTGTTGCTCTTTGTCAGCCCTGATCTGCATGAGCGTTTCACCGCTCCAGAACTGATCAAAGAGGTGGCCGCCGAGGTCGGCGGCAGCGGCGGCGGGCGCCCGGACCTGGCCCAGGCTGGAGGGTCCCGTCCAGAAGGGATTGACCTGGCCTTGAACAGAATTAAAGAACTCATTGCTGCCAAATGACTGCTGGACCCTCCTGCTGAGGCAAGCCAGTCCTCAGCCGGCTGTTCTCAGGACAGTGCCGGGTCACGGCCATGCTCCTGCAGGGGCATGACATGAGCCATCCTCTTTCAAGACCGAGGACAGCGGGCACCATGTTCAACAGCGGAGTGCCCCCAGTGAGCCAGGACATGAGGCGGCGATGGTCAAGGTTTATGATCTATGAAGCGATATATCGGGGTCAAGTTCCGTGAACTGGGCCAACTCTACTATTTCTGGACCGAGCAGGAGGAGGCGGCAAGTGGACAGGCCGTCCTCGTGGCCACTGAAGAGGGGCAGGGCTTGGCCTGGGTGGTCACGGTCCGGGACACGCCGCCTCTTGATCTGTCCGAAGAGGACATCAAACCCATAAAGCGTCTGGCTGAAGAAGAGGACTTCGAAGTCCTGGAGAAGAACCGTCAGCTCGGCAAAGAGGCCTTTGACTACTGCGCGGCGCAGATCCAGCAGTTCAAGCTGGAAATGAAGCTCGTGGATGTCGAGGTGCGCTTTGATCAGAGCAAGATGGTTTTTTTCTTTACTGCCCCGGCCAGGATCGATTTTCGCGAGCTGGTCAAGGTTTTGGTCGGCAAATACCGGACCAGAATCGAGCTCAGACAGATCGGAGTCAGGCATGAGGCCCAGCTCGTGGGAGGTATCGGCAATTGCGGCCGGGTCTGCTGCTGCCACGCCTTTCTGCGCAAGTTCGACCCCGTGACCATCAAGATGGCCAAGGAGCAGCAGCTCTTTTTGAATCCATCGAAGATATCCGGGGCCTGCGGCCGACTGCTGTGCTGCCTGAATTACGAACGGGAGACCTATGCCGATTTTCAGCGCAAATGCCCCAAAATCGGCAAGCGTTACGAGACGGCCCAGGGAGAGCTCAAGGTTTTGCGGTCGAACATGTTCAGGGACTCCCTGATCGTCGATGCCGGAGAAGGCGAGGAAAAGGAGATCTCCCTGTCAGAGTGGGAGGATCTCAGAAATCGCCGGCCCAGGGAGAGCCCTCCTGTCGGGGAAGGCGACAAGCAGACCGACCAGAGGGGTCAGCCCAAAAGTCAGCCCAAACCCGAAGCTCAGCCTCAAGACCAGGGGCAGGACAAGGCTGAACAGGACCCCAAGGGGGCTGAGAAGAAAAAGAGCCGGGACAAGCGTCCGCCTCGGGGCAAAAAGAGGCGTTCCAGGTCCCGGAAAAAGAAATGAGTCAGCGCAGCCTCCGGCTGCGCTGACTCTTTGGATTTGAGCCCACATCCAGGAGGAGGATTCGTGACCCAGGCCTTTTTCATCACCACCCCGATCTACTACGTCAATGCCAGCCCCCACCTGGGGCACGCCTATACCACCATCCTGGCCGACTGCGTGAATCGTTTTCACAAGCTTTTGGATGAGCAGACTTTTTTTCTGACCGGCACTGACGAGCATGGGGACAAGATCGTTCAGGCCGCCGAGGACAACGGGCAGAGCCCAGTGGAGTACGTGGACAGGGTCAGCAGTCAGTTCAAGGAGCTCTGGCCGCATCTGGGCATCGAGCACGACGCCTTCGTGCGCACTACGGACGAGGCCCACAAGAAGTGCGTGCAGGACATCCTGAGCCAGGTGCACGACAAAGGGGACATCTACTTCGGCGAGTACGGCGGGCACTACTGTTTCGGCTGCGAGCGATTCTACACGGAGAAGGAGCTCAAAGACGGCCTGTGCCCCGACCATCTCAAAAAGCCGACGTACATCCGGGAGAAGAACTATTTTTTCCGCATGAGCCGCTATCTGGACTGGCTGCGGGAGACCATCGAGGCCAACCCCGATTTCATTCAGCCCCGGCAGTACCGCAACGAGGTCCTGGCCATGCTCAGGGAGCCCCTGGACGATCTGTGCATTTCCAGGCCCAAGACACGGCTGACCTGGGGCATCGAGCTCCCCTTTGATCCGGAGTACGTGACCTATGTCTGGTTCGATGCCCTGATCAATTACATTTCGGCCCTTGGCTGGCCGGACGGCAGGAACTTCAAGACCTTCTGGCCAGTGGCCCACCACCTGGTGGCCAAGGACATCCTCAAGCCACACGCCATCTTCTGGCCGACCATGCTCAAGGCTGCAGGCCTGGAGCCCTATCAGGGGCTCAGGGTTCACGGCTACTGGAAGGTGGACGAGGCCAAGATGTCCAAGAGCCTGGGCAATGTGGTCGAGCCCTTGGAGATGCGCCAGAAGTATGGCCTGGACGGGTTTCGCTACTTTTTGATGCGCGAGATGCAGTTCGGCCACGACGGGAGCTTTTCAGAACAGGCCCTGGTGAGCCGGTTCAACTCTGATTTGGCCAACGACCTCGGGAACTTGTTCAACAGGTCCCTGTCCATGACCCACAAGTACTTTCAAGGCCAGGTCCCTCCGGCCGGGGAGCCGGGCGAACTGGAAAAAGAGGTCATGGACCTCGGGCTGAGCGCGGTCCAGGGATATGTGGACCACATGCGCAGCTTTCAGGTGGCCCAGGGCCTCGAATCCCTGTGGGAGTTCGTGCGCGGCCTGAACAAGTACATCGATGCCTCCGCGCCCTGGGTGTTGAACAAGGAGGGCAGGACCGGGCAGCTGCAGACGGTCATGGCCACGATCCTGGGAGGTCTGCGCAAGGTCGCCCTGGCCATCTGGCCGGTGATGCCTGAGGCCAGCACCTCGATGATGGAGCAGCTGGGAACGACCCTGGCTCCGGAGAGAGAGGACCTGGATCAGGAGGCCCAGGCCTGGAGCTTCCTGGATCCCGGGACCCAGCTGGCCAGGACATCGAACCTCTTTCCCCGCAAGGACCCTCCGGACCTGGAAAAACACGCAGGGCCCGGGCAAAAGGAGGTTCAGCCCAAGGACCAGGAGCAGCGGTCATTCATCGAGTTCACCGACTTTCAGAAAATGGAGCTCAAGGTCGGGACAGTCATGCGGGCCGAGGCCGTGAAAAAAGCGGACAAGCTCCTCAAGCTGGACGTTGACCTCGGCGAGGAGCAGCCCCGGCAGGTTGTGGCCGGGCTGGCCGAACACTATGGACCGGACGAGCTACCAGGAACCCAGGTGGTCATGGTGGCCAACCTCAAGCCGCGGAAACTGAGGGGCATCGAGTCCCAGGGCATGGTCCTGGCCGTCCATGACCCGAGCGGACTGAAGCTGGTCACTCCGTCCGAGTCGGTTCAGCCCGGGGCCAAGGTCAGTTAAGGACGCGAAACTGAATCAGCCCTTGATGCAGGCCAGGGGCCTGACCCTGGCGATTTTCCTGGCCAGGCCGGCCCGATGGGTGGACTCGACCACCTCGACCACGTCCTTGTAGGCCTGGGGGGCTTCCTCAGCCGCTCCTCTGGCGCTGGCCGCCCTGATGAGGATGCCCTGGTGGCTGAGGTTGGAGAGCACCTTCTGCCCTTTCCACTTCCTGGCGGCCTGCCTGCGGCTCATCACCCGTCCGGCGCCGTGACAGGCCGAACTCCAGGCCAGCTCTTCCCCAGTGGTGTTTCCGGCCAGAATGAAGGACGAGGTGCCCATTGTCCCGCCGATGAGGACCGGTTGCCCGACAGCAGCATACCTCTCCGGGAGCTCTGGCCGCCCCGGACCGAAGGCCCTGGTGGCCCCCTTGCGGTGGACATAGAGCTGCCGGGATCTGCCCTGGACCTGGTGATTCTCGATCTTGCAGGTGTTGTGGCTGATGTCGTAGAGCAGGCTGCATCTGGCTTCAGGCAACACACGCTCCAGCTCTTCCCGGATCAGGTGTCCGATGACCTGGCGGTTGGCCAGGGCGCAGTTGATCCCGCAGACCATGGCCGCATAGAAGTTCTGGCCTTCGGGGGAGGCGAGCGGAGCGCAGACCAGTTCGCGTTCAGGCAGCTGCAGCTTGTATGTGCGGGCGGCTTCGGCCAGGCGCTGGAGGGAGTCGGTCCCGATCTGGTGTCCCAGGGCCCGTGAGCCGCAGTGCAGGGAGATGAGCACATCGTCGGCCTGGAGGCCGAAGGCCTCAGCCGTGAAGTGGTCGAAGATCTCGTCCACGGCCTGGATCTCCAGGTAGTGATTGCCGGATCCCAGGGTGCCGGTCTGCTTCTCCTGCCTCTTTTTGGCCGTTTCGCTGACCTGGTCTGGATCGGCCCCTGGGGCGCAGCCGTTGTCTTCGATGAAATCGAGGTCCTCCCGGCAGCCGTAGCCTTTGCCCACGGCCCACCTGGCTCCCTGGGTCAGGAGATCGTCCAGCTGGGATGGGGGCAGGGTGATCAGCCCCTTGGAGCCGACGCCTGTTGGTATTCGCTTGAACAGACGATCGGTCAGCTCCTCCAGGCAGGACCTGACCTCCTGAACCTGCAGGCCGGTGCGCAGTGTCCTGACCCCGCAGGAGATGTCGTAACCGATCCCGCCAACGGAAATGACGCCATCCTGGCCAGGGTCAAAGGCGGCCACTCCGCCGATCGGAAACCCATACCCCCAGTGGGCATCGGGCATGACCAGCGAGGCCTTGACAATGCCGGGCAGGGCGGCCACATTCGCGGCCTGCTCCAGAACTTTCGGCTCCAGGAGCCGCACCAGGGATGGTGAGGAGAAGAATCTGGCCGGGACCCGCATTGGCGGGCGGCAGGGAAGGTCCCACTGGCATTCGCCGCTGGGCTTCAAGTCTGTGGTGTCCATGGCGGTCCGACCCCGCTGTCAGGGCGGCGGCAGGCCGCCTTGACGGCCGTCCCCAGGGGGTCACTCCTGGGGTGTCAAAGGCTCCAGAGGTTCGACCATGATATGGTCTGCTTCGCTGTTTCGCAAGGAGAGGGTGAAGTTGTGGATCTTCAGGGCCACAGGATCCCTGAGGGGGGCCCGGCCGATGACCGTGACCTCAACGCCTGGCAGGAGCCCCATGTCCCGGATCCGTCTGCCCAGTTCTCCATTGGCTCTGACCGAAACGATTCTGGCCTTTTGATTGCGGGCCAGCTGACGCATGTTCATGACAGTGTTCATGCTGAGCGACCTTGTCTGCAGAAAGAAGGGCAGACCGAACGAGGCCTGCCCTGATGATCATGCGGACGTGTGGGCTGAGGGTCTGACGTTGATGGCCACCGGGGTCATTCGTTTGAGGTGAAGGCCAGGACCTTGTTGGCCAGACCCTGTCCGAGAACGAGTTCGGAATCCCGGACTTTCATTCGGCAGGGTCCTGACCCGTTGGACACAATATGAATTTCGGTCCCCGGGGTCAGCCCCAGGGCGTACAGCTTCGACCTGGCCCCGCCGCCACCGGTCAGGGAGGCGATGACGACCTTGCTGCCAGAGGGAAAATGAATTAAGGGTAGGGCACTCATGAACTGTGGACACCTCCATCCTGAATGTGCCTTCAGGGAACGATGTTTGGTTGTCCTAATTTTTCCTTCACGGACTATAGTGACCCTGGTCACCCCTGTCAAGCGCTGGCCCAGAGATTGGTCTTGCTCCCTCAGGCACAATCACGTACACCGGAGACCGAAACAGGCGTAAGGATCATGAACCAGTAAACACCTGTCGAGACTATGCCCAAGCGAACCGACCTCAAGAAGATCATGCTCATTGGCTCCGGGCCGATCATCATCGGTCAGGCCTGCGAGTTCGACTACTCAGGGACACAGGCCCTGAAGGCCCTGAAGGAAGAGGGCTTCGAAGTCGTGCTCATCAACTCCAATCCGGCAACGATCATGACCGATCCAGAGCTGGCCGACCGGACCTATGTGGAACCCATCACCCCGGAATGCGTGGCCAGCATCATTGCCGTGGAACGGCCGGATGCCCTGCTGCCGACCCTGGGGGGGCAGACCGGGTTGAACACGGCTGTCGGCGTTGCCGAGCAGGGGGTCCTGGACACGTACGGTGTGGAGCTCATCGGGGCTTCCCTGCCGGTGATCCAGAAGGCCGAGAGCCGGAGGCAGTTTCGGATGGCCATGGAGAACATCGGCCTTGCCGTTCCCCAGAGCGGGATTGCCGGATCCCTGGACGATGCCCGCAGCCTCTGCCAGGAGCTGGATTTCCCGATCATTGTCCGCCCGGCCTACACCCTGGGGGGAACCGGTGGCGGAGTGGCCTACAACCGCGAAGACCTCGAGGCCATCGCCACCCAGGGTCTGGCAGCCAGCATGACCCACGAGGTCATGCTGGAAGAGTCCCTGCTGGGCTGGAAGGAGTTCGAGCTCGAGGTCATGCGGGATAAGAACGACAACTGCGTGATCATCTGCTCCATCGAAAATCTCGACCCCATGGGCGTGCACACCGGAGACTCCATCACCGTGGCCCCGGCCCAGACCCTGACCGATCAGGAGTTCCAGGCCATGCGCGATGCCTCCCTGGCCATCATGCGGGAGATCGGGGTGGAGACAGGGGGGTCCAACGTCCAGTTCGCCATCAACCCCGAGGACGGGCGGATGATGGTCATTGAAATGAACCCCAGAGTGTCCAGGTCTTCGGCCCTGGCCTCCAAGGCCACGGGGTTTCCCATTGCCAAGATCGCGGCCAAGCTGGCCGTCGGCTACACCCTGGACGAGCTGCCCAACGACATCACCAGGGAGACCGTGGCCTCGTTCGAGCCTGCCATCGACTACTGCGTGATCAAAGTTCCACGGTTCACCTTTGAAAAGTTTGCCAGCACCAGGGACGTGCTGACCACCTCCATGAAGAGCGTGGGCGAGACCATGGCCATCGGCCGGACGTTCAAGGAGGCCCTGCAGAAGGGGTTGCGGTCACTGGAGACCGGGATGTCCGGGCTGGCCAACGATTTCAACGCCCCTTTGCCGGATCGGGAGACGATCATGGCCGGGCTGCGGACGCCGAACTCCCAGAGGATCTACCGCATCAGGCAGGCCCAGCTCTGCTCCCTGTCTGAAGAGGAGATCTGTCGGGCCTCTGGCATCGATCCCTGGTTCGTGCGCCAGATCGGCGAGCTGACCAGGTTTGAGGCCAGGCTGCTTCAGGCTGGCGGGCAGGGGAAGCTGCAGGGCCAGGACCCCGGGCTGGCCGGGCTGCTCCGGGAAGCCAAAGAGCTGGGCTATTCGGACAAACAGCTGGCCACCGTGTTCCAGACCGATGAGATCGCTGTCCGAAGGTATCGTCAGGCCCAGGGGATCCTGCCGACCTACAAGCTGGTGGACACCTGTGCGGCTGAGTTCGAGGCCTACACCCCCTATTTCTACTCCACTTATGAAAAGGAAAACGAGGCCCGGTCCACACAGGAGCGCAAGGTGGTCATTCTGGGCGGCGGTCCCAACCGGATCGGGCAGGGCATTGAGTTCGACTACTGCTGCGTGCATGCCTCCTTTGCCCTGCGGGGCATGGGCATTGAATCGATCATGGTCAACTCCAACCCGGAGACGGTCAGCACGGACTACGACACCTCGGACCGGCTGTACTTCGAGCCTTTGACCCTGGAAGACGTCCTGAACATTGTCGAGCAGGAGCAGCCTGAAGGAATCATTGTCCAGTTCGGGGGCCAGACCCCATTGAACCTGGCGGTGCCCTTGCTGGACAACGGGGTGACGATTCTGGGGACCTCCCCGGACAGCATCGACCGGGCCGAAGACCGGGAACGCTTCCAGGAGCTCCTGCGCATCCTGGATCTGCAGCAGCCGGAAAACGGCACGGCCGTGTCAGAGGACGGCGCGGTGGAGGTGGCCAAGAAGATCGGCTATCCCCTGGTGGTCAGGCCGTCCTATGTCCTGGGCGGCAGGGCCATGGAGATCGTCTACGACGAAGAGGACCTGCTCAACTATTTCCGCCAGGCGGTGATCATCTCCCCTGACCATCCCATCCTGCTGGACAAGTTCATGGAGAACGCCGTGGAGGTGGATGTGGATGCCGTGTCCGACGGCGTGGAGACCTATGTGGGCGGCGTCATGGAGCACATCGAGGAGGCCGGGGTCCACTCCGGGGACTCGGCCTGCGTCCTGCCGCCGCACACCATCGGCGAAGACATGGTGGACGAGCTCAAGCGCCAGACCAGGGCCCTGGCGGCTGAGCTCCAGGTCAAGGGGTTGATGAACATCCAGTTCGCCATCAAGGACGGACAGGTCTACATCCTGGAGGTCAACCCCAGGGCCTCCAGAACGGTTCCCTTTGTGAGCAAGGCCACCGGAGTCCCCCTGGCCAAGCTGGCCACCCAGGTCATGCTGGGCAGGACCATCAGGGAGCTCGACCCCTGGTCACAGCGCAAACGCGGCTATGTGTCCATCAAGGAGGCTGTCCTGCCTTTTGACCGTTTTCCCGGCGTGGACATCCTGCTGGGGCCGGAAATGCGCTCCACCGGAGAAGTGATGGGGGTGGACCACAGCTTCGGCATGGCCTTTATCAAGTCCCAGATCGCCTCCGGGCTGATCCTGCCCCGGGCTGGAAAGATCTTCATCTCGGTCAATGACCGGGACAAGCCCTGGATTGTCGAGAGCGCGACCATTCTTCACGAACTCGGCTTCGAGCTCGTGGCCACGGAGGGGACAGCCGCTTTCCTGGCTGAGAGGGGCATCCCCTCGCAGGTCGTCAGAAAGGTCTATGAGGGGCGGCCGAACGTGATCGACATGATCAAGAACAAGGAGCTGGACATGGTCATCAACACCTCTTCAGGGAAGCTGACCGTGCAGGACTCCTCGTCTTTGCGACACACGGTGATCCTCTACGGCCTGCCCTACACCACCACCCTGGCCGGAACCAGGGCCATGGCCCAGGCCCTGAAGGAGCTCAAGGGCAAGGGTCTGGAAGTCTGCAGTCTGCAGGAATACCATCAGAACGGGGGCAGGAAGGATCGCACTGCATGAAGGAATATTGCGGTCTCATCGGCATTTACGGACATCCTGAAGCCGCCAGGATGGCCTATTTCGGACTCTACGCCCTGCAGCACCGCGGGCAGGAGAGCGCCGGCATCGTGACCTGGGACGGGACCAAGCTGCGCGAGCAGCGGGGCATGGGCCTGGTGGCCGATGTGTTCAACGAGCGTCACCTGGGGCACGAGCTGAAGGGGAGAGTGGCCATCGGCCACATCCGGTACTCCACCACCGGGGCCTCCCTGTTGCGAAACGCCCAGCCGTTCATGGTCAATTTCAAGGGCATGCACCTGGCCATCGGGCACAACGGCAATCTGGTCAACACCATGGAGCTGCATCAGGAGCTCGAGGAGCAGGGATCCCTGTTCCAAACCAGCATGGACAGCGAGATTTTCCTGCACCTGGTGGCCAAGAACACGAACGGGGCCAGCCTGGAGGAGGCCGTGGCCAGGGCCTGCAAAAGGGTCAGGGGGGCCTACAGCCTGCTCATTCAGGCCAACCAGAAGCTCATCGGCATCCGCGATCCCAGGGGATACAGGCCCCTCGTTCTCGGCCGGCTGGACAGCACCTATGTCCTGGCTTCAGAAACCTGCGCCCTGGACCTGCTGGAAGCTGAATATCTCCGGGAGGTCGAGCCAGGGGAAATGATCGTCATCGACAACGGAAAGCTCCATTCCAGAAGGGTCATGGAGCAGGAGCCAAGGTCTTCGTGCATTTTCGAGCTCATCTATTTTGCCCGCCCCGACTCGGTGGTCTTTGGCCAGAACGTCTACGCCAGGCGCAAGGAGATGGGCAGAGTCCTGGCCAGGGAGAAGCCGGTGGAGGCCGATTTCTGCATGCCCTTTCCGGATTCAGGGATGTACGCCGCAGTCGGGTATGCCCAGGAATCAGGGCTGCCCTATGAAATCGCCATGATTCGAAACCACTACGTGGGCCGGACCTTTATTCAGCCCTCCCAGGGCATGCGCGACTTCGGGGTCAGGATCAAGCTCAACCCGGTCAAGGACATGATTCAGGGCAAGAGGATCGTCATTGTCGAAGACTCCATCGTCCGCGGAACCACCATCCGGACCAGGATCAAGAAGCTCCGTGAGCTCGGGGCCAGGGAGCTCCACCTGCGGGTCAGCTGCCCCCCCATCATCAATCCCTGCTACTACGGGATCGATTTTTCCTCCAAGGGCGAGCTCATCGCCGCCAGTCACAGCGTGGACGACATCGCCAAATTCATCGGGCTGGACTCCCTGCACTTCTTGACCGTGGACGGGCTGCTCCGGGCTGTTGACGCCACGGACGGATACTGCCTGGCCTGTTTCAACGGCCAGTATCCCGAACTGCCCTGCCAGGGTTACGGCAAAATGAGTCTGGAGGACTGAGGTTGAACCATGAGCAGTGGCCCTCTGGAGGGCTTCATCACGCTCAGGACAGAGACTGGGTCCAGCTGGCCCGGGAGGTCCTGGACATTGAGATCCAGGGGCTCAAGGAGGTCAGGTCCGCCCTGGGGAACGAGTACGTGCGAGCCCTGGAGCTCCTGGCTGCCTGCAGCGGGCGGGTTGTGGTCACCGGGGTCGGCAAGTCCGGTCTGGTGGGGCGAAAGATCGCGGCCACCTTCAGCAGCACAGGGACCCCGGCCTACTTTCTGCACCCCGTGGAAGGGGCCCACGGTGACCTGGGCCTGATCCGGGAAGGCGATGTGATCCTGGCCCTGTCCAACAGCGGCGAAACCGACGAGCTCAATGCCATCATCCCGACCCTGGACGCCCTGGGAGCCAAAATCGTGGGCCTGACCGGAAACGTGACCTCCACCCTGGGCAAGCTTTCCCATGTCTGTTTGTGCACCCGGGTCTCCCGGGAGGCCTGCACGCTCGGACTGGCCCCCACAGCCAGCACCACGGCAGCCCTGGCCATGGGGGACGCCCTGGCAGTGGGGCTCATCGAGTGGAAGTCCTTTGGCCGGGATGATTTCCGCAAGTACCACCCCGGGGGGGATCTGGGACGTCAGCTCTCCCAGGACATCTCCCAGCTGATGCAGACCACGGCCCTGCCCCTGGTCCGGGAAACATCCTCCCTGAAGCAGGCCCTGGACAGCCTGGACCAGGGCGGTCTCGGCACGGTCATCGTGGTCGGCGGGCAGCAGGAGCTTCTGGGGATCCTCACTGACGGCGACGTGCGCCGCCTTGTCTGCAGAAGCCGGTTTTCCGTTCAGGAGGAGGTCTCCCGGTACATGACCGCGACCCCCAAGCACGCCCTGCTCGGGGAAAAGGGTGGCCGGGTCCTGGACCGGATGGAGAAGGCGGCCATCACGGTCCTGCCGGTCGTGGATGACAGCCGCAGGGTCGTGGGCATCGTGCATCTGCACGATCTCCTGGGCAAGGGACGTTTGACCTTCAACGGGACAGCCCGCTCATGAAGAAACTGGTGCTCATTGTTTTGGCCTTCATGGTCCTGCTCTGCCTGCTGGCGGCAGCAGGGGGGGCAGGGCTCTATTTCTGGGCCCTGCAGGACCTGCCCCGGATCAAGACCATCACGGACTACAACCCGCCGCTGACGACCACGGTCACCGCCAGGGACGGCCGGGTCCTGGGCTACCTGGCCAGGGAGAACAGGTTTCTGGTTCCGTTGAAGAAAATGAGCCCCCATGTGGTCAAGGCCTTTCTGGCCTCAGAGGACAGCGGCTTCTATGAGCATGAGGGCATCGACCTCCTGGGCATCTTCCGGGCCGCGGTGAAGAACTTTCAGGCTGGGACCATTGTCCAGGGCGGGAGCACCATCACGCAGCAGGTGATCAAAGCCCTGCTGCTGACCCCTGAGCGGAGCTACAAGCGGAAGCTCAAAGAGGCCATCCTGGCCTACAGGCTGGAAAAGTACCTCAGCAAGGACGAGATCCTGACCATCTATCTCAACCATATCTATCTCGGCCACGGGGCGTACGGCGTCGAGGCCGCGGCCAGGACGTACTTTGCCAAGCACGCCTCGGATCTGACAGCAGGTGAAGCCGCCATGCTGGCCGGGCTGCCCAAGGCCCCCTCCAGGTACGACCCCTTCAGCCACCCGGAGAAGGCCAGGAACAGGCAGGAGTACGTCCTCAACCAGCTGCTGGACATGGGCTGGATCAGCGAGGAGACCTTTGCGGCCGCCATGGAGCAGCCGCTTCAGGTCGAGTCCATGGAGGACCCTTCCTGGGACAAAGGTCCTTCCTACATGGAAGAGGTCCGGCGCTGGCTGGTGGACCGGTATGGGGAGGAGACGACCTACACCGGCGGGCTGCAGGTCACTGCGGCCGTGGATCTTGACCATCAGCAGGCTGCCGAGAGGGCGGTCAAGTTCGGTCTGGAGGCCTCCACCAAAAGGAGAGGCTGGCGCGGACCGGTCCAGCACCTGCAGCCTGAAGAGTGGTCGAGCTTTGGTCAGAACGGAACAGAGACCCGGCAGGCCTACGAAGGGTCATGGCTGCAGGTCCTGGTGCGGGAGGTGACCAAGGAGGGGGCCAGGGTCTCCTTTGGCAACAGCACCGGGTGGCTGGACGTGGCCTCCATGGCCTGGTGCCGGGAGCTGAATCCTTCCAAGGCCCCGGAAGAGGTCAGGGATGTCAAGGATGCCAGAAAGGTGCTCCAGGCCGGGGATGTGGTCTGGGCTTCGTTCCAGGAGGAGGCGGAAACCGACAACGGCCAACAGGTCCTGGCCCTGGAGCAGGCTCCAGTTGTCCAGGGCGGACTGGTCTCCCTGGACCCCCGGACAGGGGACGTCCTGGCCCTGGTGGGCGGGTACGATTTTTCCGGCAGCCAGTTCAACCGGGCCACCCAGGCCAGGCGTCAGACCGGTTCGGCATTCAAGCCCATTGTCTATTCCGCGGCCCTGGACAGCGGTTTTTCCACGGCCTCGGTCCTCCTGGACGCACCCATCGTCTACACGGACTCTGCCACCAATTCGACCTGGAAACCGGAGAACTACGAACAGGTCTCCTTTGGGCCGACCCTGCTCAGAACCGCCCTGGTCAAGTCCCGAAACCTGGTGACCATTCGGGTGGCCCGTCAGATCGGAATCGATACGGTCATCGAGCGGGCCAGGTCTCTGGGGCTGAAGGCGGAGTTTCCCAGGGATCTCTCGGTCAGCCTGGGGTCCGCCTCTGTGACCCTGATCAATCTCTGCCAGGCCTTTTCCGGCTTTGCCCGGGGAGGGACGATCATCGAGCCCAGGCTGGTCCTCTCGGTCAAGGATTCCTGGGGCAATGAGATGTTTTCCTCTGAAACGGGCTCATCCCGATCCCTCAGCGCTCAGACCGCCTATATCGTGACCTACCTCATGCAGCAGGTGGTTCAGCAGGGCACGGGCTGGCGGGTCAAGGCCCTGAATCGGCCCGTGGCCGGGAAGACCGGGACCACGGACGAGCAGAAGGACGCCTGGTTCATGGGCTTTGCCCCATACCTCCTGAGCGGGGTCTATGTGGGCTTTGACGAACCGCGGCCCATGGGCAAGTACGAGACCGGCTCCAGGGCTGCAGCCCCGATCTGGCTCAAGTACCGGGAAAAGGTGGAGTCGGGCTATCCTGTCCAGGATTTTGAGCGGCCCGAGGGGATCGTCATGGCCAAGGTGGATGCCCGGAACGGCCTCCTGGCCGGGCCCGGGAGCGAAAAGACCTATCTCCTGCCCTTCAAGGCCGGCACCCAGCCGGACAAGATCTCCCCCCTGGGCCGGACCTCGGCCCAGGGCAAGCAGGGCAGACCCCCTCAAGACAGCCAGGACGAGCTGCTCAAGGAACTCTTTTGATGTCCGGACAGCCTGACAGCTCTTTCAGGATCGGGGGACTGGCGGGGTCGTTCCTCGGCCAGGTCAAATCTGTGGTCGTTGAAGCCGCTCAGGTCAGCCTGGACCTGTTCAAGATCATGATCCCCATCCTGATCGGGGTCAAAATCCTTCAGGAGGCCGGCCTGATCAGCTATCTGGCCATGCCCCTGGAACCGGTGATGCGCTTGATGGGCCTGCCTGGAGAGACCGGGCTGGTCTGGGCCACGGCCATGCTGAACAACATCTACGGGGGGATCATCGTCTTCCTGTCCCTGGCCGACAGCCTGCATCTCAGCGTGGCTCAGGTCACGGTCCTGTCCACGGTCATCCTCCTGGCCCACGCCCTGCCCATTGAAGTGCGCATTGCCCAGGAGTCCGGCAACAGGTTCATTTTCCAGTGCCTGTTCAGGATTGCCGGGGGGCTCGTGCTCGGAGCCGTTCTGAACCTCGTCTACACCTGGACCGGCTGGCTGCAGGAGGCCAATGTCATTTTCTGGCAGGGCGAGGTGGTCAGCGACCCCTCGCTGGCCATGTGGGCCGTGGGCCAAATCAAGAATCTGGCCCTCATCTTCTGCGTCATCCTGGGCCTGATCGCCCTGATCAGGATCCTTTACTTCCTGAAGGTCACCGACCTGATCATCTGGCTTCTGCGGCCGCTGCTCCGTCTGCTGGGGATCGGAACCGAAGCGGCCACCCTGACCATCATCGGGATGACCATGGGGCTGACCTACGGGGGAGGACTGATCATCAAGGAGTCCAAATCAGGCCGCATCCACCCCCAGGACGTTTTTGCCTCGGTGTCCCTGATGGGCCTGTCCCACGGGCTCATTGAGGACACCCTGCTCATGGTCATGCTCGGCGGTCACCTCTCAGGGCTGCTCTGGGCCAGGCTCATCTTTTCCCTTGTCGCAGTGGCTCTCCTGGTCAGGGCCATCCCTCTGCTCTCCCGCCGGTTCATCCACCGCTTCTTCTATGCCCTCCCCGCTCGTCACAGCCCTTCGGCTGTTCAGGCCTCCCAATGACATGGAGTTGATGAGATCACATCAATTTCAGATCCCAGTTCAAGGTTGAGGTCCGCCTGGGTGGCGGAGCCCCTTTGGGCCTTTTTTCATGGAGATGGACGAACAGACTGTACCCGGCCTCCTCCAGCTCATGCTGTTTGGAGCTCAGGTCGAGCTCCCAGTTGGGGTAGAGGATGATGTTGGCCCCCCTTTGAGCGATGAAGAGGCGTTCCCCCTTGGGGCTGGTGAGGATCTGCCCGGGTTGGAGCTCCGGGGTCAGGGTCCTGGACACGCACAGGGGCCAGAACCCCTTGAGCACGATGCCCAGAGGGAGGGGGCTGGAGCTCGGCAGGGACAGGATGCTCTGCCCCTCCAGTTCCGGGGAAATCACGGCCCCGGCAAAGCCCGAGTCCTTCAGCTCGGCCAGGGCCAGGGGGTTGGCGATGTTGCAGAAAGGCCCGGCCCAGAGGTTCAGCCTGGCCATGTCCGGAAAGAGGGCCTTCTGCGGCAGGGCGTTGAGCACAAAATGCCTCCCGCCGCTCTTGACCAGCCCTGAGACGAGCCCGGCCCAGGCGTCTTCATGGTCGGGCCAGATCACCGGGGGCAGGACAAACCAGATTTTGGGGTACAGGGTTTTGGTCACCTTTTTGAGCAGGCCCGGGCTGAGCCAGAGGGCCTGGGTGCCCGGGGTCTTGCCCTGGGGGAGCACGGACCGGACATGGAGATGGATGCGTTTCTTGAGGGGCCTGACCGGAGAAGGCAGGGACGGCGTGAAGCCTGAAGACACAGGACCTGAGGCGGTCCGGGCCTGAAGCTCGCTCTCCAGGGAGGCGATGAGCTGCTGCAGCTCCTTTTCCCTCCGGTCGATGAGGAAGACCGGGGTGCCTTTGGCCAGATCCTTTCTGTTGCCGGGCAGGGGGAGCTTCCGCCCTTTGGGAATGTAGTTGGACACCCTGGAAATGAAATGCCCTGGCAGGTCCTGATAGCCGACCCGGAGCACATCCCCGGGGAGCAGATCCTGGCGCGGGCTCAGGGACGGCCTGCTGCTCTTGGACAGGGAAACCTTGCCCACAAAACGCCCCGACCCGCTGTCCACCGCGGTGTCCACAGGATTGAAGGCCCGCTGGGGCAGGAAGACCGAATGGGTCGTTTTGCGTCCCAGGCAGTGGTCCAGGAGTTCGAGGGCGTCTTTTCTGAGCCTCGGGTCCTGAGGGTGGTCCCGCAGCAGCTGATAGGCCTTGACCGTGTTGAAGACGTAATGGGGCCCTTTTTTGCGCCCCTCGATTTTCCAGCCCCGGATGTGAGGCAGATCGAGCAGGGTCTTGGTCAGCACGTCGAGGCCGAGGTCCAGACAGGAGAAGAAGCGCTTGCTCCCCCTGCCTGTCTCGTAGAGTCGCCGGCACGGCTGAACGCAGCGGCCCCGGAGCCCGCTCTTGCCCCCCAGAAAGCTCGACCAGTAGCAGCGCCCGGAAACGGCATAGCACAGGGCACCATGGACAAAGACCTCCAGGTCGAGACCCTCCGGGCAGTGGAGGTCTACGAGCTTGATCTCGTCGATGGACAGCTCCCGGGGCAGGACCAGGCGGGAAATGCCCATGGAGCGGAGATGGTCCAGCCCCCGGAGGGAGACCCCGTTGCCCAGGGTGGACAGGTGCAGCTGGCCCTGAAACCCAGTGGCCCTGGCCAGGGATGGCACGGCCAGGTCCTGAAAGATGATGCCCTCAGGCTGGACCTGGGAGGCGATTCTGTCCAGGAGCCGGCCGGCCGAGGTCAGCTCTCCTGGTTTGACCAGGGTGTTGAAGGCGAGATATGTTTTACACCCTCTGGTTCTGGCCAGGCTGCACAGGTCGGCCAGTTCAGCCGTGGAGAAGTTGTCCGCCTCCATTCGGGCCGAGAAGTGCTTGAGCCCGCAATAGATGGAGTCAGCCCCGGCTGCCAGGGCGGCCAGAAAGCCCTCCCGGTCCCCGGCCGGGGCCAGGATGTCCGGTCTGGTCTGAAGGGAGGGTCCTCGATCGGGGAGGTCTTCGGCCAGGCCGACCTGATGCTCGTTCTTTGAAGCGGCCATAGATCCTGTCTTTGATCATGTTCGGGTCTGGACAGCAGACTGTTGCGCAGACATGCTGTCTGTCTGCAGGACCACCAGTGTACACAAACAGAGGCGGACAGAAAAGCCGCCCGCAGCGGACCGGTCAGCAGGGGCCATTCAAAAACCGATGGCCGGGGCCGGTCCAGCCGGTCCATCAGGAGCATGCCCGATATGGACATTCAGATCATCGAAAGCAGTGCCGTGC
>CAZNIP010000024.1:0-2135 GCA_964573115.1 uncultured Desulfohalobiaceae bacterium | reverse complement strand
GCTGAAGATTTTTTTCCCGACCTCGGCGAACGGGGCCGCTGGCTCTTTTTCACCGCCGCTCCTCTGCACAGTCCACAGGGGGCGACCACAGGAGCGGTCGTGACCATTCAGGACGTCACCAGGGAAAAGCAGGCTGCCAGGCAGAACGAGGCCATGCTCCGCATCAGCCAGGCTCTGCCCGAGTACCCTGTGCTGGGAGACCTCCTGGACTACATCAGCCGTGAGATCATGGACCAGTCGGCAGCTGAGGGGGCCCTGGTCATCCTGCTGGACGAAAAGACCAGAGAGCATGACTGTGTTGGGGCGGCCTACGCCAACCCTGAAACCAAGAAGCGGGTCAAGCGTCTCCGTTTCGGGTTCGACCAGTTGGCGGCCGGGGAAGTGGTGGCCACAGCAGAGCCCAGGATCATCAACGATGCCGGAATGGCCTCAGCCTACCCGGAAAGGGACAGCAAAATGGGCTACCGGACCAGGAACCTGGCCATCGTCCCTCTGAAGTCGGCGGAAAAGGTCATCGGCGTCCTGGCAGCCCTGAACAAGCTGGAGGGGGGATTCGACCAGACTGACGTCGAGCTCCTGAACTCCATTGCCGGCACGGTGACCCTGTCCATCGAGAATGCCAGAATCGCGGAGGAGCTCAAGCGGTCCTATGCCGAAGTGTGCGCCCTGAACCGGACCAAGGACCGGGCCATCACCCATTTGTCGCACGAACTCAAGACTCCGGTGGCCATCCTCTCAGGGGCTTTGGACATGCTGGCCGATGTCCTTGACCAGACCCCGGAAGAGGAGTGGCAGGCGACCATGGACATGCTGCGCCGGAATCTGTCCAGGATCGCCGGCATCCAGGCCGAGGTGAACGACATCATGAAGGATCGGCCTGCACCTTTTGCAGGTCTGGTGACGAGACTCTTTGAGCAGGCCAGGGATGAGCTGAGCCTCATCGTGGCCAGAGAAGCCGGAGCTCCCCTGGTGGTGGAAGAGGTCAGGGATCTCCTCCGGAAACGGTATCTTCCAGAGCAGTCCGAGTCGAAAGAGATTCTGATCGGGCCCTGGCTCGAGCAGAGGGTCAAGGCCCTGAGGCCCTCTTTTGCGCATCGGCAGGTCATGATTGATGTCAGGGCAGAGGGTCAGGGAAGCGTCTTTCTCCCTGAGGAGGTCCTGCAGAAGATCGTGGACGGGTTGATCCGCAACGCGGTGGAGAACACCCCGGATCAGGGCAGAATCGACGTGGTGACTTCGTTTCAGGGGGGAAGGACCAGGCTCGCGGTCAGGGATTTCGGGATCGGGATCGCCGGGGATGATCTGGGCCGGATCTTTGAAGGCCTGAGCCCGCTCCAGGAGGCCCTGACCTACTCCACGAGGCGACCCTTTGACTTCAATGCCGGAGGCAAAGGCCTCGATCTCTTGCGGATGAAGATCTTTTCCGAACAGCACGGCTTTGAGATTGGGGTGAAGTCGGAACGCTGCGGCCACATCGCTGCAGGAAGGATGGCCTGTCCAGGCAGGATCGGGGACTGTCCGGCCTGCCAGGGCCGGGATGACTGCTTTCAGAGCGGGCAGACCGAGTTCTTTCTCAGCTTCGACGGCCGATCTGGTCATCAGGGCTCAGGATGACCGGTCAGGAGTGACAAGGCTCCTCTTTCCAGGTAGGTTTCAGATCAAAAGTGAATGACTGGCCGCAGCGCTTTTCTGGAGACAAAGAGCTGTGCGACGCTCAGCTCAACCGACAGGAAAGAGGCTCTGCCTCGGCGCGTTTGATTCCAGATGCGGGCAGCGAACCCGGCAACAGCAGCGGGACGATCAATCCAGGATGAAATCTTGCTCAGGAGGCTGGACTCAATGGCGGACAACGTGATTCTGGAGCAGAGGCGATTTGATCGCAAGGGGTACATCGGGTTGGTGCGGATCGGCCTGGTGAAGGAAATTGAAAAGACCTTTCCGGCGCAGGTCATGAACATCAGCCACGGGGGCATGTACGTCGAGCTCGACGAGGACCTGGATGTCGGAAGGCACGTGTATGTCTGGATCAAGGAGACCTTTGAAGAGGTCGCCCAGGAGGAGTACTTCGGCACCATCCAGTGGAGAAAGCGGCTGGAGGATTCCTTGACCGCCCTGTACGGCTACGGGATCGAGTT